>CALDSN010000034.1 GCA_937924555.1 uncultured bacterium | reverse complement strand
TGCCAGGGCAAGATTCTCCGAAGGCCAGTTTTTGAAGAGGTTGTATAAGGTAATGCCACCTCCGGTGGTGGGCTTAAAGCTCATGCCGTATATAAGAACACGGGGATACTTGTTCACAAACGGTTCTGACATATGCTAACTCCCTGCTGACGTAAAAGGTATTGGTTAATTCTTACTTCTTCCAGACGGTGCGGTTGATATAGTCTGTGTAGCTCATCAGGATGCGAAGGAACTTCTTGGAGAAGTTGTCCACGTCATAATCATATACCAAACGGAAAGCTCTATCCTTCTCCTTGGCTTGGGTGGTGACAATCTCGATGGATTTAATTACCAACTCTGCCTTAAGACCTGTCATTATCAAAGTGCCTTCGTCCATACCTTCGGGGCGTTCATGGGCTTGGCGTATGGTTATGGCAGGGATGTTTAAGATAGATGATTCCTCGGTGATGGTGCCACTATCGGAGATTACGCAGGTGGCGTGCATCTGCATCTTGTTGTAATCAAAGAATCCCATGGGTTTCAGGAAGCGAATGAGGGGGTTGAAGTCCTTTCTGTCCAGGGCTTCCAGCTTCTTGCGGGTGCGAGGGTGGGTGGACACAATGATGGGGTACTTATAGTGCTCTGCGATGGCATTAAGGGTATCAAGCATATCGTTAAAGTTGGTTTCCGAATCGATATTCTCTTCCCTGTGGGCACTTACGATGAAGTATTCACCCTCTTTCAAGCCAAGCTCTTCCAACACCTTAGAGCCCTTTATCTCGTCCATATGGTGGTATAGAATCTCTTTCATGGGGGAACCGAGCTTGATTACAGTTTCGGGCTTTAAGCCCTCAGCCAGCAGGTAACGGCGGGCATGCTCTGTTAATGGAATGTTTATATCGCTAAGATGGTCCAAAACCTTGCGGTTAAGCTCTTCGGGAACTCGTTGGTCAAAGCAGCGGTTACCGGCTTCAAAGTGGAACACGGGTATCTTGCGTCTCTTTGCAGAGATGACCGCCAAACAGCTGTTGGTGTCTCCATACAGGAGTATTGCATCAGGCTTTTCCTTCTCCATCACGTCATCGGATTTGGCTATCACATTACCAATGGTGTGGGCAACTGTTTCCCCTGCAACATCCAGGAAGTAATCAGGTTTACGGACACCGAGGTTCTCGAAGAACAGCTCGTTCAGTTCATAGTCATAGTTCTGCCCGGTGTGCACAATCACCAGTTCCAAATGCTTCTCTATCTCTGCCAGCACACGGCTCATCTTGATAATCTCCGGTCTGGTTCCGACAATGGTCATTACTTTCATTGCTTATCCCCTTCGTTTAACTTCACTTTCTCTATTGCTTTGATAAGATTATAAGCCACTTTCTCAATCATCTCGTCGCTTATCCCCACCCAAGTAGGTAGGCACATGCCTTGCTCATAGCACTTCACAGATTGCTCGAAACCGGCATCGCTATAGCCTAGATATTGGTAGCATGGCTGTTGATGCAAGGGATAGAATACCGTTCTTGCTTCAATATTCACTTGGGACATCTCTGCCATCACTTCGTGAGCCTTGGGGGTGTAAACCACCACACGGAAGGGAATATGCGCAAAATCAGGATTCAGCTTAAGGAACTGCACCTTGTCACCCAGTAAGCTAAGGTATTTATTATAGATGTAATGCTTACGCTCGATTATATAGTCCAGCTTAGCATACTGAGCCAAGCCAAGGGCGCATTGCATATCGGTCATACGGAAGTTATAGCCAATCTCCGGGTGCACAAAGGTACCGCTCTTCAGCCTACCCTGGTTCCTGAGATACAGCATCCTTTCGTAGGTCTGTTCGTTGTTGGTAACCACGAAGCCACCTTCTCCGGTGGTGATGGTCTTGTCGGCATAGAAAGAGAAAGTTCCCACATCGCCAAAGGTTCCGCAATGCCCATACTTGGAGTCAATCGCCAATGCTTGAGCGGCATCTTCAACGAGTAGTAGATTATTGTCTTGGCAGTATTTCTTTATCTCCAGGATGTTACTACAGGCAGTGCCGAAGAGATGAGCAATCACCATAGCCTTCACATTCTTGGTAAGCACAATCTTGCTGAGGTCTATGGTTGGGTCGTCATAGGATACAATATCCACGAACACAGGCTTCGCCCCCACCATTTCCACGGCATTGGCGGAAGCGATGAAGGTGATATCCTGCACCAGCACCTCATCTCCTGCTCCTATGCCCAGAGCTTTCATGGCAAGGTATAGTGCCAAAGTCCCATTACTGGCGAAACAGCCGTACTTTGCTCCGGTGGTCTCTAACAGTCTATCATGGAACTCCTTGGCAAAGGGTCCCTCAGCTATATAGTTATTCTCGAACACTTTCTCCAGTGCTGCGAAATCCCCTTTATCCACAAAAGACTTGAATTGTGGTACTTTCAAATCGTCATTGTTCATCGGTAAGTCCTCTTTCTAATCGTAAAGTGTTTCTGAGGCAAGCTGAGCCAACATCTCTTCCCAGCTTGGCGGTTGGTAGCCAAGGATTGCATGTAGCTTGCTTCCGTTTAAAGTGTTAATATTCACAAAGTCACTATCAGGCATAATCTCCACTTCCATTTTGAAAGCCTTAGCTGCCAGATGCAAGAGGTCAAACTTGGATATTGCCTGAGGACTGGTTAACTGGTATAAACCTGATAGTTGGGGATGGTTAAGGATTATGTCTGCGACTGTATTCGCCATGAATGTGGTTGATACGCCGGAATACATAGCCTTGTGGAAGCCCTTTATCTTCTTGCCACGCTGTGCCAAGAACCACTCCAACAGCTCAGTCTTGCCTTCTAATTCCCTTCCAATAAACGAGGAGCGAATGGTAAGAGTCCCCTCATACTGCACTTCCCCCATCGCTTTTGTTTTGCCATAGGTATCTTCTGCGGTGGTGGGGCTTTCCTCGGTATAATCACCCAAAGCACCGTTAAACACGCAATCCGTGGAGAAGTGGATCATCCTCTTTCCGTTCTCACGCACCCATTTAGCCAAGAGGTGCGGATAAAGTGAATTCACGCGCAGGGCATAGGCAATATCCTTAATCTCTTCCTTACGCTTGGTTATCCCCACGCAGTTCAGTACCACATCGGGATTCACTGCTTTCAAAGCGCCGATAAGCTGCTCGGTTTGAGATACATCCAAGTTGTATATAACCTTCTCACTATCGAATATCTTATACTTTGCATAGGCTTCTCTATCTCTATGCAAGCCTACCCACACATCATCAAATTGTTGATTAAATACATGCCACAGCTTATGCCCGATTAGCCCGCTACCACCAAGGATCAATATTCTCATCTCAATCTCCCTTATTGGTGCTTCTCTTTGTACGCTGCCAATTCACCGCGCACATACTCCAAGCTGAGCAGAGTCTTTTGAATCTCCGGTATGGTCAAGCGCATGGTATTTTCCGAGGTATAGTCATCCGCTTCCGTAAGCTTGGATTCTCCATTGCTGAAGTACTTCTCATAATTCAAGTCACGGGTGTCGGCAGGTATGCGGTAATATCCCGGCAGGTCTTCCGCCTTGGACATCTCTTCCCTATTCACCAAAGTCTCGTGTTTTTTCTCTCCATGCCTTGTGCCGATAATGTCTATCTTGGTATCCGAGCCAAATAGTTCAATCAAGGCATGTGCCAAATCTTTCACAGTAGAGGCAGGGGATTTCTGCACAAAGATATCTCCGGGGTTACCATTTTGATAGGCGAATACCACCAATTCCACCGCTTCATCCAGAGACATCAGATATCTCGTCATGCTGGGGTCGGTGATGGTTATCGGTTTCCCGGCTTTTATCTGCTCTATAAACAAGGGAATGACAGAACCACGAGACGCCATCACATTACCGTATCTGGTACCGCATAACACCGTTCCACCCTCAGGCTGTTGCCGTGAATACGCCACCATCACTTTTTCCATCAAGGCTTTGGACATTCCCATGGCATTGATGGGATATACCGCTTTATCGGTGGAGAGCACAATCATCTTCTTCACCTGCTTGGCAATGGCTGCCCTGATCACATTCTCTGCTCCAAGGATGTTAGTACGCACCGCTTGTACGGGGAAGAACTCACAGGAAGGGACCTGCTTCAGTGCTGCGGCATGGAACACATAATCCACACCTGTCATAGCATTGCACACACTGTCATAATCGCGCACATCACCAATGTGAAACTTAATCTTGTCATTCATGTACAGCTTGCGCATGTCATCTTGTTTCTTCTCGTCACGGCTGAAGATGCGGATTTCCTTTACATCGGTATTTAGAAACCTTCTCAATACGGCATTGCCAAAAGACCCGGTTCCTCCGGTTATGATAATAGTCTTACCATTGAACATACTTTCCTCTTTATTGTATCTTAATATCTTATGCTTGGGTGGGGGCTGGTTGTGGTAAAGTCTCTCCGACAACCACAACATCGCGTCTAAGCTTCTCCAGTAGGCAGATTCCCGGAGTGATTATCATGAAATATATCAACATATAGTTGGCAAATCCCTTCAGGATACCTAACAGGAAGAACATCAGCACCGAGGTGAGGTAATAGAACTGAAATTCACTACCTATCAAAGGAAGATTTCGGCGGATGTTACTGAATAGGGCTATCAGCAGGGGCATCCCCCCCACTAAGCCAAATTGGGCAAAGTAATACAGCCAGAAAGTATGGAAGTTCTGCTCATCTCCCACTTTCTCCGGGGCATTACCCACCAAGGGGCTTTCCATGAACCGCGAGATATTTCGCGGAATACGCTCTGCCCGATTGTCCATACTGGTCTCAGGATCGTTTACATCAATACCTGTTTCGATGCTGGTTCCAATATCCTTCAAACGTACCGCCACATCCTTGTTCTTCACAGTATATGAGGCGTAGTAAAACATGTTGGCATAAAATGTCTTGGGAATGGCAGTAAGCATAATTGCAAAGAAAAACAGAATGAATAGTGATGCTTTTAGGCGAACTCTACCCATGAGGCTTATCGTTATCCCAATCGCCACCACCAGAATAGGGGCAGTAATGGAGGATAGCAGCACGCTATAGGATATAAGTATCACAAACACCAGTCCAAAGTTTGAGAGAAACCTTGTATGCCCATACTTAAACAAGCCAATGCCTACGGGTACCAGATATGTCACCCCATTAGTGAATACATATCCCGCCACCCCAATGCGGGTGTAGAATTCCTCCAAGGCGATATAGCCCTGACTTCTTGCACCCATGAACATGAATCGGGCTGCGTCTGGATAGCGGTGTAACTGGATGATATTCAGAATTGCTGAAATCGTTATAAAAGCCAAAGCCCACGATACTATCAAAGCAAAGCCTTTATAGTCCTTACGAATATAGTAATAAGTATAAATCAAGGTGGAGATATACACCGGTTTCTGATAATGCCAGAACCACATGTTGCTCGTATCAAAGTAACCGCTGACGCTATATACGAAAAAGATGAAGTAATACAGATACGCATACAGCATGGGTCTGCTGACAAACACCACCGGTTTGCGGATGAGTATCAACAGGTGCAGCGTATAAAACACGGAGTTGAAACCGATGATGTTGTACCCAATGAACTGCTTCGTGTTAAAATTTAGGTAAAAAACCGGCAGAAACAGGATACTCATGAACAATATCATGACATAATCGGTAATCTTATCTATCCTCATCTCAAATATCTCTCTTCATCATGTTAATTGCCATCCCCAGAGCGTTAAATCGGTGCATGTAGTTCATCAAAATGGGGAACGGTTTCCAGATATCCCGCTGCAACGGCATTAAACAGTGTGCGGCAGGGAAGCTGTTGTGCCTCTATCTCAGATCTGCTTAGTGTTGTCAAATCCAAATTCGGGTTTGCTTTCAACTGTGCCCGCATAACCTTCATAAACACATTGGGCCAAGTGCTGTATGCCCTTCCCTGCGAACGGTATTTACGGTTATATCTCTTGATATACTCACGGCAATCATCCAGATATGCTTCACTTACCTCAATTCTTCTTCTAAAGGCGTGAATCTCTTTCACCACAGTGTTGTCGGGAGTTGTTTTCGGTTTCACTTTGCGACGTGTAATGTACTTGTTCAAGTGGGAATTATAATAAATCACCACATCGTCCATATTCCCGGAAAACCCGGGTAATAGTACTTTCAATTTTGCCTTCATTTTGTTTCCTCCTATCTATGGGACATAATGCCCTTAAACAATCTCATCTCCTATACCTTGCTTATTGGGTTACCGTTGAGATGCGGTTGCGCCTCCCAGCAAAGTGCTGGGCATCGCAACCGTATCTCAA
>CALDSN010000033.1 GCA_937924555.1 uncultured bacterium | reverse complement strand
TATGCACAAGAAAGCCGACAAGCAAAGGGTGGAGGGTTACTTACCTCACCAAGTGGATTATCACGAAGAAGTGAAGGACTATCTGAATGACAGTATAGGCAGGCATAGCAAGTTGATTTTTCGTTTATATCGTATGTTCGACGGCATCCACAATGGCAAGACAAACAGCTATATAAGCTTTTTGCTACTTGCGCTTATCTTGCTGCTATTATGGGCTTTGGGAGTGAACCGATGATTATCAGCATTGCCTTCATCCTCCTCTTGCCTCTTCTTTTCATGGGTGTGGTAAACAAGACCAAAGCCATCTGGGCAGGACGCAAAGGACCCAGCATCCTACAGCCGTTTTACACTTTCTTCAAGCTGCTGAAAAAGCATGAGATTCACAGCCACACCGCCAGCCACATCTTCCGTTGGGCACCTTCCTTAAGCCTCGCTGCCACCTTTGTGGCAGCATTATTGGTTCCCTTTGGCAGCAAGGGGGCAATCCTGGGTTTCAAGGGGGATTTCTTCCTCTTTATGTCCCTGCTGGCACTCTCCAAAGCGGTTATGGTTGCAGCAGCCATGGATGTTGGGAGCAGCTTTGAAGGCATGGGCGCATCACGAGAGATATCCTTCACTGCCTTTCTGGAGCCTGCATTCCTGCTTATCATTGGGTCACTTGCCTATGCAGGCGGCTTCGACAGCATGGGGCAGCTCTTTTATCGCCACACCGTGGATATCCACAATGAGTGGTCTATCATCATCGCCATTATGACCGCCCTGGCAATGTTCATTATGCTGCTGGTGGAAGGTGCAAGAGTGCCTTTTGACGATCCCACCACGCATCTGGAGCTAACCATGATTCATGAAGTGATGGTACTGGATACTTCAGGGGTTAACCTCGCATTTGTGCACTATAGTGCAGCCCTGAAGGTGCAAATCTACGCTTGCCTGATTAGCTATTTTCTCATTCCGGAAGGTATTGGCAACACCCTTATCACTATCATCTTGCTCGCTTGCAGTATAGCGCTGGCAGTGCTGACAGGCTTGGTGGAAAGCCTTATGCCCCGTTATCGCATCAGCCGCAATCTGGAACTGGTGCTTATCCCTCTTTCCATTTCGCTGCTGGTGTTGGCAGCCCTCATCGCCCACAATTTGGGAGGCATATAATGGCGGATATTCTTCTGGTTATCTTTGGGGTAAGTTTGCTCTTTGCCTCCATCACCAACATGCTTAGCAGCATCGTGCGCATCCTCATCGCTCAGGGCATGATCCTCTTTGTGCTTACACTACTCAAAACCACAGAGTTCAATGCCTGGGAATTCGCCTTTGTTGCCTTGGAGACCATCGTTTTCAAAACCGTGCTTATCCCCTGGTTCATCTCCGACACCATCAATAAAAACGGCATTAAGCGCGAAGTGGAACCCTCGGTATCGAACTTCTTTTCTCTGGGTTCCATGACGGCAATTTTCGCCTTTGCCTTCTTTATTGCCCTGTGGAGCGGTAAGGTGAATCAGAACCTTTATCCCCTGCATTTCGGCATCGCTTTCGCTGCCATTTTGAAGGGCTTGTTCATCATCATTGCCAACAAGAAACTGATAACTCATCTGATGGGCTATCTGATCATGGAGAATGGCATATTCTTGCTTTCTCTGGCTTTAGGCAGCCAAATGCCTCATATAGTAAGCCTCGGTGTGTCGCTGGACATCCTGCTCTCCATCCTAATCGCAGTTTTGTTCCTGAATAAGATCAGCAGCACTTTTGAAGATGTGGATAGCGACGAGCTTTCCACCTTGAGGGACTAAAGCATGCTGTATATCTACCTCTGGCTTTTTCCCCTCTTGGCAGGCGCAATCGCTTGGATACTAAAGAACCGCACTCTTAACCGAACCCTCGTGCTTAGCCATGCTGCCCTGCACTTGGGAGCAGGCATTGCCTTCGCCCTACCTGAGTCAGCATTGGCTGCCAGATTCGGTATCGACAGCCTTAGTATCTGGTTCTTTTTCATCTCTTCGGTGCTATACTTTGCCGTCGCACTATATTCTCTCACCCAAAAGCAAAGCCTAAGCATCCGTCAAAGCGGTATCTACACCTTCTGTTTGATGGCTTTCGTGGCATCCATGGATGTGGCAAATCTCAGCCGTGACTTGGGGCTGATATGGGTGTTTGTGGAGACCACAACCCTTGCCAGTGCCATGCTTATCAGCTTCGAGCACCGCAAGCAATCCCTCGAAGCAGCGTGGAAATACCTGTTTATCTGCTCCATCGGCATTGCCCTTGCCTTTGTGGGCATCCTGCTGCTGGTTATCGCTATGCCAAACAACCCCAGCCTGACGCTGGATACCGTGCTTGCCCTCTCCGAGACCATCTCGCCGTTCTGGCTTAAGGTTTCCTTTGTGTTCATGCTTATCGGCTTTGGCACCAAGGTGGGTGTTGCTCCCCTACATTTCTGGCTTCCCGATGCCCATTCAGAAGCTCCCGCACCAGTTTCCGCCTTGCTTTCCGGAGCTCTTCTGAACACTGCTTTACTCCCCCTGCTACGCATGAAGAGCGTGATGGATGCATGTCATTTGGGTAATCTTGCCTCCCAACTCTTCTTGGTTTTGGGGCTTGCCTCCATGTTCATCGCTGCGGTGTTTATCCTCAAGATAAAGAACTATAAACGCCTGCTGGCGTATTCTTCCATCGAGAATATGGGCATCATCCTCATCGCCTTTGCCATGGGAGGATGGATGAAAACTGCCGGCATGATCCACATCATGGGACATTCCATGATTAAAGCAGCATTCTTCCTCTGTGCAGGGAATGTGTATAGCATCTTTGGTAAAAAGGACTACGACAAGTGCAGCGGTTTGCTGGGTGCCAATCCCCCCAGCGGATGGTTGTGGCTATTAAGTTTCATGTTCATCGTGGGAATGCCGCCCTCACCGCTGTTTGTTAGCGAGTTCTTTATTGCCATGGGCTTATTGAAATCTGGTTACTATGCTGTTTTGGCGGTATATTTTATACTCTTGGCAAGCATTGCCTATGGCTTGGGGCGCGCTTCACTCAACATCACGATGGGCAAACCCGAAAAGCATGTGCCTCTGCCTTTCCTGCAATACCTGCCCCAGACGCTGCTGCTCCTTGGAGCTGTGCTTTTGCCGTTCCTGTTGATGTATCTGCTAAACTAAGCCTTACTCCTCGAATTCGGAACCATACTCCACATAGAAGCGGCTTTTATCCTCGGTAAAACCGGCTTCCACAAAGCGTTTATCCGCAAAGTCCCAAGAATAGTATTCCCCATTTTTGTGATATACATAGTCATTGCCGTGCAGTTCTTTCATCTGCCCGATTACAAAAGTCTCAATGTTATCCTTTGAATCGGGATAAAAGAATATCGCCCAACCGGTTAAGGCATCATCTTCGCCCTCAAAGTACAGCTTAATCTCGTCCACCACATGTTCATCTGCAGATTCCTCGTATGGATAGTAAATGTGCACCCCATTATACTCGCCAACATATTCATAGTCCGAATAGTATAGGGTTTCATCGCAGGTGTCGAAACTATCACCAAAGCTCAAATCATACAAGCCGGTTTGCGCCATCAAAGCAAGGGCAAACACCGTAAATATAAGAAAGAACAGAACTTTTTTCATCTTCATTCTCCATCAGTTTGTTGTGGATTTCGATGCTGATGACACTAAGGTAATTTGTCAATAGATTTTAGCACTCGGGTTGTTGCCCTATGTTGCAGTTTCTCCGCTTCCTCCCCTTGGTATCATTACCTGATCATTACCTAATCATTGCATACTAAACAGGTAATGATTAGGTAATGATCAGGTAATTCCAATTGGGGAAACATGATGGAACTGCGAAAAACATTGACAGTCTAAACGAGGTAAATACCATGAAAAAAAACCTAAAGGAAGCCATTTATGGAAACATTGATTTTGAAGCCCGAACCCTCAGTGAAAAGCCTTTGGCACGTGATTAACGCCCTTATTTTCCTACCCGTGGTGCTGGTGCTTCTGTTTGTTCTGATATCCGGAGTTGAGCCAATTATGATGATGGGACTGCTGGGAATAAGTTCGTTTATCTATCTTTTGGCTTGTATATATTTCCCTGCTTTTTACCGCACTCTGGAATACAGCATCGATGATGCAGGCATTCGACTTAAAAAGGGTGTATTCTGGCGCAAGCGCACCACGGTGCCCTATGGCAAGATAACCAATATCGATATAACCCAAGGTCCTGTGGAGCGCATGTTTGGGATTAGCCACCTGCAGATTCAAACCGCAGGTAACAGTAACCCTCAGGCACCCAAGGCAGAATTGGTGATTACCGGGATGCGCGATTGTGAGAGTCTGAAGAACATCATCATGGATAGGATAAACAGGCTCCCGGGCAGTCCTGCGGCAGCAGCACCCAAGGAAGCAGCCGGATTGAATGACCTGTTAAACGAACTGGTAGCCATCCGCAAGGCTTTGGAGAAATAACAGATAAGCGCAAGGCAAAAGTTTAATATAAGAAAAGCCATCTCCAAGCACAAGATACAAAGTGTTGGGGATGGCTTCGTTTATAGGGTGCTAATCTTGCTTGAGTCTGTTCTTATGATGCGGAGAGTCGCCCCACTGGGCATAGCCAATTTCCTCGCCGATGCTGCCAATACGGCGCTCCAGACAACCACGGCATAAATCAGCATTCTCGTCCAAACAGGGTTTACCGCGATATAGCTGGTAGTTGCCGCGATACTTGGTGTCCGTGATATTGGGCATAATGATGTTTGCCCCGGCAAGCAACCCCAGCTCTCTGCCATCCGGCTTCAAAGCCTGTAAGGCAGTGGTGGAGGCAATGTTTACATCCTTCAGCACGATGCGGCATACAGCTATCATCTTAAGAGCTAACTCCAGATGTGCTTCCTCGTTATAGTTGGGCATTTCCTTCGCCAAAGGGGTGTCTTCGTGGGGGATGTAGGGACCCATGCCAATCATGTCTATATCCTCATCCCAGAAGAACATGATGTCATCCGCCAGATGCTCCAGAGTCTGGAAGGGCAAGCCGATCATCACCCCTGTGCCGCACTGATAGCCCAGGCGTTTCAGGGTGCGGATGCAGTTTACCCGTGTGTCCCAATCATGATCTGCGGGATGCAGCTTGGCGTAAAGTTCACGGTTGGAGCTTTCGATGCGCAACAAATAGCGGTGTGCCCCGGCAGCATACCACCGACGATAGGTTTCCTCGCTCTGCTCACCCAGTGAGAGGGTTATGCCCAGTTCGTTGTTGCTCTTCTCACGAATAGTGCGCACGATGTCCTCGATGAAATCCACAAAGGCAGCATCGCTACGCTCTCCGGATTGGATAACCACGGAGCCATATTGCTGCTCGTATGCCCACATGGCATTGGCAACTGCCTCGTCCTTGCTGAGGGTGAATCTATCCACTTTGCTGTTACCACTGCGGATGCCGCAATAGTAGCAATCTTTTGAGCAGATGTTGGAAAGCTCCACGATGCCCCGGAAATACACCTTGGTGCCCACATACTGCTTCTTAATCTCGTATGCCTGCTTGTGAAGCTGCTCCAGCTCCACCTTGTCCGTGATGGACAGCAGCCGTAATATCTCTGCTTTGTCTGGCTTTATCATGATATTTCCTTATCTGTTGCTTATATTCACATGATATTCGGCTTTGGTGCTAAGGGCAAGCCATATGATAGCAAACCACGCTTTTTTCCACGACAGGAATATTTGTGCTTGACTTTAGGACACGGCAACAGAATATGCCTTTATGATAAGAATTTGGATAAAAAAGGTAGGAAAGAGGCAATGAAGAAGCGCGATAATGAGATATACCAATTTAAGATCACCCTCCAAGGCAGCAAACCACCCATTTGGCGAAGGTTCATTGTGCCGGGGAACTACCGTTTTTGGGATCTGCATCTCGCCATTCAGGATGCCATGGGCTGGGAAGATTGCCATTTGCACCTGTTTACCATGTCTTCCCCCCGCCAGAAGCGTGAAGCGCAAATCGGGATTCCGGAAGATGATGAATACTTGAAAAGCACCAAGGAGTTCATTAAAGACTACTTCAGTCTGCAAAACCCCTCTGCCACTTATGTGTATGACTTTGGCGATGGCTGGAGACACAAGCTTACGCTGGAAAAGATTAGCACCGAAAAGGAAGACGAGACCTATCCCCAATGCACCGGAGGCAAGCATGCCTGCCCGCCTGAGAATTGCGGAGGGCTGGAGATGTATTATCAATATATCTCTGTCTTCAATGATCCCCAACATGAAGGACACGAGGAAGTTAAGGCTTGGTTAGGAGAGGATTTTGATCCTGAAGCCTTTGAGCCCGATGAGGTGGAGTTCCAAGACCCTGTGGCACGACAGAAGGAAGTTGGGCTGTAAAGCATATTAACCCAATCACATTACATACAGGCTAAGCCCGAGCCCATTGCACAAAAAGGAAGAGACAAAAGAGCTACACCTAGCTTTTAACCGGCTGAGAGGTGGCTGGGAAGTGGACTCTAAGGAAAAAACTTGCTTATGGAGCCAGGCAAACTCTGAAACCAATCCCTGAGTTGCCATTTCCTGCGTTTGTCCAAAACCCGTGGTTCACGGTGCAATCCGAAACTGGGGACATCCAAGCCCCTCCCATAACGTATCTTTCGTAACCAAGGCGGAGTTGTGATTCCTGCGGATCTATTCGGGAGGAAGTAGAATTTCTATCTGGATTAGTCCACACCCATTCATATAGGTTGCCGCTCATATCGTATATCCCTATTTCGTTGGGGTCTAAGCCGTTAACCGTATGTGGAGCTAAGAACACATAGCCCCAGTTAGCCCAATACCAGCCCACATCGTCTATATTATTACTCCCGCTGTAAAGGTAGTTGTGGGTATTGTTGCCACCTCTGGCGGCGAATTCCCATTCCACCTTTGTGGGAAGGCGATATCCACCCGCATCCATATTGCAGTGTAGGAGGCTTTGATCTCCCCATTCACTTGTCCAGTCTGAGGGCCAAGAGGCAGGATTGGTGCCGTAGTTTGCATAGCTGAAGCAAGGTGTAAGCCCTTCTTGGAGAGAGCGTAAGTTGCAATATACTATTGCATCGAACCAGGATACATTCCACACAGGAAATAGGGCTCCAATCCCATAGTTATACGGATGATAGGAGGGATTTATCCCCGTAACACTCTGATACTCAAGCTGTGTTACCTCATGCCGTGACATGTGTAGGGTGGAAACCATAAGCTCAGAGGTGCCATTATTGATGGTGCCACCCTCCACCAAGGCAAAATTCGCCGCATTGGGGGGAAGCGTGTACCAAGTTACCCGGTAAAAACCGTGGTTTGAGCTTGCCATAGCATTATACCCGGGGGAACCGACCCTCGCCACCAGACTCCAGTCCGTAGCATTAGCCGGGTTGGCTTGGGGGGAGTGATACACTTTATATCCTGCGGCATTGGGAACGGGATTCCAGGATAGCTGTATGCTGCCATCGGCTTCTTGGGAGATAGAAACATCCACAACCGTTCTCTGGGAGAAATCTTCAGCATAGACTGCCGAGCTAAACAAAAAGATACAAGCAAAGAGACACAAGTACCAAAACTTGCTTGGAGCATGCAAAGAGCTTGGTTTCATCATAACCTCACCTAAACATCATTGGAAGCAGAATAATATTGGTGCGAATAATATGTCAATCAAAATGATGGATACAGTACTCTATCAAAAGCCATAGCAATCCCAACTAAATCCCAATATTATTGCCATTGTATTGGGATGCTTTGGGAATCGCAGAAGGAGGGTGAAGCTTGATAAAAGTGTAAGAGAAAGCCATGATAGCTCTGTATAAACTCTCGCCCAAAGCTGCAAGCCATTGTTTTATTAACTAAACCTCCTTACTCCTTACCGGTTACCCCGCTGTAGATTTATTAGCACTAACACATTTCTTTCTTGACAGAATCCCATCTCCCAGTATTTAGGCATTTAGTTAAATACTTATGGGAGCCCTGATATGTCAGATTCCTTTTTCAAAGCCATAGCTGATCCCAACCGGCGCAAGATTCTGCTCCTGCTGAAGAAGCACAACACGCTTACGCCGGGGGAAATTGCCAAACACTTCGAGTTCAGCGGTGCCGCCTTGAGTGAGCACCTTAAAATCCTGCGTACGGCGAATCTTATCTTCGCCCAAAAACGCGGGCAGTTTATCTATTACACCCTCAACACCTCTGTGTTTGAGGATATCATCAGTTGGATTATGCAATTAATAGACAAAAGTGAGGTTAATGATGAAACGCTTAAGTAATTTCAAGTGGTCAATAGTGGTTTTGGTGCTGCATCTGCTGGCAATGGGCTATTTCGCCCTCACCCTTCCCTTCGATGCCGGAATTCCTACGCATTGGAATATTAATAACGAGATAGACGGCTACAGCAGTAAGACCGGCGGGATAATCCTGTGGACTGCCACCTGCCTGATAATGTTCCTGCTGCTCTATCTGATGCCCTGGTACTCACCTTGGTATAAGAAATACGAGAAACGCTTCGAACGGCTTATGCCGGCTCTCTGCCTGGTGATGGTGCTGTTTCTGTCCCTTATAGGCAACTATTCGCTGTTCCTTGCCAAGACAGGCATCCAGCCTCAGATACAGTTCATCCTCATCCTGATCGGCTTGATGTTCATCTTCTTGGGAAACCTGATGCCCAAAACCCCGCGCAACTTCTTCATCGGCATAAAAACACCCTGGACGCTTGCCAGCGATGAAGTGTGGCAACGCAGCCACCGCCTGGGTGGGAAGCTGTTTGCCGTTAGCGGAGTGATTATGATAATCAAGGGATTTGTGCTGCCATATAATAATATGTTCCAGCAGATTAGCGGTGCCTTTGCCATGCTGATTCTGCTCTATCCCCTGCTATACTCCTTCATTCTTTTCCGTAAGTTGGGCTTGGATAAGAAGTAAGGTGCTGGTTATACCCACTTTGGGGTCATTAATCGCCGTCTGGATTCCCCCTCTTCCGCACTGCATCACCCTGAGCCGATACAGGAGCGCAAAGTGAAGGAAGAGGGGAGTGAGATAGCGGAAAAATGGAGTTGACATTATTACATGATGTTTAAAAATCAAACTGCGAGGTAATATGCGTAAAGTAGTCGTATCTTTGATTGTTTTACTTCTCTTTAGTTGCAGTTCATTACTGCTAGGGGACAACATCCCTTTGGTTTCTGAATCTATGTATTCCTTGGGGGATGTAACAAGCTTCAGAATGTATGGTGATTATGCCCTCTTCATTGGCGGAGAACATCACCTGCAGGTGATGGATTTCAGCGATACGGAACATCCGCGTCTGGTGGCAGCTTGCGATGTCCCCGGGCAAAGCGGGGTTGCCAACTCAATTAGCGTCTATGATCATTTCGCATACCTGTTCTTCAATAATTGTGTGGCTATAATCTCGCTTAGCAATCCGCTTTCTCCGCAGTTCATGACGAGAATGGACATGGACTACTCAATAAGCCAATGCATTCATAACGATATACTTTACACTACAGGGACTGATTTGAATTTTTACCTTAAAGCCTACTCGCTAAGTAATCCCACAGCTCCCCAATTGCTTGATTCACTGCAGGTAAATAACTATCCCGCTGGCATAGCATGTGGTGATGGCTTGTTGGTTTGTGGTAACTCGACTGTTGAGATAGTATACACCAGTGATCCCACCAATCTGCAGATTAGCAGCGAGCTACACTTTGTCAGTGGCTTAGAATATCCTTTCTACGCTGCCTTTGCAGTCAGCGGCAACAACTTGGTGGTTGGTTGCGGGTATAATGTTAGCGTGTATGATTTTAGCCAAGAGCCAATCTTAAGAGCTACTTTATCTCTGGGAGCTCAGGTGAGTGAGAACAAAGGCTACATCCATAACAACCGCTTTTGGTGTAAGTTTAGTACTTATGATGGCGGTAGTGGCATCTTAGGAGTAGATTTCAGCAATCTGGATTCCCCACAGATATGTTTTTCGCAAACCTACAACACTAATGGTATATTTAGCTTCAATATGGATGAAGGGCTAATGACATTGCGGACAAACCAGAACAGCAGATATTTGGATTACTCCAATCTTGATGATAACTCACTTCCGAGTTTCGAACTAAACTACCCGCTGGACAGTGTAACCCGCATTATCTCGCAGGGGGATTGGACAGTAGGCATAAACTCCGGCATTATGCAGACACTGGCTTTCGATGCGGGAGGAACTGCGCACACTCAGTATATTATTGATA
>CALDSN010000032.1 GCA_937924555.1 uncultured bacterium | reverse complement strand
CTAACCTTTTCTGCTTTACGCCGTGTTCTCCCCTTTTTTGCTGCATACTGGGTGTTTGCCACTTTATTTCAGCAGAACTTCCCCAACACGGTGCAATTCAGCATCCAACTAATCTACCTCCTTATTATCACGGTAGCTGTGCTGGGCAGAGTAAGTATGAATCATGTTGCTGCTGAAAGCTATCGTCTACGCAAGATTGCATGGGTGAACTCTGTATTCTACTACCTCTTTGCAACTTGGCTCTATGTGCAAAGCTTCTTTCGCCATTATCAGTTGCGCCAGCACAATTATGCTTCCGAACCGATAGTTTCCTTACTGGAAGGAGTGATCAATGCAGTATCGGGTGAGACTGGAATCATCCGCGTACAATTGCGGGAGATACTTGCCTCTGACAGCCAAGAAGTGCACCTTTTTGTTCCAGCCAATGTGTGCGGTGTTCTATTTCTGGCACTGCTTATCATCGTAAATGGACTGTAGGAGCTCTCTGTGCCTAGGTATTTAATGAAGCTTTGTTACGATGGGACTGGCTATCACGGATGGCAGAAACAGCACAACGGCATCAGTATCCAAGCTGTACTTGAGAAAGCGCTTAGCATCTTTGCCGAAAGGGACATCCCCATCGTTGCTGCTGGCAGAACCGATGCCGGAGTGCATGCCATGGCGCAGTATGCACACTTCGATTATGATGGCAGCATGCAGCCTTACCAGATGTTGCTGGCATTCCGCAGATATCTGCCCTATGACATCAAAGTGCTGGAGATAATGAAGGTTAGTAGCGAACTCAGTGCCCGTTACCAAGCATATGAGCGCAGTTATCGCTATATCTTGGCAAAGAGTCGAACCCCATTTAACCGCAATTACAGCGGTTTCCTGCCCTCAATTCAACTTGAGCTTCACCCAATGAAGGCTGCAGCAGAGCATATTCTTGGCAAGCATGACTTCTCTTCCTTCGGGCGAGCCAATCCTGAAGTTCCCAACCGCATCTGCGAAGTGAAAAGCTTAGAGATTACTGAAACAGATGATAGTTTCATCTTCCACATCACAGCTGATCGCTTTTTGCACAACATGGTACGACGCATTGTGGGTACTTTGGCAAACATATCCCACTTTAACTTGCCTCCTGAAACCATCGACGCAATCCTTAGCGATGCATGTCCCCGCCAGAATCTTGTTACCACTGCACCTGCTTCAGGTTTGTATTTGATTGACGTTAAATATCCTGCACATTTGCTTGACGAATCTACCGCTTGCGACAATGTGAACACTTAAGAGGAACCCAATATGAAATATACCATCCCACGTGGAACATTTGACATTCTGCCCAAAGACAGCTATAAATGGCAATTCCTGATGGATAGCTTCCGCAAGGTGGCTTCCCGCTTTGGTTACGAAGAGATTAGCACTCCCATCTTTGAAATGGCTGAGCTTTTTGAACGCAGCTCCGGGGAGAGCTCGGATGTGGTGCAAAAAGAGATGTATCGCTTTCAAGACCGCAAAGAACGCACTTTTGCCCTGCGTCCCGAAGGTACTGCTCCGGTGGTGCGCAGCTATGTGGAAAACCACATGGATGTGCTATCCTCACGCACCAAAATGTACTACATAGGCCCTATGTTCCGTTATGACCGCCCTCAGGCAGGCAGATACCGCCAGTTCTATCAGTATGGCATCGAGTTCATTGGCAGTGACAACCCATATTATGATGCGGAAGTTATCGCCATTGAAATGCTGTGGCTGAAAGAGCTTGGTTTAAAGAACATCCGCCTGGAGATAAACAGCGTGGGTTGCAGTTCCTGTGCTGCGGACTATGACGAAGCTCTGCGGGAGTTCTTCCGCCCCAATCTGGATAAACTATGCCCCGATTGCCAGAAGCGTTTCAACATCAAACCTCGCCGTTTGTTGGATTGCAAGGTGCCTTCCTGCAAACCTTTCCGCAGCGGAGCTCCCTCGCAATTGGACTATCTGGATGAGCCTTGCAAGGAGCATTTTGCCAAAGTGCGTAGCCATCTGGATGCCATGAATATTCCCTATATCGTTAACCCTTCGATAGTTAGAGGCTTGGATTATTATACCAACACAGCTTTTGAAGTTGTTTACGAAGGTCTGGGTGCGCAAAACTCTCTCGCAGGAGGCGGAAGATACAACGGTTTAATCCAGCAGATTGGCGGTAAAAGCATCCCCGCTATTGGCTTTGCCGGGGGTTTTGAGCGCTTGCTCCTTGCCTTGGAGCAAGAGGGTATTCAACCGTGGACACGCCTAAGCCCCGCTGCCTACCTTATTTGTCTGGGGGATGAGGCACGCATCGGGATTATGCCTTACCTGAACGCGCTGCGCAGCCAAGGGATATATGTGGATTATGATCCCGATAAAAGCTCTTTGAAAGCACAGTTTAAGGCTGCTGATGCCTGCGGAGCTAAGTATGCCATCATCGTGGGTGATAGCGAAATGAAAGCTGGGCAGATTAATGTAAAAAACCTGCAAAGTGGTGAACAAACCGTGATTCCAGTGGCAGACCTTGAGTCTGCTATCAAGCTGATAAATAGCTAAGTGTAAGCCACACGTCACTTTCCAACTTCATAGCCGGAAGCCTCGCTTTCGGCTTTTTCTTGGTATCAATGCACTATCATTGCGGAGTCATTACGGACAAAGTCCGCATTAAGTCCGTAATGATACCGTAGTGATATATGGGGACTTGACAAGAAAAGCATAAGGATACATTTGCCGATACCATGGAAATTGAACTTAGTCAAGCGAAGGCAATCGCTTTGGAGCAGCAACTTTATCGCCATCATGTATATGTTGGCAAGGATGGAGTATTGCAGCTTATAAAGCAGCTTGGATATGTGCAGATAGACACCATATCGGTTGTGGAAAGGGCACATCATCACACAATTTGGACTCGCTTGGAGGACTACCAACACGCCTATCTGGGCGAATTGCTGGAAAATGATAGGCAGATTTATGAACATTGGGGACATGCCTTAAGCTATTTACCGATTGAGGATTACCGCTTCTCACTGCCCAAAATGCATAGTTTCCCTCGTGCGGGAACTTGGGAAAGCGAATTTTTGCAAAAATATCGTAAAGAGATGAAGGCAATTCTCCAGCGTATAAGTGCCGAAGGAGCACTGGGTTCCAAGGATTTTGTGGATACCCGCAAGGATAAACCGGCTAACGGGTGGGGCTCGGAGAAACCGGCAAAACTCGCTCTGGATATCCTTTTCTGGCAGGGAGAATTGATGATAAGCCGTAGGCATGGCTTCCAAAGATTGTATGACTTACGGGAACGAATCCTGCCTTCGGAGACAGATACCAGGATGCCCAGTAAAAGAGAATTGCACCACCACTATATACTACGCTCATTGCAGGCGATGGGGCTGGGCACTTTGAACGACATCAAGACCCACTTCCTAACCTCTGAGAGTGCGCACTTCGCCGCTGCTCTCCCCGAGCTGGTGGAAAGCAAAGGGATATGCGAGCTGAAGGTTAGAGGAGATAAGGATGCATACTATACCCTGCCCCACACTTTGGAGCACTTTTCCCAGAGAATGCACCCTCACCAAATGTACCTGCTTTCCCCGTTTGATAATGCTGTGATTCTGCGTCCCAGAATCAAACGGCTCTTTGGCTTTGACTATACTCTGGAGTGCTATACACCCCCAGCAAAGCGTCAATATGGCTACTGGTGTCTGCCGATGTTGTATGAAGGCAGCTTCGTGGGGCGAATTGATTGCAAGGCAGAACGCAAGACGAAGGTACTTATGGTGCAGGCTTTGCATTGGGAGAAAGGAATAAAACTCCATGATGAAATGAAAGAAGCCCTGCTAAACGGTTTGTATCGCTTTGCCATCTTCTGCGGATGTACAAGCGTGGGGGGAGCTTATGAATAATGACAGGCTTGTTACCCATCAAGATGGGTATAACAAAGGCAAATATGTGCTCTATTGGATGCAGCAAGCTCAAAGAGTTGCGTATAATGCCGCCTTGACACAGGCAATCCGGCTTGCCAACGATGCCAATCTGCCGTTGGTGGTGCTGTTTATTCTCAGCGACCAAGTTCCCGATGCCAATGAACGGCACTATTACTTCATGATGCAGGGCCTGTATGAGACTGCCAAGCAGGTTAATGAACTGGGAGCAGATTTCTGCTTTAGCTGTGGTGACCCTGTGGAGCGTGTTACCCAATATGCAAGCCATGCACTGGCAGTGGTGGCAGACAGCGGTTACTTACATTATCAACGACAATGGCGGACAGAACTTGGGAGAAGATTAGCGTTGTTAGGATGTGCATATTGGGAATGGGAAACAGAACCGCTTATCCCCGTTACACTTGCCTCAAACAAAGAGGAGTATTCTGCGGCAACCCTGCGTAGGAAGCTGCTGAAGCTTTTACCTGCGGTAAGTTTAACAGATACCGTCCCTGCTTGCAGGATAGCTCAGCTAAGTAACGAGCATTTTGCAAATGGCGTATATCGGGTTGGCACAGAGAGCTTTACTTCTCTTTGGAAATGGGTTTCATCCCAGGCGCGATTTGATGCAACGGTGTCGCCTATAACTACGGTTTATGGCGGAGTAAGTGAAGCCAGAAAGCTACTCGCTGAGTTCATACAGCACAAACTGGATGTTTACGATGCGCAGAGGAGCAATCCTGCCGTGGACATGGCGAGTGGACTAAGCCCATATCTGCATTTCGGTCAAATATCTGCTATGGAAATAGTTCAACAAGCTATGCAACATTATCGGGCAGGTATAGAAGAGCTGTGCCTTTGGTTGGGAGATAGAAAGGATTTGCAGCCTCACCCTGCGAACTTAGCATCTTTTACGGAAGAGCTAATCGTGCGTAGAGAGCTAAGCTTTAACTTCTGTCACTATAATGCGCAATATGATAGCTTTAGCTGTTTACCTGATTGGGCTAAACGGACTTTGCAAGAACATGAACGGGATAAGCGAGAAGAGCAGTATTCGCTTGACAGAATGGAGCAGTGTGCAACAAACGACATATATTGGAATGCTGCCCAACGTGAGATGATGGCATCCGGAAGAATGCATAATTATATGCGGATGTATTGGGGAAAGCGCGTGATAGCTTGGTGCCAAGCTCCGGAAGAGGCATACCGAATTTTGTTGTATCTAAACAATAAATATGAACTTGATGGTCGCGACCCCAATGCTTTTGCCGGTGTAGCCTGGTGCTTCGGAAAGCATGATAGACCTTGGCAAACCCGAGAGATATACGGGATGGTGCGATATATGAATGCCTCCGGGCTAACCAGAAAATTTGATATGGCGGCTTACCTAAGCAGAATACAGCCACCAAAAGGTTTGTAATGCAGAAGAAACTACTGATATTTCTGTTAATGTTTTGTATTGCGGCTTCTCTTACCGCACAACCAAAGGAAGAAACCCGCAAGGTTGTGATTGGGGGAGATTTCAGCTTCCCGCCATATGAGTACCTGAACAGTGATAATCAACCTGAAGGTTACAATGTGGACCTCAGCAGAGCAATCTGCCGTCAGCTAAATTGGGAGCCTGAGTTCAGACTTGCCAAATGGGCACTGGTGCGTCAATGGTTGGATAAGGGTGAGGTGGATTTAATCCAGGGTATGGCATTCTCTGTGGAACGAGCAAAGATCATGGAGTTTTCTGAATCCCATGCGCAAACTTGGCGCTCCATCTTCGTGCGTAAAGGCTCATCCATCAAACAGGTGAAGGATTTAATACATGCAACCCTGGTGCTTCAACAGGGAGATATTGCCAAGGACTATCTGAAGCGGATTAGCTTTCAGGGGACCATTGTGGAAGTTCCCACACAGGATGATGCATTAAAGCTGTTGGATTCGGGAGAATATGACGCGACTATCATTAACCATATGAACGGCGTATTCATCTTGAAGCAGGAAAAGTTGAAGCATGTAAAAGCTCTCCCCATCAGGCTGTTGCAGAGAGAGTACTGCTATGCGGGCAAAGATATCAAACTGATAGATCAAGTAAATAATGCCCTGTTGATTCTAAGTCAGAACGGACAGCTTGCAGCCTTGCAGGAGAAATGGTTTGGACACTATGACCTCTATTCTGAGCCGCTTGCCACACGTAGCACCAAAGCTCTTATTGCCATTCACAGTACATTCTTCAGTTGTTTGTTTTTATTTCTCATTCTGCTGTTTATTCTAGCTCAAAGGAAGCATCGAAAGGAACTGCAAGCAGAAAGGGCACTCAGACATTCCATTGAGAGAGAACTGACCAGAGAATATCAAATATTCACCCGCGGTCCGGTTATCATCTATAAAATGCAGAGCAATCCCCTCCACGCCATCATGGTCTCAGAGAATGTAGATCAGTGGGGGTACACTGCAGACGAAGTTGTAGCCTTGGGGAAAGATTTTCCACAACTGGTGTTTTCGGAAGACTTGCAGGACTTCCTGGCAACTCGCCCGGATACAGAAGATTATTGGGTGAAGCAATACCGAGTGCTGACCAAGAGTGGTGAAATCAGATGGGTGTTGGACTATTCAACACGTATTGATAAGGATAATAACAACCCACTGTATTACGGTTACGTGGTAGATATAACTGCCCAAACCAATCTGGAAGCACAACTTATGGAATCCATCCAGAAAGCCGAAGCGGCAAACACAGCGAAAAGCCACTTCCTGGCAACTATGAGCCATGAGATAAGAACTCCCCTGAACGGTATCATGGGTTTCCTGCAAGTGCTGATGCAGATGGAGGCAAGTCCTGATCAGAAAGAATATTACGAAATCATGTTCAAATCAGGCAGAAACCTGATGAAGATTATCAATGATGTATTGGATTTCTCTAAGATTGAATCCGGAAAGATGGAATTGATAATCAATGACTTTAATCTACGTATCTTGCTGGACGACATCTTAAGGGCTTTCCCCATGCAAAACACAAAGCCCGACTTGGAGATACGCTGCAAGGTTAATGAGCGCATCCCCACCGTCTTGCATGGTGATCAACTACGCCTTAAACAAGTGTTTATCAACCTGATGCAGAATGCTTTAAAGTTCACTGAAAGCGGCTTTATAGAGGTAAGCGCAGATATATATACTGTAAGCGAAAAAGATATCCGCATCCTGTTCTGCGTGGCAGATACCGGTATTGGAATTGATCCGCGAAAACAGCAGGACATCTTCGATAACTTCAGTCAAGCCGATTCTAATGTAGCCAGCAAGTATGGTGGAACAGGTTTGGGTTTATCCATCGTCAAGCGTTTGGTGGAGTTAATGAGCGGTTTTATCTGGGTGGAAAGTGAGCCCGGTCAAGGTAGTAGTTTCTTCTTTATTCTGCCCTTTGAGACAAAGGCTTTGGTGCCGGATCAAGAGCCAATGCACCACAGCCACCCGGAGATCAAGCTCCAGTACCTTCCCGAGATGTCTGTGTTACTGGTGGAAGATGAACCGATTAACCAAGTAGTAACACGTAGGCAGCTTGAGGGCTGGGGCATGAAAGTGAGTATTGCTACCAATGGTCAGGAAGCTCTGGACATTTGCCAAGTCCGAAGTTTTGATGCCATCCTTATGGACATTCAACTGCCCCACATGGATGGTATCACAGCCACGCAAATCCTCCGTGAAAGAGAGAACGCCATGGGCTTGCACACACCTATCATTGCTTTTACCGCTGCTGCTTTGGTCGGCGACAGAGAGCGTTTCCTTGCCTGTGGTATGGACGACTATATCTCCAAGCCCGTGGAAATGAACTACCTTTATAGTGTGTTAAGCAAATTCTACAAGAAGGGTAACAAGCCAAATGATTGAACCAACAAGCATCCCAAGGAAAGTTCTGTTCATAGATGAGCCATTTTCTGAAGGTGAAAGTCTCCGGGCAAAACGCTCACGTTTTCTCTGGGATATTATCTCCACGCATTACGATGCAGACCTATTGCTGCTTAAAACCAACATCTACCAAGAAAAGCCTGTGCCAATTCACAAAGGTTACGACAAGCTCTTTTCCCTCAGTTTGGCTGAGCCAAACCCATTGTTTCCCCAAAGCTATCATCTGCCAGCCGAAGGACAAGCCAATAGGTTCAAGCATATTCTCGATAGCAGGCGTTATGAGATGGTTTTCTTTGCGGGACTTGCTTGTCTTCCTTTCTTATATCTTGCCCGTAAAGCTTTGCCAAAATGTAAGTTCGTAATTGATGCCCAACATCACTACCTACCGGAAGCAGAATTGAAATGGAAGAAGAACATCAGCATTGCCAACTTGGATAAGCTTGTGGATTACAGCAGGCATAAGTTCTGGGATAAAATGCTCTTCAAAAGAGATACGTTTTGCTTCCTTGCCAATCCGGCTGATGAGGCACCCGTGCAACAGGCTTACAAACTATCTCCAGATAACACTTTCGTATGCCCATTACCCTTAGAACAGGGGGATACAGGAGAAAGACAATTCTCGTCTTTGCATACCGCGGAAAGCAAGCATATCCTGTTTTGGGGAATCGAACCCGATGCCGACAACTTCAATGCTGCAAAGCTACTTGTTTCCGAGATATATCCCCGGATATCTAAGAAACTGGTGGAAAAGGATATCGGCATCCACATCTGCGGTGCTGCCCAACTTGCAGAAGTATGCGGTGGAAGGATTAGATTCATGGAAGTGAACAGCATGCAAGATTCAGCATTTTCGCAGTTGCTTGACTCTGCGCTGTTTGTGGTTTTGCCACTTGTTGCCCCCGATACTGAAGGACGAATTATCCAATGTGCACTCGCAGGTAAAGGGGTTATCTGCACAACCGTAAGCATCGCGGGATGGACTTTTCCTGAGAACTGCGTAAAGACGCAAGATACCGCTGAGGAACTTGCCTCGCATGTTCTTCGCTGGTTGCAGTATCCCAGAGAGGCAGAGGCCTCGGCAAAGAGGCTTTGGCAATACTCCCGCGAAAACTACCAATCACAGACCATCACGAACAACATACTTAGTAAACTAAACGCCTGGATAGAGGATTATGACCAATAATGTCCGTCTCGTGCTTATCGGGGGAGGAACCTGCTCCGGTAAAACAACCATCGCCCGCGCTATTGGAATGCGTTTGCAAGATCTTAAGACAGTTATCATCTCTCACGATAACTACTATAACGACCTCAGCCATCTAGAGCCGGATGCTCGTGCCAAAGTGAACTTTGATCATCCTGCTTCAATCGATACACCCTATTTACTAAAAGACCTCAGACTAATGCTGGCTGGTGAAGCTGTGGATATCCCGGATTATAATTTCAAAACCCACAGCAGGGAAGAAGGCACAACCTGCGTAGCTTTTGCCGATGTGATTATTCTGGAGGGTATCTTCGCCCTGTACTACCCGGAACTTCTGGAACTATCCGACCTCAAGATATATGTGGATACCGATTCCGACCTAAGACTGGCAAGACGTATGCAGAGAGACATCATAGATCGCGGTAGAACCGTGGAAAGCGTTCTTGACCAATACCTGCAAACGGTTAAGCCCTCGCATGATGCTTTCATAGAACCCACCAAAAAGAATGCCGACCTCATTATCCCAGGTGAAAAGGAATTTGATAAAGTACTCTATATGCTAAATGGCTATTTGCTTTATGAATTGGTGAATAACGGCAAAGCCAAGCATAAACCGGCATGATTTCCCTTGACAGAAATTAGCAGTCTGAATTTGTGTTTGCTAATCAAGCACTCAGTGCTTATATTATTATTCAGAATGACTCAGATAATTTATGGAGGTAACAATGAAACTTAGACCCATTGAAGACCGCGTTGTGGTTAGAACCAACACCGCTGCCCAAGAAAAGACTGTTGGTGGGATCATCATCCCCGATACAGCCAAAGAAAAACCCCAGATGGCAGAAATCATCGCCGTGGGTACGGATGAAGATCTGCTTAAAATAGTGAAGATAGGGGATAAAGTCCTCTACGGTAAATACGCCGGAACCGAAATCGAACTTGATGGTGAAAAGCTGCTTATTCTCTCCAAGAGCGATATTCTGGCGATTGTAGAGTAACATTATGGCGATCATCGAAACCAATACAGCCGGGTTCGAAGCCGAAGTCCTGAAGTCCGAAATCCCCGTATTAGTAGATTTCTGGGCTCCATGGTGCGGTCCCTGCAAAGCTCTCACTCCAATCGTACACAAGCTTGCCGAAGAGCTTGAAGGCAAGGTGAAGGTTGTGAAGCTGAACATCGACGAATCCCCGGAGATCGCCGGTAAATACTCCATCATGTCCATCCCCACGCTATTAATC
>CALDSN010000031.1 GCA_937924555.1 uncultured bacterium | reverse complement strand
GTATAGTAATCCACCAATTGCACATGCCAGGCAAAGAAGCCCGCACTAATCAAAACCAGCAGATTGCCGAGCGAAGCTTGCAGAGACTCCGGTCTATTGATGAAATACAGCCCGCACACCGCCAATGCAATCGCCAGATAGCTGCTTCTCCCCGGTTTTTGGCGTCGCAACACACCCAGAAGGGGCACCATAACCACATATAAGCCTGTGATGAACCCCGCTGAGCCGGCACCGGTATAGACAATCCCCACTTGCTGAAAGGATGCTGCCACAAACAGCACTATCCCCATAAGCCACGGAGCTTTACTGCCTACCTTCCTCTTTCGCAGCAGCACCATCCACACGAAAATCGCACCCATAGCGAAACGGATGGCGTTGTAGCTGAAAGGGTCAAGGCTCTCCATCCCCATGCGCTGGGCAACAAAGGCAAAGCCCCAGATAGCTGCGGTGATTAGTAGCAGTAACAAGGACAGGTTTATCTCCTTTTTCTACGCCGGCTGAGAGCCAAGCTGCCAAAGCCACCAACGATGGCAAGATAGAATCCAAAGTCATACCAAAAGCCCGTATTATTGGTCTCATAAATGGATACTTCCGGCACAAAGATAGAGATGATCAAAGAAAAAGGTGCTATCCACCCATGCCATACTCCCCATAATAACCCTGCGGGGTTATCTGGTCTCCTGTCATTCAAACCCGGTGCACATGCGCTTAACATTAATAGACAGACTAACGCTATTATTATCAACAGCTTATTCATCTTTTTCTCCTTTCAAAACAGTATGGCACTAATATCCACGCATAATGGTGAAGTCAATCAAAATCGGGAATTCCACTTTCTTTCCTCTTGTTCATCCAACTCATCATTCCCTCGTGACTCCCTCGTGACTCCCGGGTCGGATGAGGGAATCACCTGGGAATTACCACCGAGTGATGACCGAAACGAACAGGGTTGCCGGGGGTGCAAAAAGTGGCGGATGATAGCAAATACCACCACCCTCACATTAAATATATCAGCCTAATCTTGGCTATACCAATTCACATTACGGATGATGTACATCGCCAGGGAAAGCAGCACAAACAGGCTGATGCTGCCGATGAGCAGTGCGCTGTCCTGAAGCCTGAGCAGAACATACAGGAAGATGTAGAGAAAGCTAAGCAAGGATGCAACCTGCAAGGCAAATCTGCGCGTCTTAAGAATGCTGTAGCAATAAAGGCTTATCTGCAGGATAACACCTGATGCTGCAATCAGATATGACCAGGCAAAGGCAATATGCTCGGAGATGGAAAGCAGTAGCAAATAGAATATCAGCAGCCCAAAGCCAACCATCAGATATTGGATGGGGTGAATTCTTTGGCGGGTCATGATTTCCGCAAAGAAAAAGGTCATGAAAGTGAGCAGCAGGAACAACACGGAATACTTCAAGGAACGGGTGGTCTGCTGATAGTTATCCACCATAATAAGGAAGTTCACTCCCAGATTGGAGAGTTGCAGGGTGGGTTCATCGCTGGTCCAAGTCTTTTTTATCCCGTTATTCAGGTTGCTGGTGTGCCATGATGCCTTGAATCCCTCAGCATTCACGGTTCTGCTTTCCGGCAGCAGATCGCCGATGAAGCTGGGTGATTGCCAGTCGCCCTCAAGATTCACAGATTCGGATAGTGCGGAACTGGCAAAGTTTAGTTGTTGAGTACCGCTGATGGTGGTTTTTATATTAATAGTGATGGCTTCCGCTCTGTTATCAACCGGGACTTTTGCCTCAAGCTTGAAATTCTGCTCCTGCTTCTCCTGAGCATCCCCTTTATACGCCGAAAAGGTGTCTTTCAGGTTGGCAGTTTCGGGCAGACTGATGATGGAAAGCACTCCTTCGGAGCGGTTAAAAACAAGGGGAGCACCATTGGCATCACCTTTTATCTCCTTCATCCCCCGTTGATCATTGATATCAAAGCACAACAGCGCATCGTTCCAGCGGAGAGGTAGCTCGCTGTATGCTGGATTATCCACTGCATAGGGAGCAAAGCTTGCCTTGATATCCAATGCAGCCTTATAGCCGGTAACCTTGAATATTCCGCGTTGATGCATCACGGTCTCCACCTTGCCCTGCACTCGAATGCTGTCCGGGGCTATATGGATGTATTTGTCCACTTCGGTGATAAGCTCCTTGCCATCGTCTGTGGTGCTCTTAACTTTAACACTATAAGGAATGCTGAGGATGGGACCGCTGACAATCTGCGAACCACCCCACTTGCCCGCAATCTCTTCAATAACACTTGTCTTGCGGTTGTATCGCTCCCTGATGATGGAGCTAATCCACGCTACGGGAATCATAAGTATCAGTGTGATAAGGGCTACGAACGCAAGCTTCCACATGTGTTTGTTGCTCCAGGAACCTGCATGTTTGATGTTTTGCTCGATGTTCAAGGTATCTACCTCCATGTCATAGAGTTTATGTCAGCACTTAACTGGGTTTGAGTGAGGCATGTTTTGTCAAGACAAAGCTATGCTCCAACCCCTTTGTTACAAGCGCATTTTGTGGATTAATGTGGATAGATAGGATGCATTATAGGTTGTAACTGAAATCCACAGATGCGCTTAAGCCTCCCCACTGGCTTTTACGCAAGGATTCACTTGGTTCGGTGGAGGGATTTGAACTGGGAGTAACCTTGCTCCATTTGAGCGGGACAAGTTGCTTCAGGTTAATCCGCACCGTTGCCTTACCCATGGCGTAGCTAGATCGGAAGAGCACACGTCTGAACTCCAGTCACGATCAGATCTCGTA
>CALDSN010000030.1 GCA_937924555.1 uncultured bacterium | reverse complement strand
GGGATGCGGGAACTGCGGAACTGCAACTGTATGTAAAAAACAACAGCTCTATCCTCCCACAGGATACTGCATACCTGAACATAACCCAAAACGGAACAGAGCTTTACAACTGCGAGATCAGCCCGATTGAACCGGAGGACTCCACGCTGGTGCAGGCTTCTTTCCTGTGTTCCGCAGCACCCTTTGAGATAGCTCTTGAGCTTGCCGGGGATAACAATTTGGGCAATAACAGCCTTAACCTGAATCCAGTAGGAGAGGCAGTCCCCAGCTTGTATATTAACGAGTTTCTTGCCGATCCTGAGAGCGGGAATCAGGAATGGCTGGAGCTGTATCAAAGCACGGTTTACGCCTCGGGGGACTATCGCATTGAGGATGCCACACAGGGCAGCATTAACTTTAGCTTGCCTGCGGCAATTGGGCATTATGTTATCTGTACCAATGCAGCCTCGCTGAAGGCAAGGTATCCCGATTGCCCTGCTAACGCCATTGTAACGGCAACAAGCTGGGTGAACCTTAACAATGATGGAGATAGCTTGGTGTTGTATTGCGACGAGCTTGCGCTGGATTCTCTTGCCTACAATGAGGCTGAGATTACAAAAGGTGTATCACGTGAACGCTTTGTGGATAGCGATAACCATGTTCGTTGGCGCAGTTGTTACCACCCCTCAGGGGGCACACCGGGTAGGCAAAACAGCATACCCCCGGCATTGGAATTACCCGGTGAAGGGAAAGTTGCAATAAGCGGTAGTCCGTGTAAAGCCAGAGCCGGACAGGAGATTAGCCTTATCTACAATCTTAACTCCAGCGCTAACAAGGTTAGTTGTAAGGTGTTTGATATGCGGGGGAACAATATCCGCATCCTTGCCGACAATATGAACTGTCCCCAGAGTGGGTTGATAAAGTGGGATGGACGCAGACAGAACGGCGCTTATGCAGAGCGAGGGGTATATCTCATCCTGTGGGAATCACAGTCCGCAGACGGCGGTGCTGCCATTCGTAAGCAAATGAGTGTGGTAATAAGCGGGTAGAGAACTTAAAGCCTATACGCCAAGTTTTTGGCAGGCGATGCGGGCAGCTTCCTGATGGGCGTTCTTCTTGGTGCTTCCTTTGCCGGTTCCGAGTAACTTACTGCCGATGCGCACCTCCACCACAAAGGTCTTGCTGTGCTCCGGTCCCTCTTCGGCAATAGTGACATATCGTGGAGGCTCCTGGTTCTTGCCTTGCATGAACTCCTGAAGGATGCTTTTATAGTTAACCAGTTCGTCACGGGTAACGGTGGCTTCATAATCCAGCAAAACATGATGCTTAATGAATCTGCCTGCAGCAGCAATGCCGCTATCCAGGTATATGGCACAGATCAGGGCTTCCATGGTGTCGGAAAGGATGGACGCTTTGGAGGCACCTCCAGATTGCTGTTCTTCCGGGCTGAGGAGCACATATTTGCCCAAGTCTATCGCATTTGCCTTAAGGGTTAAGTATGTTTCGGATACTATCTTGGATTTTAGCTTGGAGAGCTTTCCCTCCTGCTCTTCGGGGTGACGGGCAAACAGTTCTTTACTAACTATGAAGCCAAGGATGGAATCGCCCAAGAACTCCATTCGCTCGAAGGGAGAGGGGGCTTTGTGATCATCATAACGCCGCCGTAAGTAAGACTTGTGGGTGAGCGCAGCATGCAACAGAGTGGCATCATTGAAGTTGTAATCAATGCGCTTTTGCAGTTGCACAAGGCTCTTTTCCCACTTAGGGTATTGCTCAGTTATCTTGCGACTGTTAAAATACTCAACAATCTTGGAGATGATTGTCTTCATCCGCTTTTCCATCTAAGGCAATATGCCTTGTAAGCTAAACGTAACGTTTGATGATAATGGCAGAGTTATGACCTCCAAAGCCAAGAGAGTTGGAAAGAGCTGCATTCACCACATGCTTCACTGCTGTGTGGGGAGTGTAATCCAGATCACAGTTGGGATCGGGGTTCACCAAGTTTATTGTGGGATGGATGATGCCTGTTTCGATGGTTTTTACGCATACAATGGCTTCAATACCGGCAGCAGCACCAAGCATGTGCCCAACCATAGATTTGGTGGAGTTGATTTTAACCTTGTAGGCATATTCGCCAAAAGCAGTCTTGATGGACATGGATTCACCCTTGTCGTTCAAAGGAGTAGATGTGCCGTGAGCATTGATGTATTGTATATCTGTAGGAACCATGCCGGCATCTTTCAGCGCCATGTTTATCGCACGGGTGCTGCCTTCGCCATCTTCTGTGGGAGCAGTGATGTGATATGCATCTCCGGTGGCGCCGTAACCTGCCATTTCTGCATAAATCTTGGCACCGCGGGCAAGAGCATGTTCCAGTTCTTCCAACACCAGTATGGCGGCTCCTTCGCTCATCACAAAGCCATCACGGTCCACATCAAAGGGTCTGGATGCCTTTTCCGGTTCATCGTTGCGGGTTGAGAGGGCACGCATGGCGGAGAATCCACCTACTGCCAATGGAGTAACCCCAGCTTCCGTACCACCGCTGATGATGATGTCTGCATCACCGTATTGGATGGAGCGCATGGCGGTACCAAGGGCATGGTTGGCGCTGGCACAGGCACTCATAACATTGTAGTTTATCCCTTTGAAGTTATGCTCGATACTAATGTGCGCTGCAGCGATATTGCCTATCATTTTGGGGATGAAGAAAGGGCTGATACGACTGGGACCGCGAGTGTAACTCTTGATGGTCTCTTCTTCAAAGGTGAGGATGCCACCAATACCGGAACCGGTTATCACGCCGGTCCTATCCGGATCGAAGGCCCCGGGAACCAAGCCGGCATCTGCCACGGCTTCACGGGCAGCGATTAGGGCAAATTGAGTGTATGTATCAAGCTTCTTTACTTCTTTGTGGTCAAAGTGCTCTTCAGGATTGTAATTCTTCACTTCAGCAGCGATGCGAGTGGGCAGATTGGTGGTGTCAAAATGCGAGATATAGCCAACACCGCTAACGCCATTGATAAGGCTTTGCCAAGTTTGGGAAACATTGTGCCCCACAGGTGTGATGGCACCAATACCGGTTATAACGACTCTTCTTTTAGACATAAAAACCTCTGTTAGTAATTCAATATTTAGGCTTACAACTTATGTTGATCTGAAACATACTGCCATATAGCACAATATCTTTCGGATAAACACAAAGGTGGATACAATCCTGATACCAACTAAGCTATCAGGATTGACCCACACTCATTTGGGCTTAACCCAGCTTTTCCTTCAGGTAATCGATAGCCTGTCCAACTGTGCGAAGCTTGTCTTGGTCTTCATCCGGGATGGTGATCTCGAACTCGTCTTCGAAAGCCATCACAAGTTCAACAGTATCCAAGGAATCGGCACGAAGGTCTTCGATAAAGTTAGCGGCAGGAACCACCTGGGACTCTTCGACTCCCAGCTTGTCCATCACTATCTGTTTTACTTTTGCTTCAATATCCATTATTCCTCCTATGTTATTGAAGAGTGTCTTCTATGTTGATTGGGTTTATCCCTTTCAATCTTAGCTTATTGCATGGTTAATCCGCCATCCACGGCTATGGTCTGCCCGGTGATATAGGCACTTGCATCACCGGCAAGGAACAAGCAGAGGTTGGCTACATCAGTGGGGTTGCCCATCTTTTGCAAGGGGATAACCTTGGCATATTCGGCGCGGACTTCTGCGCTCAATGCAGCAGTCATCTCTGTTTCTATAAAACCGGGGGCAATGGCATTCACACGCACAGCTCTGCCGGCAAATTCCTTAGCGCAGGATTTGGTGAAGGCAATTAAACCACCTTTGGAAGCTGCGTAGTTCGCCTGCCCGGCATTACCCATCAGTCCGATCACACTCGCCATGTTGATGATGCTACCTTTACGGGCTTTCATCATGTGCTTGAACACCTTTTGGGTGCAGATAAAGGCACCTTTGAGGTTGATATCCAACACCAACTGCCACTCCTCTTCCTTCATGCGAAGCATCAGGTTGTCGCGAGTGACCCCGGCATTGTTTATCAGGCAGTCTATACCGCCAAACTTGGATGCAACCTCCGCGAAGATGGCTTCCATACCGGCACTGTCGGTAACATTACCAACAAAACCCGTGGCATTGGCACCAAGTTTCTCCACTGCGGCATTCACTGCATCCTGAGAGATGTCTATCACTATCACTTTGGCACCTTCAGCAATAAAGTTCTCGGCTATGGCATAGCCAATTCCGCGTGCAGCACCGGTGATAATCACAACTTTGTCTTTTATACTATTAATCATCTAATCCTCATGAACGTGATTCAGAATAATGACGCATCATCCTGTTACTGAAACAACAGCGTCAACATCCTCTATTTTGTCAACGGAAAACACTTCCGCATCTTTGCTGATGTTTTTAATCATCCCACCCAATACTTTCTGGGGTCCAAACTCGATAAAGCGGGTTACACCCTGGGATATCATAAATTCCACGCACTCCACCCATCGCACCGGGGAGATTATCTGTTTGGCAAGTTTATCTCGCTCAGCTATTCCATCGGTGCTTGGTAGAGCATCCAGATTGGATACCACGGGGATCTCGCTGTTATGGAAGTTAAAAGTCTTCATCTCATCATACAGCCACAAGCTTGCTTGGGCAATAAGGGGAGTATGGAATGGACCGCCTACAACCAAAGGAAGCACACGCTTAGCACCCTTGCCTTTGGCAAGTTCACCCGCAGCAGCCACACCTTCGGCTGTGCCGGAGATAACCGTTTGGATGGGGGTGTTAAAGTTCACAGCCTGCACCAATCCGGCACCGGAGGCTTCGCTACATATCTCCACCACAGTACCGGCATCCAAGCCAATAATCGCTGCCATGGCAAAGGGCACGCCTGCATTGGCTTTAATCATATATTCACCACGCTTGTGAACAATATGCATGGCATCTTTTTGTGAAAGCATCCCGGCAGCTACCAAAGCACTGAATTCACCCAGGGAGTGACCTGCTACAAAGCTTGGCTGCACCTTGCTGTGAGCAGTAAAGTGTCTATAAGCGGCAATACTATGAAAAAGGATGGCAGGTTGAGTGTAGCTGGTTTGTTTTAGGCTATCTTCTGGACCCTCCAGCATTATCTGTTTGAGAGTGGTATTGTGGGCAATGTCAAAGGAATTAATTGTCTCTAAGTTATGGGGGTCGCTTTGGATGAAGTCCAAAGCCATTCCGATATACTGAGCTCCCTGTCCGGGAAATACAAATGCTGTCTTCATTTCAACCTCGTTGTTATGCTTTAGTACCTGGCTAAAATGCTGCCCCAAGTTAAACCTGCACCGAATGAGGTGAGGAGTATTATATCCCCTCTGCGGATTTTCTTGTTGCGAATGGCCTCATCGGTAGCAATGGGGATAGTGGCGGAAGATGTGTTGCCATACTTCTCGATGTTCACGATAACCTTGCTCATGGGAATACGCATCTTATCCGCCAAACCTTCAATGATTCTTAAGTTGGCTTGGTGCGGAATCACCCAATCTATATCTGCCGTGCCCAGGTTATTACGGCGTAGCAGTTCTTCTGATGAGGCATACATGGATTTGATAGCATTCTTGAAGATGCGATTACCTTCCATATAAACTGTATGGAGGTTGGCATCAACGCTGGCATGGCTTGCCGGCATTCTGGAGCCTCCCGCTTGTTGAACCAAGAGGTCTCCCTGGCTGCCATCCGCATCAATCTTGGTGTCGATAATTCTGGAGATATCGCTGGCTTCAGCTCTGCTGACAATTGTGGCACCGGAGCCATCGCCAAATAGCACACAGGTATTTCTGTCCTTCCAGTTAGTTATCTTGGTGAGGACATCCACACCAATTGTGAGAACATTCCTGGCAATCCCGTTTTCCACATACTGACGTGCAACATCCAGGGCATATACGAAACCCGTGCAACCGGCAGATACATCAAAAGCCGGCACATTCTTTAATCCAAGCTTCTTTTGTACTATGCAGGCTGTAGAGGGGAAGGGGTGGTCTCCGGATATCGTGGCTACGATAATCAGGTCTATATCCTTATATTTAACATTACTGCTTTCAATGGCGTTCACCGCAGCCTGGTAGGCAAAGTCACTGGCAGCTTCGGTCTCCGAAGCGATGTGTCTTTCGGACATACCCGTGCGGGTTCTAATCCACTCATCAGTGGTATCAACAATCTTTTCCAGATCGAAGTTCGTTAGTATCTTCTTGGGTGCATAACTGCCGAAGGAGGAAAACTTGGCATGATAACTAAGCATTAGGGCATCCTCTCAAAGTAATCTTTTGCATGGTTAACAAAACCGGATTTGGCAATCCTATCTGCAAAACGCAGCGCATTCTTAATCGCCTTGGCATTACTCCGCCCGTGGCAAACGATGGACAGTCCATTCAAACCAACCAGCAGGGCACCACCATGTTCGGTATGATCCAGCTTCTTCTTCATATAAGTATAAACCGGATATGACAACATGGCACCAAGTTTTGCAATCCAATCTTTATTAATCTGCTCTTTTAATATCTCGAATATCGAGAAGCCCACACCTTCAACTGTCTTTAATACTATGTTTCCCACAAAACCATCACACACGATAACATCAGTAACACCGCGAATAATGTCTTTACCTTCGATGTTCCCCACAAAGTTTATATCGTTTGTTGCACTCAGCAATTGATAAGCTTGTTTGGTGATGGCATTACCCTTGGCGCTTTCTTCTCCGATGTTGAGGAGTGACACCCTCGGCTTACTCTTTTTGAAGAAAAACTCGAAGTATAGGCTACCAAGCGCAGCAAACTGCACCAGGTATTCAGCCGTGCAATCCACATTTGCCCCCATGTCCAGGAGTATCTCCGGTCCCTCCTGTGTGGGAAACACCACTGCAATTGCGGGACGAAGCACATTCTTGATGCGCCCATAACCCAGTAAGGAAGCTGCCATAACTGCACCGGTATTCCCGGCGCTCACCACGGCATCTGCTTTCTGCTGGTTATATAGCTCCACCGCTCGCACCAACGAAGAATCTTTCTTGCTGCGCACCGAGGCAGAGGCACTATCGCCCATCTCGATACGCTCTGAGGCGTGAACGACAGAAATCCTGGCTGGATCGAAAAAGTACTTCCCCAGTTCTTTGGTTATTACTTCCTCGTCCCCAACCAGGATCACTTCGTCACACAAATCTTCCTTGATTGCAAGAACGGCGCCTTCAACTTCGGGATACGGTGCATTATCGCTCCCAAATACATCGAGGGCTATGCGCACATTACTCCTTGGCGTCGATTATCTGCTTACCGTTATAGGTGCCGCAGTTTTCGCAGATGTGGTGTGAGCGGGAAGCTTCACCGCACTTGCTGCAGGTCGAAAAGCTCGGGGGGGTAAGCGCATCATGTGTTCTGCGTTTATCTCTACGGGTTTTCGAAGTCTTTCTTTTTGGGACTGCCATCGGTTTCTCCTTGGTTTATCGCAAACAGCAAGAAACACATTCTCTTTTGTTGTATTACGTTCCTAAAGCTTGTGTCGCCACTGTCGTGCTTGTAAGTTTTTATCAATTAGGGGATAAACCTGAAAAGAGCGGATTCTGTCAACCAAAAAAACACAAAATAAGCCTAAGTCTATCTGATACATAGGTTTACCCTTACCCAAAGTGTTCACTCTTCCTCGTGGCTTCATCCCCGTAAGTTCTTTTGGATTTCTATAATCCGTCCTCTTCCTCCGTCATAAGTTCTGTTGGCTCATCCAGCTCCAATATCTGCTTACTCTCAAGCGCAGGCAGGTCTTGCATCTTGCTAAGCCTCTTTTCTATCTGACGGCTACGATGGCTTGCTTTTTCGATGGTATTGGATGCTTCTTGCAGCTTCTTCTGCGTTTGGTCCAACACCGTGCCAAACTTGCTGAATTCGTGCTTCACAGCACTTAGGATGCGCCACACTTCGGCGGATTTCTTCTGGATTGCCAAGGTCTGGAAGCCCACTTGCAGGCTGTTTATCAGCGCTGACGCTGTGGTGGGTCCGCTGAGGATTACATGGAACTCCCGCATCACGCTTTCAAACAAGCCCACATTGCGCAACACCTCTGCATACAGCCCTTCAAAGGGCAGAAACAAGATGCCGAAATCCGTGGTCTGTGGCGGGTTTAGATACTTATCTCTAATGTCCCTGGCACAGCCCTTGATGCGCAGCACCATGTTTTTGCGTGCTTGGTCAATCGCGGGCAAATCTCCCAGGTCATAGGCTTCCATCAACCGATAATAGTCCTCGATGGGGAATTTGGCGTCAATTGGCAGATACACGCTTTCCAGTTCATCCTCTTTGCCGGGCAGACGGATGGCAAATTCCACAATCTCATCCCGGCGTTTATTAGGCTTAAAGTTCTTTTCGTATTGGTCGGGACTAAGCATATCCTCCAGCAGGTTTTCCAGTTGGATTTCCCCCAGCACTCCGCGGGATTTCACATTGGTGAGGGCTTTCTTAAGGTCACCCACCCCAATAGCCAGGTTCTGCATTTCGCCCATGCTTTTCTGCACCAGCTCCAGGCGTTCGCTAACTATCTTGAAGCTGTCTCCAAGGCGTTTTTCCAGCGTATCGTGCAACTTTTCATCCACGGTCAGGCGCATCTGCTCCAGCTTGCTTTCGTTATTCTGGCGGATTTGCTCCATCTGGGTTTCCAAGCTCTTGCGCAGAGTTTCGGCTTGGCTTTGTTGGGCAGTGGTAAGCTCGGTTAGCTTCCTGCCCAGGCTTTCGGAAAGGGCATTCAGGGCGTTCTTCAGCTCTTCCCTGTTCTGGGCGGAATCCATGTTTAGCTGCTGTTTCAGGGCAGCATTTGCCTTGTTGCTTTCTTCCCTTCCGCTTTGGCTTTGCTGTGCCAGGGCTTCGCTCTGCATCCTGATGGCATCGCTAAGCTCCTTGCGGTTGTCCATACTGATGTTCAGCAGTTCCGTGCGCAAACGGCTCATTTCATCCCTGCTGTAACGGTCAAAGACCTCAAAAGCCGCTTTCAGCTCCCGCAACGCTTCATCATTTCCCGTCTGTGGCTGACGCAGCAAACGCAGGGCATACACCAGGGCAAGCACCAAGAGAATACATAAACCTACAAGTCCATAAATGGCATTCATCTCTCCTCCTATGCCTTTGCCAACACCCGAAAGAGGTAAAACAGCGAGCCGATGAGGGCAATATCCCGATGGTTTTCGGGGTTTACAATGATGGGCTGATAATCCTCGTTCAAGGGAACCAACACAATCATCTGCCTGGCATCATCCAGCATCAGCTTTTTCAGGGTGATGGCACCATCAATTCTCACCGCGCATATCTTGCCTTCCAAGCGCCGCCAGTCCTGATCTTGGCGGATTAGCACCACATCGTTATGATGAATATCGGGCTCCATGCTGCGCCCGTTTACCCGTAAGGCGATGTAGTTCGCTACAATGCCGTGAATCATGCTGCGGCGGACACTAACCACATCAAGGGTTTCCCCGTAGTTTTCCAGGGGTTCACCTGCAGCAATCTCTCCGGTTACATTGAAATCCACCGATTCCGCATCCAGCATTTCCTGCCGTGCCTGCACAATCTCTTCCAGGCTTTCGTTCATCATTTTCTGCAGCCTGTCCCATTGCTTTTTTTGCTGCCCGGTGGGTTCAGCGTTGCTAAACATTTGTCCCTGCCCGGTTATCAGCCAGTGCAAATCCACCTGATAACGCTTGGCAATCTCTGCCAATGTTTCCAGCGAGGGCTTTGTCCGCCCGCTTTCCATTTGCGAAATAGCCGAGGGATTAAGCTCCATCGCTTTTGCCATTTCAGTTTGCTTAAGCCGCAATGCATTACGCATCATTTTAAGTCTTTCTCCAATCATCCCATGCTCCTTGCCTATCATTAGAACAGCTAATAGAATATGCCCATTCGCACCTAAACACAAAATAGTTAGCGCAACTAATTCTGTCAAGGAGAAACTTAAGCGTTGCTAATATGTTGCTTCGCTCCTATGCCTTGCCTATGGATATACGGTTGAGATGCGGTTGCGCCTCCCAGCAAAGTGCTGGGCATCGCAACCGCATCTCAACGATAACTAAGTAAGCAGGGAATAGGGAAGGGAGGGCTAAACGGTAAACGTTAGACGTTAAACGAGCTGCGCTCATTTCAGGTTAACGGGTTAGCAGGTTAATGGGTTAATGCTAAGTGAGCTGCGCTCATTGCGGAGATGCAGGGATATAATGCACAAGGTATAGTAACATAGATTCTTCATTTAACACAGAGAAGAGCAGAGCGAGGGCAGAGAAAAGCAGAGGAGGAGAAGGTTAATAGGTCAATAATGCAATGTAGGGGCTTTCCCTGTGTGTCTGCCCGATGAATGCACATGGTAGAAACGGCACAGATCCTTTTTCCCGCAGGGGAATCTAGGCGTGGGTTTTAACCCACGTACATGGAATTGGAACCACACTCTCCTCATTTTCTTCCCCCCCCTGTAGAAATGCCATCGGCATTTCTACAGGGGGGGGGCACAGCCACGGGTTAAAACCCACGCCTAGAGTCCGTATATTCCGCAAAGCTCAAGCTGTTGACAAAGTCCTAAACTAGCCATTTTAAATTACATATCATGACATCATCCCAGCGAAGGAGACTGTGTGAAAAGATAATCAGTGGAATGATATTGTTTTCACACACCATATTCCGAGCAATTCATGGGCTTCTCACCTATTATTTGAATTCAGTTGAACTATGAATTCGTCTGTCAGACCTCATGTTGTTTAATTTTCACACAGTCTCCTTCGCAGGAATGACATGAGGGCTTTTATCTTGTGCATAATCTGTTTCTGCCATATGTCATTACTCATAGCCCGGAGGGCGACATAGCATAGCGATGGGTTCGGAGCATTGCGCAGCAATGCGCAGACCCTCGTTACGGCACCCCACGAAGTGAAAAAGCCCCTTGTGGGCGACATATACTAGCCCGGGGTGTAGCGATAGCGTAACCCCGGGTAGAGGACGCAGCACCCTTAACAAAATAGATACCCCCACCCTCCATGGGCGGACAATGTCCGC
>CALDSN010000029.1 GCA_937924555.1 uncultured bacterium | reverse complement strand
AACACTGCTAAGATTGCCTATCTCCCCCAAACCCTGATAAAATTAAAAAACGGTGCCTCTATTGTTGATATTACCGGAGACGAAACCCACTTGTATCTCTTGGATGCCAAAAACAGTAGCATAATAGTGTATACTCATGACGGTAGCTATGTGAATGAGATAATAACAAAAGGTGCCCCGGACATCCAATTTAAAGATCCCATACGTATTGCAGTTAACTATCAAGGCTATCTTTATGTATTGGATAAAGGAAGAAATGAGCTGATGTCCTTTACCAGAGAAGGTATGCTGCTCGGTAAAGTACCGATTAACATGCCAGTATCCATGACAATGGGAGCAGATCAACAGCTTAGAGTTCTGCTAATGAAACCTGAGTACTATGAGGTTCAGGTTTATGACCAAAAGCTGAGCCTTAAGAAAAGCTTTCAAGTGCAAACAATCCAAGATAAAAAGGATGAGATTGCTGATATCTCGCTTAACCAGTTTAATGAACTGTATGTGATCTACAGCGGGAGCACAAAAATAGGGAAAGTGAATTCAGAGGGTAGGTTGATTTCTAAGTCCACTTGGGGATCCAAAGATAAGGGTCCTTCTCCCAGTGCGTTTCTTGAACCTTCAACTGTAAGAGCATTCCCTTGGGAGAATGACGTTTTACTTGGTGTGTCGGATAGCAAACAAAGGATAGTCAAACTGTTTAAAGACACCGAAATATCATCTTCCAACAGACTTAAACTTCCAGAACCCACAATGAGACCATCGTTGGAAGAAACTGACAATCCTTTGATGGTGGATTATCTATTAAGTGACTCTTTGGAAATATTCATTACAGACTCCGGCAAGGATGGAGATGCATCAAGAATGATTGTATGCAGAGCTTACGGAAAGGAAAAATACAGCCTCAGCCCAAGGGCATTAGGGACACAAGAAGTAAAGAACTTCGATGCCATTGCCGTATATCATGATAAGCTCTTTGTAGCCGACACCAAAATGCACAAGATTGTTGTTCTTAATAAGCTTACCGGTGCCTTCATTAGTAGTTTCGGTTCGAAAGGAAACAAAGAAGGAAGACTAAATCTACCCATGGGCTTGGCTACAACTTCTGATGGCATGCTTTACATCGCTGAGGCCGGAAACGATAGAATCTCAATATTCAACGAGAACGCCATGTTTATCAGCAGTATTGACTTGAGCGAAGCAAAATTAAGCCCTTCTCAGATTAAGATCCGCAACAATAACTTGTACATTCTCACCAACAATAACTCCATATATCAGATACCCATAGCAAATCCCCAACAGAGGTCCTTAGTTGCGCAGAGCGAAAGCATAAGTTGCTTCGATATGATTTATGAAAACCATCTTGGGTACATTGATGGCATATCCCAACAACTCGTAATAATGAATGGAAACAAAGAAGAACTTCGATACCTTTCAAAGAGTCCACAAGCTATGTTCCCCAACTTTGGCAAGATCACCTTCATTGCGTATAATGATTGGGAAAAGACCCTCTTGCTTTGTGACGCCCAAGCTGGGAAAGCACGTAAGCTTAGGTTCATATACTGCCCAACCAAGCTTGAGTCTGTAGAAGCTAAAATCAACTCTGCCAAGCAAGTTGAATTAACTTGGGAAGTAACAGAGGGAATAAGTAAATGGATTGTAACCAGATATGGTGTAGGTGACCCCATCAAGTATCAAGTTTCGGAACCAAAGTATGTAGTTCGTGACAATCCATCTTTCCTAGCTAGGTACACAGTTGCCTCTCTCTCTTTGGACAATCTTACCGGAGTAGCCAGCGCAGAGATTGAGGATTCATATTCATATGCTAAGTATTTGGTTTGTTCCGGAAGGTTTACCGATGCCGTACAAGCGTTTAAACGAAGTGCAGACATCTTCAAAGACCCTCGAATTAGCGATGATCTTGTTAGCTGCTATCTTGAAGAAGCCAAGCAGTATACCGAGAACCTCAATTATGAGAAAGCTCTGCAAAGCATGGAGTCGGCAATACTTTTTGGAGGGCAAAGGCTGGATTTCATTCTTGATACGGTGAAGATATACAAGCTGATGCAAGAGTACAAACAAGGGATTGCATATCTAGAGAAATTCAAAGCCAATGATTCCCCAGAAATTCAACAGCAATTGATCTCTCTATACTACCTTACTAATAATTATATGAAGGTGCAGTCAATAGCCTCAATGTATCTAAACCAATTCAGCAGAGACAGCAATATCATCCACTATCTGGCATGGGCGAATGAAAACCTTGGGGATTATGAAGCTGCCTTGTCAAACCTCAGGGAATTGCTTTCAACCGAGGACAGCTATGAAAATAACTTGAAGATCGCTGATTTATTACACAAAGCCAATAAACCAGATGAAGCTATCACCTTACTACAGAGAATGCTTAGCCGTTTCAAGGGTCAGAATCTTGCTGAGACTTATAAACTTTTGGGTGATGTTCATTTTTCCAATGCTAATTACTCATATGCTGAGGATTACTATAGCAGTGCCATCAGCCAAAACCCTGATGTGGCTGAGTATTACTTCTGTTTGGCAAAAGCGTACGAAGAATCCAGGAAAAGCACGGAAGCTCTAGATAACTTTTCTCAAGCTTGGAGCTTGAATGAGGAAAATGTGCAGTATGGCTTCTCTTTTGCGTCTGCATTGAAGAAAGCCGGGAGATACTCAGATGCTCTAACCATCCTGAACCAAATCAATCCCTATGTCGCTTCAGATGCATCAACAACTGCTTTCCATGAACTCTACGCCGACTTACTAACTATTGAACAACGCTACGATGATGCTTACCGCGAACTACAGATTGCGGTAAACTATGCTCCCGGCAATGCCGCACTCCAGGCCAAGTTGAATGATGCTGCAACAGCAAGGGAGTTTTACAATAAAAACAAACCAGAGATCGAATTAGTCTCCTACGCTTACCAAACCTTGTACCCCTCATTACAAAATTACTATCTTACTCATCCCATTGGCACAGCCATCCTGTTTAACAACACTAATGTTCCTATAACAAATGTGAGCATTAGCGTTACATCCCCTCAAATTGCAAGCAACTCCTTTGAGACAATTATACAAACCCTATTACCCAACCAGAAATACACTCTGGATATCATACTTCCAATGAATGCTAATGTATTCAGCCTTAGTGCAGCAGGTTCTACTCAAGTGGAAACCCAGTTTAAAATGAAATACAGCATTTCTGGCAAGGGTGAAAGTGAAGTAGTTAAGAATGCTCCATTGTACATATTAGCTTCTACATCGATGGACTGGAAGAACAGAAAGCAGTTTGCTTCCTTCGTTAATCCAGCTGACGAGAATATCCGCATCTTCATGAGCAATAGCGTGTTGCAGCAGTTCCCTAAATCCACCACCAGCACAGTAAACAAGAACATTGTCAAGGCTATTCAGATCTGGAGCTTTCTAAGTGCTAATTCTATTGGATATGTCTCAGACAACACCATCAGCAACTCCTCCACAAGTGATACTGATTATGTCCAATATCCAACCCAGACTTTGAATCGTAAGTCAGGAGATTGCGAAGACTTGCTTGCTTTGGTTGCAACAATGCTAACTACAGTTGGGGTAGAATGCGGTTTCCTAGATCTTCCTGCACATGTGATGCTTGTCTTTAACCCCAGCATCAGTTTGGATGATATTATTGATGCAGGCCTCGACCCGAATCACTTCATCTCAGCTAATAATAAACTGTGGATACCCTTAGAAACGACTCTATTGGGCAAGAGTAGCTTCACAGAAAGCTGGAATACCGCTGTTGAATTTTATGAGTTGAAGCTTGATGAAGGCTTATTCCCAGACCTGATCGAGTTTGCCGAGGCTCATAAGCTGTACCCACCAGCTTCATTTTCAGAAACACCACAGTATAATAAGTTCAGCAACAGTGCAGAAACAATGTCTCTGTTTAACAAAGACCTGGAAAGGATAACCTTGGGCAGTATGTTACAACAGGAGGATGAATTCCGCAGAACTCTCAATCGCTATCCTAACAACAGTATTGTTGCCAATCAATATGCCCTTTGGTGTCTCAGAAACAACCAAAGCGTAACAGCACAGAAAATATGGGCTGATTTGCTAGAAAATAACCCCAGAGAAGTGCCAGCCATGATTAACTTGGGCAACCTATACCTAACCATGAATCAATTTGGCAAAGCGAGAACCCAATACCTGAACGCTCTCAAAGAAGGAGTGTTGACGGATAAGATAAACCGAAATCTATGCATTCTGGAATACAGAGATGGCAACTTGGCTCAGGCAAGAGATTATTTCCACAAACTCTTGGATCAGAGCGAACTTAGAAGCTTAGATATAAAGATTTACTCTGACCTAATTAACCAAGGAGAGTAGCATGAAAAGAACCCTATTTATCATCGCATTATGTCTCTTGTACTTGGGACTAAGCGCAGCCCAAGTCGGTAAAATACGCTTCATTCTTGGTGATGTTAAGTATAAAGCATCCCAAAATCAAAACTATAAAGCAGCCAGCATAGACCTATCATTAGTTGAAGACGGATTCTTGTTGACCGGACCGGATTCCTCAGTCGAAGTACAATGGCTTTCAGGGGGGACCAGCACTATAGGCTCTAACAAACAAGTTAGCATTCGAAAACTCTTTGAAGAAGCATCCTCTAAGCAGAATTGGAAGAATAGGCTTGAGAACAAGGTCAGTAACCTAAAACTTCAAAACAAACGCCGTGCATCAAGCACTGCCGGTATCAGGCGTGAAGAATCAGATGTTACCCGTGATAGCCTTCCGTATTGGTATGAAGAACCAAAACAAGACATCGATGATGCAATTGCCTTGTATGAAATTAAGCAGTACTCTCGCTCTATTCCGCTATTCGAAAAGGTGATTGCTCAAGCTCCCCTCAAGAAAGATGCCGAACTTTCTCACGCTTATTTAATCCTTATTTATGATGCCATTGGCGAAAAGCAAAAGCTTAAGGAGCATTCAGATGTGCTGAAAAGGGACTTCCCCAATAGCACAACTTTAGATAGCTTACCTGTGGAATAAGAAAGCAGGATGCGTAACCATCTTCGCTATACCCTGATTGGTATCAGTGTTTTAGTCGGATCTTGGTTACTGTTCTATTTGCCTATTTCAAAACCCCTTCTGCAAATTGCGGATCTTCGTATATACGATACAATAGTAGATTTTGCAAATGCTCTGGCAAATGACTCTGATAAAGCCGTATATGACGACATCTGCATCGTGGATATTGACGAGAAAAGCATCTCTGCCATGGGACAATCTGCAGTAATGCAGCGCTTCCTATTTGCGGATTTAATCGATGTGTTAGCCGCTGATGAGCCCATCGCCATTGGTTTTGATGTATTCTTCACTGAAAGTGACAGTATTATGGGTTATGCTAGGACAAGGCTGAAGCAAAAGCTTAATCTCCGTGATGCTTATGCAGAGGATGTCATCAATAATCTAAGCTCTGATAGTACGCTTGCCAATGCTATTGAACGATCGGGCAATGTGTATCTGGCTATGTTCAACAGCATTGATTCCTCTCCTTCTACACCACTACCTGATAAACTTGTTCCCTGGGTTTTACAGCCAAAGAGCTACCTGCCTCTAACTAATTTACATCCTCCAATTGACATACTTTCGCGAGCAGCCAATGGTATCGGTTTTGCTCATGTGGAACCAGATGAATCCGGTATAATCCATGACTATCCTCTCTTTCTGGGTTATCAAGGTATATACTTCGTAAACTTTAGCTTTCAGATGGGATTGGACTTGCTGGGTGTAGATAGAATAACAGCTAATAATACTTGTAGACTGTATTCAGGTGATAAGTTGGTAACCAATATACCCCTCAGCTCAGATGGCCGATGCTTCTTCAAGTACTATGGTCCACAAAAGTCGTTTAGATACATCTCTTTCTATGATGTACTTCGTCAACGCACACCTCCTGGATATTTCAAGGACAGAATAGTCTTAGTTGGTTCATCTGCTTCTGGCCTACGCGATATTAAAAGTACTTCTTTGGATTCCAACTACCCAGGAGTTGAATTGCACGCCACGTTTTTGCGCAACCTTCTTGAAGGGGATTTCATCCACTGGCTTAATCCCTATTGGCTGGCACTGATTGATATCATCCTGCTCCTATTTCTTACTTGGGTTATCCGTAATGCTAAACCCCTTATCAGTATTGGCGTGTTCTCTGTGTTAACCATTCTCATCTTCCCCCTTTTCTACTTCCTGTATATGAGATATTCATTATGCCTTCCCTACTCTTATATACTCTTACCCTGGATTGTTGGATTTGTTACTGTTTTCAGCATCCAATCTCACGATCAGCTGATGGAAAAGAAGAAAGTGCGCAACGCATTCGAGCACTATGTATCGGTGGATGTTATCTCTCAAATCATGAAGGGTTCCCAAAACCTTGCCCCAGGTGGCGAAAAGAAAACTATCAGCATTCTGTTTGCAGATGTCCGTAATTTCACTACATACTGCGAGAGCCTTAGTCCTTCTGAAATCACAAGGTTTATGAATCGCTACTTTAACGATGCCACAAAGATCATTATGTCAAATCGTGGACTTCTGGATAAGTTTATCGGTGATGCAGTTCTTGCATTGTTCGGAGCTCCTCTGCCCTATGCGGAATTCGCCGTGAATGCGGTTAAAACTGCACTTCAGTTGAGGGATATATCCCAGGACATTCGCTATGAGTTTCGCGAGCATCCCGTTCTTAAGGATTTTCGCATTGGCATTGGGGTGGCAACCGGAGAAGTTATTGTTGGTAACATAGGTTCAGACACTATCTTTAATTATACCGGCATCGGCGATCGGATGAATTTCTGCTCTCGGCTTGAGAGTTTGAATAAATTCTACCGGACTTCGGTGATCATCGATGAATGTACCCATAATCTAATCAAGCATATCTTCCTCTGTCGTTTGTTAGATCGTGTTACGGTAAAAGGGAAAGCAATTATATCCAACATTTACGAAGTAGTTGATTATCATGGTATAATCAGCACAGATTCACCGGACTATGCCTGCTATACAGCATATGAGTGTGCAATGAAGCACATATCCGATCTCCGTTTTAATGAGGCAAAAGAATCTCTTCTGAAGGCACAAGAGAACAATGAGGATGATTATCCTACTAAGCTAATGTTAAAACGGCTGGAGGAGATTAACCCCATAACTTGGGATGGAGTGTGGCAGCACTCCGTAAAATAGAACATCAACCTTCTCCCATTCATCTCTCCCAATGATAATGACGATTTTTTTCCTCAAACTCCGAAGGGATTTGTAGCCCATCACTCATCACGCAGTTTGCAGTTACATATTCCACAGTTTAAGCACTGATTTACATATGCGAGTTTCTTACCATAACTCCCTATGTGCGTTGTCTCTATCGCCTCTTTCTCCTCTAGTACTTTCCGTTCATCAATCCCGGGTGATTCCCGGGTGATTCCCGGGTCGGATACGTGAATCACCCGGGAATCACATCCGATTGAGTAGGTGCGTTAAACAGAAACTAAACAGGATACCGAGTGAGGGCATGCTCAGGCAAGAAAGCTGGCACAAATATTGGTTGACAGATTGAGAGATTTTCAGACTTTGCTTAATCGGTGTTTATGCTGATTGTTTGTTATATTTTCCAAAATGAAAACGAGCGGGGATTATGTACTGTTACTCCATAGAAGAACCGGTACTGGTTGTGGATATTGGAAACACCAATATCGTTTGCGCCGTGTACAAATCAGGTGAACCCATTTGGACGGCAAGATTCCAAACTCAGAGGGAACGCACAGCGGATGAGTATTTTAGCCTTTTATCCAGCTTGTCCCGTGATTTTGATTTTGGAACAATCCATTT
>CALDSN010000028.1 GCA_937924555.1 uncultured bacterium | reverse complement strand
CTCAGGTGACTCCCTCGTGACTCCCGGGTGGGATGAGGGAATCACCTCGGAAATACTAGGTTGTGAGGTGGCATCGGAACAACCGCAGATAATAATCCATAACTCAGCCAGAAGATACATCCCCTCAGGCTGAAGCTATTATTGGTTGCTAAGCAGCGCGTGTAATAAATGCTTGACTCCAAAAGCAGGATGGCTGTGTTGTCCAAACTATGAATAAAGAAATAACTATTATTGGTGGCGGTTTGGCGGGTTGCGAAGCAGCCTTGTATTTGGCAGATGCCGGGTGGCAGGTGACGCTCTATGAGATGCGTCCCGGGAGAAATACACCTGCCCATGAGACAGCCTATCTGGCGGAGCCGGTGTGCAGCAATTCCTTGAAATCCACACGTTTGGATACAGCCTCCGGGTTGCTGAAGGCAGAGATAAACGCCTTGGGGGGAAAGCTGCTGCACATTGCACAAAGCTGCAGTGTACCGGCAGGGCATGCCCTGGCGGTGGATAGAGCACTCTTTGCCCAAAGGGTGGAGGAAACAGTCCAAAGCCACGCAAACATCAGGATTATCCGCCAAGAACTGACAGAATTGCCCAGTGGCAAAGCCATCCTTGCCACAGGTCCCTTGACCTCTGATGCCATGATGAAGGCACTAAGTGTGCTTTTGGGAGAGGAGCACCTGTTCTTTTTCGATGCCATTGCCCCCATAATCGGCACTGATAGTATAGACTATAGCAAGATATACAAGAAAGACCGCTATGACAAAGGTGATGCGGATTATCTTAACTGCGCCTTTGACAAAGAGGAATATTACCGCTTTGTGGATGCCCTTATTGCAGGTGAAAAGCATGAAGCACATGAGTTTGAGAATGAGTTCTTCAACGGGGCGAAGTTTAACTTTTACGAGAACTGCATGCCGATTGAGGAGATTGCCCGTAGGGGGAGAGACTCGCTGCGACATGGCGTGATGAAGCCCATGGGGCTGGAAACTCCGGATGGGAAAAAGCCTTTTGCCGTGCTGCAACTTAGGGCGGAGAATAGTGATGCCAGTTCCTACAACCTGGTGGGCTGCCAAACCATGCTGAAATATGGTGCCCAGAAGGAGATATTCCGGCTGATACCCGGCTTGGAACAGGCAGACTTTCTGCGCTATGGCTCCATCCATCGCAATGCTTATCTGAATGCACCTGTGGTGCTTAACCAGCAGTTTGGTTTCTTACAACAGCCTGAGCTATATCTGGCGGGACAGCTTGCCGGAGTGGAAGGATATGTGGAGTGCATTGGGAGCGGACTTCTTGTGGCAAAGGTGATAGCGGATGCCATGCCGATGCTACCCCCGGAGACTATATTGGGTCAGCTTTGGCGGCATTTATGCACTCCGAAAGAGGGAAGATTCCAGCCAATGAATGCCAATTTCGGGATATTGCCGCGTTTGGAGAATGAACCGCGGGAGAAGAAACTGAAGAAAGAAATGTATTCTGCCAGAGCGATGGAAGCTTTGGCACAAGAGATAAACAATGGAAGGAGTGACCAATGAGCAAGATACTATCCGCTTGTGGCTTGGATTGCCCAAGCTGTGAATGTTACGAAGCGCACAAGGCAGGAGACAACGAACGCAAAAAGGATATCGCTGTGAGGTGGAGCAAGAACTATAATGCCAACTTATCCGCAGAAGACATTGCCTGTGATGGTTGCATGAGCGAAGGGACTCATTTCGGTTGGTGCGATAAATGCCCTATCCGAGCCTGTGTGGTGGAAAAGGGTTATGAGAACTGTGCAGCTTGTGAGAACTTCCCCTGCGAGACTAATGCCTTTCTGTATAATGCCGTGCCTAAAGCAAAGGAAACAATCGAAAAGCTTAGAGGCTAAAAGCTTTATCCACCGCTGATAAGATGAATTACCCGCAGTTCTGCATCTTGTGGGATGGGGGTGCTGGCGTAGTCGTCCTTTTTAACTAAGTAACCGTTCAGCTTAATCACCAGCATTTTGAAGGTGTAGTTCATCATATCCAGGGCATCCTGCACCACTAAGCCCTCCCGCCAGGGAAGCTTGTGGTCGTTTACGGTGAAAGTGCTGTCTATCATTTATCTGCCTTATTGTGGTTAACAACCAATAGCTCCAGAGCCAGGTTGGCTTGCATATTGGCGATTGTGGCAACGCGTGGAGCGATGGGGCTGATGCCCGGCTCAAGTTCGCTCTGCATATCACCAATAATATGGAGCTTGTCATAGCTTGTGCTGTGGATTAGCTCGTTCTTACCATATCCCGCGATGCCCGATGCAGCGATGATGGGGCGACAGGGAAACAGCTCCAGCCAGGTGTTGATGAGCATCTCCTTTTGGGAGGCATCGTCGAAGGCTTCGATGAGGATGTCCGCTGAGGAAAAGATACTGTTCAGATTGGCGGGGTTTACCTTTATATGGTGTATCTCCAGCTTGATGAATGGATTAAATGCTTTGATGTTATCTGCCAAGGCTTCCACTTTGCTTTTACCCACCTGAGCAAGGCTATATTGCTGACGATTGAGGTTCTCGATGCTAACCGTGTCGAAGTCGGCAATAATCAAGGTGCCCACACCTGCTCTGGCAAGTGAGATGGCGATGTTCGAGCCCAATCCGCCTGCTCCGGCAATACCCACCACAGAGCTTTGCCAGATGGGGAAAGCGATGGGATGCCGCTTGGTGAAATACTGTTGGGGGGAGATCAACTGTTTATCTCTATGTTTATCGTGCCGCTGTCGTCAATCCCCTTAAGGTTATTCACCATGGAGAGGATAACATCTTTCAGCATCTTTTGCACAAAGGGGACTATTACCACTTCTTGGTTATTCACCACCAGCTTAATCTCTGCCTTGTGGTCCAGCACACAGTCACTGCGCTTGGCTTTGCCTTGCACGATGCGTCCTGCCATCTCAAAGCAGTTGTAACCACATTCGGAGCAGCATTCAGGGTCGGAGAGGGGAAGGATGTCGAAGCTATGGGATAGGACGGTGTTCATCAGGGCATCCATATCCTTTTGTAGGCAAAAGACAGGTTTACCTGTATAATGCTCCATCTCGCCGGCAATCAATCCGGAGATGCCGATGCAGGTGTCGTCTATCAGTTCATCCAGTTGTGCTGTGTCCTTGGCGCAGACCAGCTTGGGGACGGGAGCTTGCTTCATGCCTTCGATGATGAGGAAATCCGCTTGGAGCAAACTAACAATCTCTTTCAGTTCCAGGCTGCGGGGAAAGAGGAGGGCACTGTCGTACAATCCTTTGGCGAACACCGCTGTGCTTCCTGCTTTGGCATGCAGGGCGGTGTTCTTGCCATCGATATCCGCGTGGAAGGCTTCGCTATGGATGTCCTTGATGGACACTACGCTGTATCCCTTTGCCTTTAATGCGCTTATGATGGCACATGCCAGAGTGGTCTTGCCGGTGTGATGATAACCGATTATCCCGAGGGCTTTCATTCGCTTAGCTCCTGGAGCAGCACAGTGCAATATGCGCTTATCCCTGCGCCTTCGCCGGATACGCCCAAGCCCTCTTCCGTGGTGGCTTTAACCGAGATTTGAGAAATGTCGCAGTGTAAACAGGCCGCGATATTGGTACGCATGGCGTCTATATAGGGACGTAGCTTGGGAGCTTGCGCACAGATGCTGCAATCCAGATTGGCAAGCTTCCAGCCCCTGCCTTGAATTAGTGTATATGTTGTCCTAAGCAGTTCTTGGGAATCTATGCCTTTGTAACGGGGATCGGTGTCTGGGAAATGGCTGCCGATATCTCCCAATGCCAAGGCACCCAAGAGCGCATCAATAATGGAGTGAATAAGCACATCAGCATCGGAATGACCAAGCAAACCCTTGGCAAAGGGAATGTTCACTCCGCCCAGGATGAGAGCTCTGCCCTCAACCAAGCGGTGGACATCATAGCCAAATCCGATGCGTAACATGAGCTTAGTCCACGGTTATGGATTTGGAGACATTCTTGGGCACATCGGGGTGCACGCCATGGTCAATAACACCCAGTTTGTCCAGTTTGTTAAGCTTGCGAATACTCATGCGCAGTGCCAGAAGCTGAAGCACAATGGTAGCGGAGAAGCAGGTCATCAAGCTATCGCCTGTCTTAGGGAGCATGATATATGCCCAGCCATAGTATCCGCCTTCGTTGGGGTTGATGGAGGCATTCTTGAAGAGTTGATCGTTCTCCTCGGCAATCACATAGGTGTTTGCTCCGCGTATCTTATGCGTATTTATCTGGGAAATGGTGAGGTTAACGTCTCTTTCTTCGGGACCTGTGACGTAGATAAGCGGGTAATTACGATAGAGCGGCTCAAAGAAATCATGCTCATCCACCAGTTCGTGGAACAGCTTGGAGCCTTGGGGGGAGAGGTTGAAGGGTTGGTTATGGGTAAACATATAGTCACCCAAGGCTTTGTAGATATCTTTATTCTCGCTGGGGTCTATCCCGCGCTGCTGCCCCAGGGTGTTAACTTGGTCTATCATGTCGCTGAAAGCACGCACAAAACTGCGCACATGCTTCACGCCAAACACGGTGTTCTTACCCAGGATGGTGTTGGGACCGTGCTTAAACTCCGAGGCTTCACGACCTTCTGCATGGTTCAATACAGTTTCGCGAATCTTCAGTGCACCTTCCATAGCTACCCCGCTAATCTTGGTGGCCAGAATGTGCAAGGAAGGCTCCATGTAAATCTTGGCTGCCATGGAGTCTATCAAGTCATCCGTGCTTTCCACAGTTTCTTTCAGTAGTGAGGGGATGTTGGCAAGGGATTGGTAACGCTTGGCAATCTCATCCTCGCGGGATTTGCGAACTTCCGGGCTAAGTTCGGTATCCAGTTCCTTCAGCTTCATCTCGGCAGTTCGGATGGCAAGGTAATAGAACAGGGTTATCTGGTTCATGAAGCTCTTGGTGGCAGGCACGGCAATCTCGGGACCGCAGAGGATAGGGATTGCCACATCGCTCTTTTCCTGCCCCAAAGTGGAGTTCATGTTGTTCACCAACACAACCTTGCGGACACTGAGGTTTTGCGAATCGATGTCGTTGAAGATGTCTATCAGGTCCTTTGTTTCACCGGATTGGGATACACCAATGATGAGGTCGTTATCTTTGATGCAATTGGAATACTCTCCACGGAAGTCTCCGGGAAGGATGGGGATGATTTCCATGCGGGCGATATGGTTGAAGAACAGAGCGGCTATCTTGGTGGCATGGAAGGAGGTTCCGCAAGCGATGGAATAGGCATTGCGATTGTTGCGGATGGTGTTTTTAACCAAGGAAAGGAATCCCTCCACGCTGTGCTCGAATTCTTTCACGCTAATCTCTTCGGAGATTGCATCCAAGGCTTTGGAGAGGCTTAGTTTCTTGAGGTCAAAATCTCCGTTCATCAGCTCGATGAACACGTTCTTCTCGTTGGAGAAGAAATACTTCTTGTCAAAATCCTCTTTCACTGCCACATCAAAGATGGCAGTGTATGCACTCTGAGCTCGGTTAAATAGCTTGTTCATGGCATCGGAATGGTATAAAGCATCAAATAATACGTGCTTCTCATCCATGCTGTGGGCTGCTATGATGGAGTTCATCTCTTTCAGCATCAGCTCTTTCAAGCCCTCTTCTTCCATCAGCTTCAGCATGCGTTTGCCGGAGTTTGAGCCGCCTTGGAACAGCTTAATCAGCTTACCGGTAGATTCGCTTTGGGCATATATCTCTTGTTCCATGAAGTATTCGAATTCGGGTAATAGCTCCACATCCTCTGCTCTCAGCTTGGAGTAAACCGGTTGAGTGGGGATAACATCACCCTTGTTCCACACTTCATCTGCTTGGTTCAAACGCTTGAACTTCAGGTCTTTCTGAGCATAGATGCGGTAGTAATCAGAGGTGTATTCCACAAACTCACCTTCACGCAGGTTTACCAATTGTTTGGTGAATCTCAGTACCGCGGTAAGATCGGAGGAGGCAAGCCCAAAGGGCATGTCTTCAATAACTCCAATACCGAAATAGAGGCTGCTACCCGCTTTAATTGCCCAAGATGTCTGGGTTACAGGATCCACGATCACTGCTGCATAGCTGCCGATAATCTTATCCGCTGTCTCAATAATCGCCTGGCGCATACAGCTCTTGCGGGCTTCATGGTCTGTGGGATTGCCCGCTTTGGTCATCTGTATATCAAAATAATGCTCCACACTGTGCACCAGCATCTCGCCATCATTATCACTCTTGGGGAAGTGCCCTTCCTTGGTGAGGAAAGCTTTAAGTTCACGGGTATTGGTGATATTGCCGTTATGCGCACCGTATATGTGCCTCTTGCATTTAACTTCATGGGGCTGGGCATTCACCTTGTTCACAAAGCCGAAGGTAGCCCAACGCACCTGTCCGCAGAATATCTTACCCGCTTGCTTCTCTATGCCCAAGGTCTTAACCAAAGTGCTTGGTGCGCCCACATCCTTTAATAGCGTTATCTCTTGGCTATCACCCTGAAAAGCAGCACCTGTGCTGTCATAACCGCGGTATTCCAATGCTTTAAGCAGCTTGGAGGCATATTGTCCCAGATTCACGGACACTCTGGGTAATGCCATACCCAAAACTCCACAGCCTATGCCGGGAAGGGGAAGCTTAATTTGCACGGTAGGCATGCGCTTGGCTGCCAGGTTCAAAATATCAAACAACTTGGTTCTGAGCTTATTGTTACTGTTCTCCATGTCTGTTCCTTATATCATATTCTTAATAATAATCTGGTTGGCGTAAAACATATCTATCTCGTCTGTTATCTTCAGGTTAAGCTCGCTGCTCAGCATATACCGTACTTTGCTTCCCGTCAGTTCCACCAATGAAGCATCATCCGTGCCCACATATCCCGCAGTATATGCTTGCAGATAAGCATCCATGATAAGTGGATAGGCAAACACCTGGGGGGTGAATACCTGAATCAAACTGCCCCGGTCAAGAGTGGTGACGGCATACTGCCCTTCCACTTCCTTGATGGTGTGCTTCAGCTTGGCAGCAGGAATGGCAGAGCCTTCTTCAACGGCAAGCTGATACAGCTCTTCCAGCAGGTCTAAAGTAACAAAGGGGCGCACTCCATCGTGAATAAATACAAAGTCTGTCTGCTCAGGGCAACGTTGCAGCGCACCAAACACACTATCTTGCCTTTCTCCGCCTCCGGCAATCACCAATATCGGCTTATCGTAGTCCGCATAATACTGCTGGATCATTGCCTCACATAAGGTGATATCATCCTCCGGCGAGGTAACAATGATGTTATCCACCAATGGGGATAGGATAAATGGTTCCATGCTTCGGATAAGGATGGGGATGCCTGCCAACTCGCGGTATTGCTTTTTGGTTGCTCCCGGAAGGCGTAACCCGCTTCCGGCAGCCGTGATGATAGCAGTGTTAGATTTTATTCCTTCCATGTGTAAAATATTCCTCGGTTCTCACGCTTAACCTGCACCTTGCCATCCAAGTGCAATTGACGAAGCACTTTGGCAATCTCGTTGATGTGTATATCCAGCATGGCAGATATTTCTTCAGCGGTGCAAGGTCGCCTTTGCAGAGTTGCTTTTATCATGCTGCTAACATCTTCATCCAGGTGCGTTCCCTGTGCATCATACTTCACTTTGGCTATTATCTCCACCGGGATGTCCATTTTGTCGCTAAGGAGTTTCTTGGCATGTTTCAGGGCAGCCAAACTAAGGGGTTTAACCCACTTCTCGGTGCCGGGTCTATCAAGGCTGTTTAGCTGCACCAAATCCGGCTTAATCTGCCTGATTGCATCCTTTAAGGCTATTAGCTCTTCCTCGGTGTCGTTTATGCCCGGAACCAAGAACAGCTCCAGCCATATCTTCCCCGTAAAGCCCTTGCGGAACTCCACCAAGCCCCGGATAATCTGTGCAATCTCCAAGCTGGAGTGGGGACGGTTTATCGCACAGAACACTTGCGCCGTGGCTGCATCCAAAGAGGGCAACACCACATCACAGGCACTCACTTCTCTTCGCACTTCAGGATTTCCCAACAGCACTCCGTTGGTTAGCAGAGCAAGCTGATATTCCCCATGCTTGGCTTTGATGTGCTTCACCACCTCACCCAATTTGCTATACAGGGTAGGCTCACCCGCTCCGGAGAAGGTGATATAATCCAGCTTCGGCTTAGTTGCCAAAAACTCATCCAACTCTGCAAGTATCTCTTCCAAAGGGAAGAACTCCTCTCTTTGTACGCTCAGGTTGGTGGTGTCTTGCACTTCGCAATACACGCAACTAAGCGGGCAATATTTGTATGGCACCAAGTCCACTCCCAAGGATATGCCAAGTCGGCGGGAGATAACCGGACCAAAGAGATGCTTATATTTCATTTAGAAGGTGATGCCAAACTGCAAATGCGGTTCCCATCCGCCTTCGTTCAGGTTATAGGCATAGTCAAAGCCTATCAAGCCAAACGGACTGCGGATGCGTATTCCTGCACCCACACCTTTCTTAAAGTCTATAAAGTTAAAGTCACGTAGCTTGTTATAGCTGTTCCCGGCATCAAAGAAGCCCACGCCCACAATCTGGTCGCTGCCAATGGGATAGCCAAGCTCGGTGGAGAACAGGATTGCTCTGGTTCCACCCCCAGCAGGTCCGATAGACCTGTCCGCAAAACCGCGAATGCCATCTGCACCGGTTCCACCCAGATAGAACTTCTCATCCGGCGGAGCATCAGTGCTGTTGCCATATGGTGATACATAGCAGAAACGCCATTTGGTACGCAACACAATCTTCTTCCATGTCTCAGTGTACCAGTTCACTTGGGCAATCTGCTTGAAGTAATCAAAGTTCCCGCCAAAGGGACCACCTGCCAGCTCCGAATACAGTGTGAACTGCGAGCCTGTGGTAGGGAAGAACACATTGTCTCGCGTATCTCTGCTGAGGGTGAAGTTCACCGAGCTGGTATATCTCCACGCTAGTGAATCAAGCTCAATCAAAGTTGCATTGGCATCCTCGTCTTCCATAATGGAGGCAAGATCCGTTATCCGATACTTCTTGGAGTATAGCGAATAACCCAATACCATACGGGTTCTATCCACCCACGGTAATGCCTGACCCAAGTGCACCCCTGCACCACGAGTGTAAATCTCATAATAGAACGAGCTCCAATCCTTCTTTGTGTAATACAGATTGGTGCCCATCAGGATATCCGAATCATACAGATTGGGATTGGTAAAGTTAAATTCAAAGTTCTGTGTGCTGCCGCCAAACTCCCATTTCAAGCCACTTGACCAGTTGTTGCCAAAGAGGTTGTTCTGCGAGAAGGAAAGCTGACCCACAAAGCTATCTTCGGAGTTATAGCCAACCCCACCGTTTGCCACACCGCTGCTTTTATCCATCACATCCAGTTGCAGGTCTATATCCCCTTCGCTGTTGATGCGTTCATAATCCAGCTTTATATCCTGCTCGAAAAAGCCCAGATTATAGATGTTCTGTTGGCTGCGAAGCACCTGAGACTGCCGGAAATAATCCCCTGGAGCAATCTCAAGCTGCCTGCGGATGACCTTTTCTTTGGTCTTACGGTTCCCCGTGATGTGTATCTGCCGGATGCGGGCACGGGTATTTTCGCTTATGTTCAACACCACATTCACCAGGTTATCATCCTTCTGATATTCCGGCTTCACTTCAGAATAGATGTAGCCTTCATCAAAGTACTTGGCATACAGCTTGCCCAACTGGGAATCAAACTTCTCCTGATCAAAAGGCTCACCCGCCGTTAAAGTGAACAGCGATTGCAGCGTGGCATCATCAAAATGCTCGTTACCTTCTATCTGCACCGAACCAAAGTTATACTGTATCCCTTCATCGATGTTTATCACCAACTCCATGGATTTCTCATTGATACTAACCAGTTCATAGGGACCAACCTGAACGTCAATATAGCCATTTTTCTTGTAAAATGCAGCGAGATTCATCAGGTCTGTATCGAACTTCTCTTGCTCAAACTTTCCCGAGCGGATGAAGTTGGCAGGCTTGGTCTTCATGCGTTTGATGAGCTTTTTGCTTTCGAAAGAGTTATTGCCATTGAAGGTAATCTGCTTCACGGATACCCGCTTGCCTTCCTCCACCTGCACCTTCACCCCAATCTTGTCCTGTGTGCCCTTGGCTTCAAACACCTGAATATCGGCATTGGTGAAGCCTTTAGTGGAGTACTCCGCAGACAGTTTACGGATAAGCTGGTTTTTAACCCCTTCGCTCCAGTAGCTGCCAATGCGTAAACTTACAAGCTCGTCTATCCGCTCACGCTTAACCGCTTTGAAGCCAATGTATTCAATGCTGGACACCACAGGGTTTTCCTGCACCAATATCTTTATGTTTATCCCGGTTCGGTATGGCTCCGAATGGAACTGAATATCCGAAAAAACTCCCATGCGGTACAGGTTACGGATGGATTTTGCCACATCCTCCGGATCAAGTGTATCACCCACCCGGAAACTGAGAGCGGATGTAACCAATTCTGCATCTATATTTGCGGCACCTTCCACCTTTATTTCATAGATGGTTTCGCCCATGGCAAACAAAGTACCGACTATGCTTGTAAGCAGCAATATAAGCATGCTGCACATCAAAAATCTCTGCATTTTTCCTCCACTTAAGAGTTAAGCACATGTTTGGAAACAGCCTATTTTAGTAAAGTCTTTTTTTATTGCGCCTAGTCCAAGCTCCCAAGCCCCCATTACACGCATATTAATCCGGGTGATGTAAAAAATACTTGACATATAGTATGGCATACAATACATGGTGTCCTGTAAGCTTTACATGCCTTGGCAAGCCTAAATCTGCCAAGCAAAGGAGATTAAGATGCCCATTCAACAAAGAGAAGCAAGCCTAAGCCTGCTTTGTAGCGTGCTGTTCAGCATACTGCTGTTCTGCGTAAGCCCCCTTGTTCCTGCTCTACGTAGCGAGATTATCCTCTGCCTCTTCGTGCTGTTCATCATCAGCCTGTGGATTATCCGCAAACTAAATGGACTAAGCTTCAAGCAACTGGATGAGATGGATAAAACCATCCGCCTCCAGGCTGCCATCATCGCCATCCACGGCTTCTGCGCCACGGTGGTCATCTATGCCCTTGCGCTATACCTTGCCTACCGCAATGGCGGAACTGTCCCCATCCACCAGGTGCTGCAGCTTGCCTTCACCGGATGGCTATCCTTATACCTCTTCTGGACTGCTTCCATCCTTGTGCTCTACCGCCGGGGAGCTTTCTATGTTTAAGCATGAAGCCAAGCTGAGCAACATCATCCGCAAACTCCGCTTCGAAGCAGGGGAAATGACGCAGGAACAGCTTGCCCAACAGGTGAATGTAACCCGCCAAACCATCATTGCCTTGGAAGCAGGGAAATACCTCCCCTCCCTGTATCTTGCCATAAAAATCGCCAAAGTCTTTGGCAAAACGGTGGAAGAGGTGTTTATAATATCCTAAGCACCTGTAAGTAAGATAATGTGTTATCCACTTATTAAGCATTAGTGATTCTCTAATGTGATTAGTGAATGATTAGGGAATGACTAAAGGATGATTAGATAACATAAAGATGGATATGAGGTGCAAAAAAATGGTCTTTCCTGATTTTGTCCACTCAATAAAAGGGCTACATAAAAGAGCTACATGGATCAATTAGATTATTCATTTGACTGAGATTGTATAAGGTCTACCCTTACAATAGCGCACTTAAAAGATTGGATTCAATAACCAAATAGATTGACACTATTTGAGATGCATAATTTCTTGTGCATATCTGATTTTTACTTGTTGTATAATAATGGAATAACATCAGAGTAATATAGGTTGTGTCAAGAAGAGGAAATTATGTTAGAACGAAAAGGCTTTGCCATTACGTGTGTGAAGTTGATTACGCCAGTAATCGTTATTATTATTTTATATCTATTGTTTATGTGTACCATTGGAAGAGTATCACACGAAAACAGACACACTGAGATAATCGACTCCACCAAAGTAGAGATTGTCTCCCAAGCTGAGTTTAAGGGTAAGTATCATGACCTTATACCAAGCTTGTTCAAAAAGGATAGCATTCCATCTGATTCTACTAAGATTGCTGTTATAGAGGTAGTGACCCGTCCGGCAGATGGGGAAATAAGCGAAAGTGATATTTTAGGTAGAGTTGAGCAATTTTATTACGATACACACGACAAGCTACTCGGTACGTTAGCAATACTCCTTTCCGTGTTTAGTGTTCTGATTGCCTTCTTTGGAGGTTTGATACCATATATGCGCTCTACTAAAGCAGAGGAGCAACTAAAAATAATTGAGGATAAACTGAAAGAATCTAGAAATACAACTAACAGTTTAAATTCATTATCAGCGGATTATGCGAAGTTGAAAGAAGGATTTGAAACTCATATTAGCAAACTCCGAATTAAAGGAGAAAGGATACGTGAAAAACTTGGCATGATAGGAGAGAGTTACTTTGAATTTACTAGTATAGATGAAAATGTTAGGAACCAATTAAGAATATACGTGGATAACACTGAAATGCTCGAAGCTTTGGGTGAGAATCTTAATGATGAGGACTATTTATTTAGAGCGTTGTATTACCAGATAATCGAGGATGAAGATGCATTCCAACAAGAGCTTTCTATGTGTACGGCAGAAGATAGTACGTTCCTTCCATACGCAATTGTGGCAGATACTTATTCAAAGATGAGTAAATATAGCAAATGTATATTATATTATGATAAGGCAATATACATTGATCCAAGTCAGTACCAATTATGGCATAATAAGGGGGTTAGTTTATGGATTATCAAGAAACCTAAAGAAGCTCTTGCATGCTTGAATGAGGCAATACGATTAAAGCCAGACTATACTAAATCATGGTTTATTAAAGGCATTGTATTAAGTCAATTAGAACAATCAGAAGAAGCAATCAAGTGTTATAAAGAGGCTATTAGCATAAAGCCAGATTATGATGAAGCGTGGTTAAACCAAGGTGTAGAACTAAGTAGAATTGAGCTTCATGAAGATGCAATCAAGTGTATTGATGAGGCAATTAAAATCAAGCCTGGCAATGCTGAGGCATGGTTTAAGAAAGGTGTTATCTTAAGCAAACTTAAGCAGCCAGAAGAGGCAATTAAGTGTTATGATGAGGCAATTCGTTTTAACCCCGATTGTGTTGAAGCATATAATAACAAAGGTGTTCAACTGGTACAACTTGAGCAATACAAAAAAGCAATCAATAGCTATGATGAAGCTATCCGAATCGAGCCAAGCTATACTGAAGCATGGTTTGGCAAGGGTGTTGCCCTTGGGAAACTTGGAAAGAACAAGGAGGCAATTAAATGCTATGATCAGGTTATAAATATAAAACCTGACGATTATAAATCGTGGTTTAACAAAGCAGTTATTCTTGGTGCTCTTGATATGTACGAAGAAGAAATAATGTGCTATGAAGAGGCTATTCGCATACAACCAGATAACCCACAAGGGTGGTATAGCATATCAGGTTCTTATGCAAAGAAAAGAGATAAGGACAAAATGTTGGAATCTATTACAAAAGCCATACAATTGGATGCAGGATTCAAAACTATTACTCAAATTGACAGTGTTTTCGAAGCATATTGGGAAGATCCAGACTTCAAGAAGTTGGTAGAGTAGCAAATAGCGCAGCATTAAGTCATTCCCATGCTACGAAGGTGATAAGCAAAGTGCTGCATGTGCGACATATCATAGCGAGGGTGTGCAGCGATAGCGGAACCCCTTGAGACATAGCCGGTAGGAATAAGCCCTATAGAGGCGATACATTTAGGATAAAATAGGCGTTTCCCTCTTTGTTTGTTGCCTACAGGGAGACTAATTGGTGGGGGTGTTAAGCTCCCATGGAGCGTCAGTTATTAGCCTGAGGTGTAAACCTCAGGTATAGGAAACAAAAATGTTTGTTGCTATGTTCCCCTTTCCAAGTGATGAACCAACAGGATTATACCACAAAAATGTCTTGACACATTTATATGGTAATATTTTCAATAAGAAAGATGAAAACACGTGCATAGTCACAGGAGGTTATTGTGAATTTGTTCAAGGTAATATTTCTTTGCACAGCGGGTATCGTATTAGCCATTTGTCTTCATGCGCAAACTCCTTGCTGGATGGATGTGCAGAGCGTTGGGGGAACCTCGCAGGATGAGGTTTATTCCATGGCTACTGATAGCGTAGGCAATGTGTATGTAACGGGTTATTTTGGGAGTAACATCGATTTTGGTACAACAACTTTAAGCTCAGCAGGAGAACACAACATATATGTTGCAAAGAGGAATCCTGACGGAGATTGGCTTTGGGCAAGGAAAGTTGAAGGGACTGCATACAGTTTGGGATATGGTATAGCAATTGATAGTAACGATAATTGCTACATAACCGGTGAGTTTTTGAGTCATGCATTATTTGGCTCTATCAGCCTAAGTGGTTCAGGAAATATGAACTCCTTCGTGGCTAAAATGGATTGTAACGGCAACTGGCTTTGGGCAAGGCAGGCTGAAGTCTCAAGCGGCAACAATGGTAATAGTATTGCAGTTGATGCAGATGCCAATATCTATATTGCAGGTACATTTTCCAATATAGCGGAATTCGGAACGTTCATTCTAAACACTTCTGATAATGACGTAAACACATTTGTGGTGAAGCTTGATTCAAACGGTAACTGGTTATGGGCACGGCAATCTGTTGTAACGGATTATGCGATTGCGCTTGGATTAGCATTGGATAGTAATTCAAATATATACCTAAGCGGATTCTTTTTGGGAACCTCTTGTTTTGGAGAGTATGCTTTAACCAGTGATAGTGCAGATATGTTTGTAACGAAGCTGGATAGTAACGGAAACTGGCTTTGGGCAAGAAAAGCAGAATCGGCAGGGGCGGAAGGGAACATCATTGCTTATAGTATTGCTGTTGACACCATGTCGAACATATATACGGCTGGGTCTTTCCAAGGTACGGTTAGCATGGGCAACGATACTTTGATTAGCACGAATCATAGTGATGATATATTTGTTTCAAAATTGGACACTAATGGGAACTGGCTTTGGGCAAGGCAGGCAGGAGGGCAAAATCACGACCAAGCAATAGATATAGACATACGAAGTGATAACATTCTATATGTTTTAGGTTCATTTGATGGCTCAGCTACTTTTGGGAATCGAACCTTAGATGGATTTGGTAGTATGGATATCTTTATTGCCAGGATGCTTACGAGCGGTCAATGGAGTACAGTGAATGCAGCAGGAGGTGTTGGGAACGATAGGGGTCAATGCATAGTTACGTGCCCTGTTTCAGAAATACTCGCATCTGGCAGCTTTACTGGTAGTGCCTCTTTTGATGGCAATACCATTATCAGTAACGGGAATAGTGATATCTTCATTGCCGAAGTCCATATTGCCACACCGGTTAATGATGATCTGGAAGTTCCGATGCCGCCATTTACGATTGTGAATAACTATCCCAATCCATTTAGGGGTACTACCAAGATTGTTGTGGCAATTGAGGATAATAAAGATGTGTACGAACTTGCAATTTATGACACACGCGGCAGGAAGATAAAAAATATCCATCACGGAACTTTGCCCAAAGGAGAAAGTAGCTTCACTTGGATGGCAGAGGATGAACTATCCCGCAACTTGCCTTCAGGTGTTTATATCTATAAGCTTAGTAATGGGGCAACCAGTCAAACTAAGAAGATGGTGTTAGTGAAATAAGTAAGATGCAGCTCATCGCTGCATACATTCGTAATAGGATGTTGCCCTCAGAAGTTGATTTCTGCTACCGTTGATTTGATGTGCAAAAGAAAAGGCAGGACATATCCAGTCCTGCCTTATATATCATATAGTTACAGCTAATTAGGTATATTGCAACCTGTAGAGGTCGTAATACAGCCCTTTCTTGTCCAGCAGTTCGAAGTGCGAGCCTTCTTCCACAATCTCGCCTTTGTGCAGCACCAATATTCTATCCACATGCTGGATGGTGGAGAGGCGATGGGCAATCATGATTGAGGTGCGGGTAGCGATAATCTTCTGCAGGGCATCTTGGATGAGGATTTCGGTTTCGGTATCGATGTTGGAGGTGGCTTCGTCCAGTATAAAGATTGAAGGATTGTAGGCAAGCACTCTGGCGAAGGCGATAAGTTGCCGTTGTCCGGTGGACAATGTGGCACCTCGCTCCATAACCGGCTCATCGTAGGCAGCAGGGAGTTGGCTGATAAATTTATCTGCATTAACATACTTGGATACCTGCACAATCTCTTCGCGGGTCAGTTTGCTGTTGTTCAGAGCGATGTTCTCGCTGATGTTACCGCTGAAGATGAACACATCCTGTTGCACTATCCCCACATTGGAGCGGAGGTCGGGGAGTGAATATTGTTTCAGTTCTTTGCCATCGATGCGAATATGCCCCTTTTGGTAAGGATACATGCCCAGGATGAGGTTGGCGATGGAAGTTTTGCCGCTGCCGGTGTGTCCCACCAAGGCAATCTTCTCGCCGGCTTTTATCTTGAAGGATACGTCTTTCAGCACCCATTCCTCTTCGTTATAGGCAAGCCACACGTTCTCGAACTCTATCTCGCCCTCAATCTTGAGCTTGTGGGTTAGTTCCTCGCGGTAATCATCCGGCTCGGTTTCCAGTAGGTCGAAGATGCGCTCTGCGCCTGCAAGGGCACCCTGGAGGATGTTGAACTTATCGGAGAAGTCATTGATGGGTTCAAAGAGCTTGTTCACATATTGGGTGAACGCCATCAGCAGTCCGATGGTAATCATGTTGTGCAAAATCTGTCCACCGCCATACCAGATGATGATTGCCACGGCAATCTGTGAGGATACATGGATGATGGGGCGGAAAAAGGCGAAGAGCTTTAGCTGCTTCAGCGAAGCAACAAAGTAATCATGGTTGATGTCCGAGAACTCCTGACGCTTGTGGAAGTATTGGTTGAAGAGCTGGATAATCTTCTGCCCGGCAATGTGCTCGGAAAGTGCGGAGTTAAGAGCGGCAAGATGCCTACGGACTTCGCGGTAGATAACCCGGGTCTTGCTGCGGTAAACAAGGATGACCCACACTACAAAAGGTAGAATGGCAAAGCTGATGAGGGCAAGCTGCCAGTTTAGAGCAAGCATCAGCACCACAATGGCGATGATGAGGATGATGTCTTGCACGATGGTGATAACGCCGGAGGCAAGCATCTCGTCTATGGCTCTGATGTCGTTAGTTACGCGGGTAACCAGCCTGCCAACAGGGTTTTGGTCGAAGTATTTGGTGGGCATTTTCTGCAGGTGCTCGAACACATCGTGGCGCAAATCCGCCATTGCCATCTGAGAGAAGTATGCAGTAACCACGCTTTGCAGATAGCTGGTGATGAAGCGCAGGGTGATGATGCCGAAGAAGATAAGGGCTAAGTAAAACAAGCTACGTGAGGCTTCTCCGCGGACAGCCAGACGGTCATTCTTGGGCAGTTGCAGCAGCTCGTTCTTTGCCACGGCAATCTTGCCGGAGCCAAGCCTGAACCAGCCCATCATCCTGTCTTTGGTGGCAGCGGGGTTCAAGTTCTCCTGCAGGTGTCGGTTTAGGATGGCAATATGCTCCGGTTTATCGGTGATGAGATACACCGTGGTGTCACCCAGAATACCTTGTTCCTTTAGGTTTTGCATATCGCTGCGGTTAATCTTGTTGCGGTCTTTGGCACTGATGATGATGAAGTGTTGATTGCCGTGCGCATATTCCTTGAACTTCAGCTTGTGATAGCGTTGGTAGAAGTCTTTATACACCGCTTCATCGTTGAAGATGGCGATGCTTTTGTCCGAAACGATATAGTCATCAATGGCAGAGCGTTGCACCAAGGGGAGCACCACTTCTGCCGCTGAAATGAGCATCAGAATAACGAAGCTGAATATTACCCATTTCATGTAGGGCTTAAGGTAGTGTATCATGCGGCTGAACAGCCTGCGATCGTATATCTTGGTCTTTAGTTCATCGCCGTAGTCCTTGCCTCTGGCTCCTCCGCCACCGCCTCCACCGTGCATCATAACTCCTCTCCTTCCAGCTTGGCACGAATCTTTTGCTTCTCGTGCAAGTCCTTATATAAGCCACCCAATTGGATAAGCTCTCTGTGATTGCCGCGCTCCACAATCTTGGCATCCCCCAACACGATAATCTTATCCGCATGCTGGATGGATGAGATGCGATGGGCGATAATGATGGTGGTCTTGCCTCTACGCAGCTCTATCAGGCGTTCCAGGATGTGCCTTTCTGTTTTGGTGTCCACAGCGGAGAGGGCATCGTCCAAAATTAGTATCTGAGGATTGGTAAGCAGCGCACGAGCAATCGCTACACGTTGCTTTTGTCCGCCGGAGAGGGTTATGCCGCGTTCACCTACCACTGTCTCGAACTTATGCTCAAAGTCCATAATCTCATCATAAACCTGAGCTACTTTTGCTGCATCGAACACGGCATCATCGGTGGTGTCGGGATTACCCAGCCTGATGTTGTTGGCGATGCTATCCGAGAAGAGGAAAATATCCTGCGGGACTAACACAGCGTCTCTACGCAGCACCTGTAAGGGGATGCTGTATAGCTCATGCTCATCCAGGAAGATGCTGTTTGGTTGTGGGTTGTAGATACGCACCAATAGCTCAATGAGGGTGGTCTTTCCGCAGCCTGTGGGTCCCACTACGGCAAGGGTCTTGCCGGCATCGATGCTGAAGCTGATGTCGTCGAATATCTTGGGTAAGTCTTCCCCGTAACTGAAGCTTAGGTTCTGCAGGCGGATGGCACCCTTTAGGGCGGTGATGTTCATGTCTGCTTTATCGTCGTTCACCTCAGGTTCCACCCCGAATATCTCGTTGAGACGCTTCAGTGAGGCAGTTCCACGCTGGTACATATCTACTATCCAACCGATGGCAATCATGGGCCACACCAGCATACCGAGATAGGAGAAAAAGGCGATGAAGCCACCGATGGTAATCTCCCCACGAATGGCAGCACGACCACCAAAGTATAGCGTTATCACAATACTGGTGCTAATCACAAAGCCCATGAAGGGATGGAACACGCCGGCAATCTTTGCCAAAGCCATGTTTTGCTTAACGAATTCTTTGGAGACGACATCCACTTTCTCCAGTTCTGTCTTTTCCTGCACGAAGGCTTTGATGATGCGGATTCCGGAGATGCTTTCCTGCACTCTGCCGCTAAGGCTGGCAAAGCTCTGCTGCACTTCGGCAAATCGCTTGTGCATCTTCTTGCCGAAATAGCGAATGGTGAGAGATAGAATGGGCATGGGGATGATAGCCAGCATGGTAAGCTTCCAGTTTATGGAGACCATGAAGGAGAAAGAGGCAACGGTCATCAGCACGATGTCCATGGCGGCTATCAGCCCAATACCAAAGAGCATGCGCACAGCATTGAGGTCATTGGTGGCATAAGCCATCAGGTCACCTGTCTTGCTTTTATTAAAGAAGTTCTGCGAAAGCTTCAGGAGATGGTTATAAAAGTCCTGACGCAGGCTTTTCTCTATTTGGAAGGAGTTCCCGATAATCAACACCCGCCAGAAATAGCGCAGCACCATCACAGCGATGGCAAGCCCAAAGATAATCAAACCTACCAGAGCCAAGCCTTTGCTATCTATGGTTCGTGCCTGGATGTGGTCGATGGCATACTGCATCACCTTGGGGGCAGCAAGCTGCACCACATCAACAAGGATGAGCATCACTATTCCCCCGGCAATGCGGGCATAGCTTTTCTTCAGATAGGGTATGATGGAATCGAAGGTTCGCATATTACTCCAAGGTTATAATCAATCTTCCGTTTTCGACATAGTGAGAAATGCCCGGCAACGGATCGGCGACCAAGATATGAGATTCCAACCTTGTGGGTGCAATGATTTTGTCAAATTCTTTATCCTATCTTGAACGATAAATAGTCACATACTGCCCGCAGTGGGGGTGACGCAAGGTTTTCTATTGACAAGCTTAAGTAGCATAGAATATTTAGATTTCATGAGTGATAAAGCAAAAACACCTGTATCGCAGTCCCTCCCCAACAGCATGGGAAACATGCTCCCCGAGCTTGTGGCAAACCTCATGCACAACCTTCCCGGTATGGCTTACCGATGTAAGAATGACGAGTGCTGGTCTATGATCTTCATGTCCGAA
>CALDSN010000027.1 GCA_937924555.1 uncultured bacterium | reverse complement strand
TTGCTATTCCCAGCACTATGCTGGGAGGCGCAACCGCATCTCAACGGTAACCCAATAGGCAGGGAGAAGGAAAGCTAAAAAGAGATTGACTAAATATCACAGGCAAATTTCCTTGCAAAAACGACTATTCACAGATAGAGGTTATCATGAGATTAGCTATTGAAAAGAAAGACTTATTAGCTCATATCCAGCATTTGGCGGCAATCGTGCCGATGAAGAATACTTCACCTATCCTAACCAACTACTTGATAAATGTTTCTGCCGAAACCAATCAGGTGAGAATTACTGCATCAGATTTGGAAATCACTGTCGTGGTGGAGTTTCCAGCTGCAGTTTCGGAAGGTGGCACAATCGCCGTTTCCGCAAGACACTTCAATGAGATAATAAACTTTATGCCCGATGCGATGGTTAATCTATGGCGTCATGATGAGCTGCTGATGATACAGTGTGGCAAAGTGGATTTCAATCTGCTGATAGCTGATCACACCTTGTTCCCCGTAATCCCGGAGACCAAGCTGGAGAATGCAATCAGCATCGATGCAGCTCTTTTCAACCGCATGATAAGCAAAACCCATTTCGCCGTGTCATCCGATGTGAACCGCGCAGTTCTTACCGGTGTATGCTGGAAGATATTCCCGGATAATCACATCATGGCGGCAACCGATGGTCGTAAGGTAGCCGAGATAAAGATTCTGGATTCCGCATTGATGCCTGCCAATGAAGGTAGCAGTTCCGTGGAGGAGAATATCTTCACCGATAGCAACCAAAGCTATGTGGAAAAGGTGATCCCCGTCAAGACGCTACAATTCATGCAAAAGATTTTCGACCCTGAGTTCAAGGAGCTGAAGATATCCATAGACCGTAACAAGATGATGTTCAGCTACGGGAAATACTTCGTGTTCTCCCAAGTTATTGAGCATAAATACCCCGAATACCAGAAAGCCTTTATGAATGACCTTCCTAATCGCTTTGTGATAGATAAAGAAGCCTTGCGCACTGCTATCCGCCGTGTTGCCTTGGTTGCACCGGATGATAACCTACGCATCCGTTTTGAGCTTGATAATGAGAAGTTCGAGGTCAACACCTCCAACCGCGATACTGGCGATGCCAAACAAAACATGGAAAACTATAACTTCGAAGGGACATCCACCGGAGTTTCATTCAACTATAAGTTCATGCTCTCTATTCTGGATGCAGTGGATTCTGAAAAAGCAATCATCAAGTTGGGTAGCTCCAAAGACCCGATGATGATCTATAACGAGACAGCAGTTCCGGGACAGGAGATAACCTTCCTGCTGATGCCTCTCCGGTCATAAGACGATTGGAACTGGCACGAATCAGACTGGAAAACTTTCGCAGCTACCATAACCGGGAGTTCTGTTTCGAGCCAAAGGGATGCCTGATTGTGGGTCCCAACGGCTGCGGTAAAACCAACTTGTTGGAGGCTATTGCCTATTGCGGGATAGGTAAATCTATCCGCTACCATCATGATGAAGACCTTCTGCAGTTCGAGGAGAACTATTTCCGCATCTGCAGTGAATTCGGCACTGATACCAACAATTCGCTTAAGGTTGCGCTCAGCTTTGGCGCAGCCAAGAAACTGTTGAAGCTGGACGAACTCCCCATCAGGCAACTCAGTAAGCTATTCGATGTGGTGAAGGTGATATATTGTGCCCCAGAAGATCTCTCCTTAGTAAGTGGCTCACCACGCTGCCGTCGGCAATACTTTGATCTTGCCATTACCCAGCTCTACCCGCAGTATATTCCCGTGTTGAGGAACTATCTGCACGTCGTGGAGCAGCGCAATGCCATGCTGAAACGTAGTTTTCAAAAAGAGGAAAAACATAGCTGGGATATTCGCTTTGCCGAAAGCCTCCTGGAAGTGTGGGACTACCGAAAACGCTATTTGGGCTTGGTGAACGAAGCTTTCAAGGGTCAGTTCCAAGATATATTCCCCACGGCAGCATCCATTGCCATTGCCTATATGCCGGCATCGAAACATGTGTATGACAACAGTGCCGTTGAGATTGTGAAGCATCTACAGGATATTGAGCTTAGAGAAAAGCTGTGGCAACGCACTATGCTGGGTGCACATCTGGATGATTATGAGTTCCGCCTGCAAGAACGGGTGATGAAGACCTTTGCCTCACAAGGACAGCGTAGAATAGCTGTCATTATCCTGAAGTTGATTCAGGCGAAGCTGATTGAAAGCATCACGGGGATTAAGCCGATACTGCTATTTGACGATATATTTGCCGAACTGGATAGCTTCCATGCGGTAAGTATTCGCGATTGTATTGATAGCAGGTATCAGGTGTTTATTGCCAGTCCGAGGGATGATATCAGCAAGATTTGGCAAGGCTATAAGGTTGTGAACTTACCAGAGGCAGTTAATGAAGCTTAACCGCAATATTTTGGGATGGATGCTGTACGACTTTGCCAATTCGGCATTCACCACCATCATTGTAACAGTGGTGTATAGCGTATATTTCATCAATAATGTGGTGAAAGGCGAAGCAGGATATGGGGAGATGTTGTGGGGGAGAGCAATAGGCATCTCTATGACATTGGTAGCGCTTACGGCTCCTATCTTGGGTGCAGTGGCGGACTATTCACGCTCCAAGAAGAAACTGCTATTCATTAACTGCTATATCACCATCATCTTCACCGCTTTGCTCTATTTTATCCATCCCGGACAAGTGTTCTTGGGGATGCTGTTCTTCATCATAGCAAACTTCGGCTTTAACAGTGCCAATGTGTTCTATGATGCATTCTTACCCGAGATATGCTCGCAGGAAGATATCGGTAAGGTCTCAGGTTTTGGCTGGGGCTTGGGTTATGTGGGTGGCTTGGTTTCGCTGCTGGTGGCTTTGGTGCTGGTGAAGCAGAATGTGCTATATGTGTTCCCTGCTGTGTCACTGCATTTCTTTCTCTTTTCTTTGTTTACCTTCTTTTGGTTGAAGGAATTCAGCCGCCCATCCAAACGGAGTAACTACTTTCGGGTAGCCTATCAGAGGATATCCTTTTCCCTGAAGAACATTGCCAGGCAGCCCCAGTTACTGCGGTACATCATCAGCTATTTCATTTATAATGATGGGATAACCACAGTGATTGTGTTTGCTTCCATCTATGGGATTGAACGCTTTGGGATGAAGACAATGGATATGATTGTGTACTTCATTCTGGCTCAAATCACTTCCATTATCGGGTCGGGATTGTTTGGCTGGTTGACAGATAAGTATAATGTTAAGCTTTCACTTAGTATCTCGCTTTTGATCTGGATAGCTGTGGTGATATGGGCATACTTCTGTGGAAGTGCCCGGGAATATTACCTAGTTGGTTTACTTGCAGGCTTGGCTATTGGGAGCAGCCAATCCAACAGCCGGACAATGCTCTCTCTGCTTACTCCCAAGACAAGACAGGCGGAGTTTTTCGGTTTTTATACCTTGACAGGACGCCTATCTTCAATTATTGGTCCAATACTTTATGGGTGGATAGCCCATGAAACGGGTAACATACGCTATTCCATTCTTTCCCTGATGCTATTCTTCATTGTGGGTTGGGTGGTGTTGCAGTCAGTTCGGTTAAACGAGGGAATTGCCCAGGCAGTTCGCCATAACCCATAATTCTTATTATTGATGGAGTGTCTAACCATGAAAACAAAATCAATTACATCATTGCTGCTGCTACTAGTTGTGCTTGTACTGCTAAGCTCTTGCGGTAAAGGCAAACCTGTGCTTTACATCTTCAATTGGAGTGATTACATAGAGCCTCAACTGATTAAAGAATTCGAAACAGCCAATAACTGTAAGATACAGTATAGCACATATGACTCCAACGAGAACATGCTTACCAAGATTAAAAGTGCCAAGGAATCCTTCGATGTGGTTTTCCCCAGTGGCGACCATGTTTCCATCTTGCGTGATGCAGGACTATTGGAAGCATTGGATACAACAAAGCTGACCAACTATAAAAACCTTGATCCCACTCTACTGGAAAAGGCAAAGTCCTTTGATGAAGGCAATACCTATTCTGTGCCTTACTTCTGGGGCTTAACCGGCTTGATGTTTAACAAACGCTATGTGCCCGCAGAGTTGATTGCCAAACAAAGCTGGAGCATTGTTGGCGATCCCTTCTTCAAAGACAAGAACAAGGTTACCATGCTTGATGATGCCCGTGAAGTTATCGGTGCCGCGTTGATATATAACGGCTTTGACCTGAATGATACAAGTGAAGCTGCTCTTGCAGCCGCAAAGAAAACTCTGAATGACTGGGATATAAACATAACCCAGTTTGATTCTGATTCCTATAAGAATGAGGTACCTGATGGTACAACATGGGTGGCACAGGCATATAACGGTGATGTGCTCCAACAGATGGCAGAGAACAATGAACTGGACTTTATCCTACCTAAAGAGGGAAGCAGTTTGTGGATGGATAACATCGTAATCTTGAAATCCTCCAAGAATAAGGATTTGGCTTATAAGTTCCTAGATTTCCTTATGGATGAAACCAACGCCAAGCGTAACTCCGAATACACCCAGTATGCCACTCCCAACAAAGCTGCACACGAGAAACTGGCAGCAGATATGAAAGCAAACCCCCTCATCTATCCGAGCGTTGAGTATATCGGCAAGTGCTATATGATTAAAGCCTTGGGAAATGATGTAAAGAAGATAGATGCTCTATACGAAGCGATTAAATTGAACTGAGGTAATAATGATAGACAATCTTGGCACAATGAAACGAACTCACTATTGCGGTGAACTTAGCTCTGCCAATCTTGGCGATAATGTCTGCATCATGGGATGGGTACACAAACGCCGCGATTTGGGTGGATTAATCTTCATCGATGTGCGCGATGTGAAAGGCATCTTGCAGGTGGTTATCCATCCGGAGCAATCAGCCATCTTCTCCAAGGCAGAAAAGGTGAGAAACGAATATGTGATTGCCGTGATGGGTAAGGTTGTTGCCAGGGATGCAGCCAATATTAACAAGAACATGGGCACCGGTGAGGTAGAATTAGTCGCAGATGATTTCTACCTGCTGAACGATACCTTGCCCCTGCCAATACAGATCAATGAAGCAGCTATGGCTGAAGAAGACCTGCGCTTAACCTACAGATACTTGGATCTCAGGCGCAGCAAACTGCAAGACATCATCATAACCCGGCATAAGATTGTCAGCATCATGCGCCGGTTTCTGGAAGCGGAAGGTTTCTACGACATCGAAACCCCCATCCTGATGAAGAGCACCCCCGAAGGTGCACGTGACTACCTCGTTCCTAGCAGAATCCAACCCGGTAAATTCTATGCCTTGCCCCAATCACCGCAGATGTTCAAGCAACTGCTTATGATTGCGGGATTTGATCGCTATTACCAGATTGCCCGCTGCTTCCGTGATGAGGACTTGCGTGCCGACCGTCAACCGGAGTTCACCCAACTGGATATAGAACTTAGTTTTGCCTCGCAGGAGCAGATATTTGACCTTCTGGAAAGGCTGATGTATCGCCTATTCAAGGAAGTGTTGGATATTGAACTTAGCATTCCTTTCCCTAGGCTGGCATACACCGAAGCCATGAACCGTTACGGCTGTGACAAGCCCGACACTCGCTTTGCCATGGAACTGGTGGACCTAAGCTCGGTAGTTGCCCAAAGTAGCTTCCAGGTGTTCAGCGCTGCCCTGCTAAGCGGGGGAGTGGTTAAAGCCATCTGTATCCCCAATGCAGCAGAGTTCAGCCGTAAGCAGCAAGATGAACTTATCGATGTTGCCAAGCACCTCGGCGGAAAGGGCATCGCATTTGCCAAAGTGGCAGATGGTGGCTTGGAAGCAGGTATCGCCAAGTTCCTCAGCCCTGAGGAGGCGGAAGCCATAATCTCCCTATGCCAAGCCAAGCCGGGTGATTTAATCGCGATAGCCGCGGATAGGTTTGATACGGTCAGTAAGGTACTGGCTGGTTTGCGTAACCACCTTGCTGCTAAGCTTAACCTGATCCCGCCCAATTCCTTCAATTTCTGCTGGATAACGGATTTCCCTCTCTTCAGTCGTGATGAGGAGAACAACAGATGGGAACCAGCACATCACATGTTTACCCTCCCCAAGGAGGAACACATCCCTTATCTGGACATCCCCGAAAAGATTGGCGAGATTCAGGGACAACTTTATGATCTCGTATGTAACGGCATGGAACTGTCCAGCGGCAGTATCCGTTGCCATCGCTATGATGTGCAACGCAAGATATTCCAAGTTTTGGGCTTTGAAGAGGAAGACCTAAAAGCACGCTTCGGCTTCTTCCTGGATGCCCTTAAATATGGCACTCCACCTCATGGTGGCATCGCTCCCGGTTTAGACCGCATGGTGATGATCATGACGGGAGCAGAGTCCATTCGCGACGTTATTGCCTTCCCCAAGACCCTCAAAGCCACCGATTTGATGAGCCAAGCTCCCTCAGAGGTGGATCCCATACAATGGCAAGAACTGCATCTGGCACCTACCAAATAGCGGTACTCAGCAGCGGTCACAGTCGAGGCTCCAACCTCGCTGCCATGCATACCTATTTCGAGGCACATGGTTTGCCGGTTCGGATTGCTTTGGCAGTGTTTAACCGTCAGGATAGCCCTGCATATGGGCTGGCACAGGATTTGGGTATTCCCGCGATGGTCTTAGCTACCAGAGATATGGCATCGTATGAAACGGAGCTTGCCCGTTTGTGTAAAGAGAAGGGAATACAGCTTATCGCTTTGGCAGGCTTTTTAAAGCAGTTATCTGCCAATTTCCTGAATGCTGTCGGCATCCCCGTGCTGAACATCCATCCTGCTCTACTCCCAAAATATGGTGGCAGGGGAATGTATGGTATGGCAGTGCATCAAGCAGTTTGGGAAGCGGGTGATAAAGTCTCCGGAGCCACAGTACACCGGGTTGATCAGTTTTATGACCATGGCAGCATCATCGCATCCATACAGGTGGAGTTATCAGATTGCCACAGCCCAGAGGATATTGCCCATAAAGTTCTGCAACAAGAGCATAAACTCTATGCGCCAAGCATTTATCAATTTCTAACTAAACTGCAGCCATGATCCGTATTGCCACCAAGACACTTGGTTGCAAGATAAACCAAGCAGAATCAGCCATTATTCTTGATCAATTCTCCCACAATTCCGTCCAGACGGTGGACTGGGAACAAGATGCCGATATCTACATCGTCAATACATGCACCGTTACCAATAGAACAGATTACAAAAGTCGTTATCATATTCGTCAAGCCCTAGCTAAAAAAGCGCTTAATCCCCATGCCAAAGTTGTGGTGACAGGCTGTTTTGCCCAACGGAGTTCAGAGGAAGTGCGAGAGCTTGGAGACGTGGATTTCATTGTTGACAATCAACATAAACTAAGTATAGCTGAGGTGCTGTCCGGCAAAGAGATAGCTTTCACGGATATTATGTCTGCTGAGGAATTTAGTTACAAACCCTCCACACACATGGCGGGGCATTGCCGCGCATTCCAGAAAATCCAGGATGGTTGTGATTTCTATTGTTCATACTGTGCGGTTCCCTATGCCCGAGGGCATGCCCGTTCCGCCAAATTCAGCCAGGTGTTGGAGCAGGCAAGGCTGTTTGCCGAGGTTGGATTCAAGGAGATTGTGTTGGGTGGGGTGAATCTTGGTCTGTACCGGGACGGGGAGAAGGGCTTGGCTGAAGTGGTGGAAGCCATGGCAGAGATTGAGGGATTGGAACTAATCCGCTTAAGCTCAATAGAGCCCCAGTTATTCAGCTCTGAACTCATCACCAAGCTACAGGCAATTCCAAAGCTCTGTCCCCATTTCCACATCCCCCTTCAATCAGGCTCTGATGCGGTTCTACAGAGAATGGGCAGGCGTTATGACACTGCTCTGGTACAGCGCTTGGTGGGGGACATCCTGCAAGCCTTCCCCTATGCGGCTATTGGTTTCGATGTTATCACGGGATTTCCGGGAGAAACCGATGCCGAACACCAAGAGACATACACTTTCCTTACCAGTTTGCCTTTGGCGTACCTGCATGTATTCACCTATTCCAAACGCAAGGGAACTCCGGCGGACAAGATGCCTAATCAGGTGCCGAAGGATACTAAGCATGCCAGAACAGTGCAGCTAAGCCGTTTATCGGATTCCCTGTGTTCCCGCTATGAAGCAATGCTCCGTGAGAAACGCATAACAGTTCGGGGGATTGTGGAGCAAAGCAGCACCGAGGGAAGTGAAATCCTAAGCGATCACTATCTGCGTGTTTCCAGTCCGCAAACCCATGAGCTTGGCTCATGTATCTCTGTTTCCCTAAGCTAACTATCTGATTAACAATCTATAACATACCAGTTTCTGACGAATCCATCTCTACGGAGCACCAACTTCATTCTGATTTTCACCCAATTCGCTCGACTCGTGATTCCCTCGTGATTCCCTCGTGACTCCCGGGTGGGATGAGAGAATCACCTAGGGATTGTATGTGAGTGAGCATAGGTTACAGCAAGCCGAAAATGAATGCAGGAAGGGGGATTACATGGTATCTGGTGACCCGCGCAAAATTGCATTGACACCATCATGCTATGTGAAATCATTGTCTGGTAGCCCGACTTTGGAGAGAAATAATGCGTAAATATATACCTATTCTGTTACTGTGTTTGTTGTGGAACTACTGTTTTACTGATGAGTTGGACGATAAAATGCGCCAACTTAAAGAGGTGCAGAAACAGTTGGAGACTACTCAACAAAAAGTGAAGCAGACAGAATCAAAGAAAAAACAAGCTGAAAGCGAGATACAACGCACATCTTCCCTTAAAAAAAGAACTGAGAACAACTTGCTGAAGCTGAAGAAAGAAGAACTGGTGATTCGCGACTCCCTACGTTCGGTACAAATGCGTCTGGAGGACGCAGTGTCTGATATCAATGCGATGCACAGGGCACAGAATGCGGAAATGGATATGTTGTTAAGGGTGGATAGGGCTTATCGGCAACAGGGCATTAATCATCGTGACCAACGCTATTTGAAGGCTATGATATCTGGGACTAAACAGAAGATAGATATTCTCTCCGGGTACCAGGTGACCTTAAGTTTGGAGAAAGAACTTCACCAAAACGAAGCGGTTAAAGTGAATCGCGGAGTTAAAGAAGAGAGCAGCAAAAACTTCCAATATGATAAAAAGATTAAGAACCTAACTACCCAAACCAAGCAGCTTACCCAAGAGCAAAAGAACCTGCAAGCACAGGTTGAGAAGCTGAAAAAGGACAGTTCTGCACTGGAGAGTTTAGTTAACCAGTTGATGGCAAAACAAGGCAAGACTCCGTCCAGTTATCAGTTTACAGGAAAGAAGATAGCATGGCCCCTGCGGGGAAAGATAATCCGTGCATATGGGCAAGAGACTAAAAGCTATGGCACCAGTGTGGTGAATAACGGCATCGATATTGCCGCGGCAGAGGGCACCAAAGTGGTTGCCGCGGATGATGGAGAGGTGATCTTTGCCGATAGATATGGCGGACAAGGAAAACTAATCATTATAGATCACAAGAATGGGTTCTTTACCCTCTATGCATATAATAGCGAGCTTTCCGTAGCCAAAGGAGCGAAAGTTAAGCGAGGTCAAACCATTGCCCGAAGCGGTATGAC
>CALDSN010000026.1 GCA_937924555.1 uncultured bacterium | reverse complement strand
GTTGCTGATTGTTTGCACCACGTTATCGCCATTTCCCCGGCAGAGCAGCAAGGATATGGTACCCGAAATATATGAGGCATCCCAAGTGATCTGGTGGGTGGAGCCCATGCTCCAGCTTTCTGCTCCGTTAGGTGTTAGTAGCGTTACGGTAGGATTGTTCGTGATGCTGAAATAGCTACTATAGTTTACGAAGTTGGGGTTGCTAAGATGCGTTGAGCGGATGCGATAATCTGTAGCGTATGTAACTGAAACAGGTATGCTCCAATTCACTAAGCTTGCCCCAGCGTAGATTTCGTTACTAATCGGGCATATCAGGTTTGCGTCGGTTCCTCGCACTAGCTCCAACCGCATGTTTCCTGCAAGATAGTTACTATCCCAAGTTATAAGATGAGTGGCATCTGCTTGCCAGCTTGTTGTGCTACAAGGCTGTGTGAAGTTAACAGTCGGGAGAGCAATGGAGAAAGGTGCATTGCTGACATCATATATACTCGTGTCGCTCAAGCTTCTTATCTCCATAGTGTATTCTCCTACCGGCAAGTTATTGCTTGGGAGAGTCCAGTTAATGGCGTGGGTACTCAATGCCACAGAATTGGTTATGGTCAGAACCGGCTCAGTATTTGTCGTATTAAACAACCGCAGAGATACATTACCAGAGATATTGGCGTAAGTCCAGCTAATCTGCCTTATCGTGGATAGTTCCCAGACCTCTCCTCCATTGGGAGAGCTAAGGGTTATCTGAGGGGGTCCCATGATGGAGAGGTATGCGTTGCTATAATCATATACGGCTGTGTTGCTTAGTAAGGTTATCTTGCAGCGGAAGTCGGTTGCCGGGGTTAGGGTGGATGGAACCGTCCATGTGAAGCTATTGTTGGTGACCTCCACTCCCGGGCTGATTGTGCATATAGGATTGGTGCTTGAGGTTCGGAACAGCTCTATCTTTGCATTACCACTGATATTAGCTGCGTTCCAGAGGATATTTACTTGCTCTCCATATCGCCACAACTCTCCGCCATTGGGGGAAACAAGTGTTAGAATTGGGTTTGAGATACTGAAATAGTCATCGCTTACATCATAAATGTTGGGAGCACTAACGCTGCTTATCTTCACCCGATAATCCGTTGCGGTCTCCACACTTGACGGAATGAGGCAGTTAATCGTCGTACTAGATACCGCTATGGAGTTTGTGAATGTATGCACTACATTCTGAGATGCGCCTCGCACCAGATCAACACGCAGGTTTCCCGGTAGATAGGCGTATGTCCAGCTTATCGATTTCATGCTGTTCAAGAACCAGTTTTCCCCTCCATTGGGGCTGTTTAGTGTAAGAATTGGTGAAGATAAAGTGAAGGGAGCATCGGATTCGTCCCATAATTCGGGATTGGTGAGGTTGCTTACTCTAATCTTGTATCCTGTTCCGGCTTCCAGATCTATGGGTATTGTCCAATAAATGTACCAAGTATTTACCGACACTGAGGAAGCAATGGTTAGAACAGGGTTACTTTCATTCTCCCTGTACAGTTCTATTCTGTTATAACCCGTAATGAAAACAGGAGACCATTCTATATATTGAGAAGAGCCCATGTACCAATTTTCCCCTCCATTAGGTTCTGTTACGGTTATAGAAGGGGGCGGCAAAGCAGGGATTGTGAAGCACTGGTCACTGTAATCCACGATGTTTGGATCGTCCACACTTTCTATTTTTATGCGGTAATCATCACCGACTTCCATAGTGTCCGGTACAACCCAATGGACTGAATCGTAATACTCGAGATACAGAGTATAAATGGTTAGCACCTCGGTCAGGTTGTTTCCTTTGCATAGCTTAATGCGTATTAATCCGGTAACACCTTCAGAGCTCCAGGAGATGGTTCCCAGGTGGTTCATTTGCCATGTTTCGCCACCGTTTGGGCTTAAAACTGTAAGAGATTGATTAGTGGACAGGGAAATGCCAAAGTATCCATCACTGAGGTCTGTAATCTCCGGGTTGCTGAGGCTGCTAATCTTCACCCGGTAGTCTGTTGCCAAACTAATGGTCACAGGGATAATCCAGTTCACCAGTTGGTTCGTGACAGGCACAGAACTGCTGATGGTGTAAACAGGGATTGCATCAGCTCCACGTACAAGCTCGAGTTTCAGGTTCCCTGTAAGGTTCAGAAAGTTCCATGTGATGGGGTGCGTCGTTCGCATATGCCAGGTCTCCCCTCCATTGGGGCTAAGGAGGCTGAGCGTAGGCGTTGGGGGACTGAAAAGGTATTGTTTTCCTGTGGGGAAGATATCCACGCTATCATTGGGAATGCTTGTGGAGAAGCCATTATCGGGGGTGACACTGATAAAGTGCCCATTATGGGCAAGTCCGATGGAGGCAGAGGGATTGTTGATTGTTCCGCTGCTGCCGTAGTTGAACCTGATACTACCTTCTGCATCCAGCACTATCTGGAAGTTTTGGGAATAGGTGCTGGTTCCGTTATAAATCCAGCGCACATTGCGCCACTCCACTGTGAAGCGGTTAGCAATGCTATTCTGATACAGAACATAGGTGGAGCTTTGGTTTGGGGCAGGAGCTCCGCTATCCAAATCATCCCACAGCGGGGCAATGATTGGCACGCCGACAGCCTGCGTTAAGCCGTTGTTTGGATAGCTCATGTCGAGATTTGTGTCCAAAGTTATGAAGCCGTTGGAAGATATCTTAAGGCTGTTATACAAAACTCCGCAGAAGGGAAAGCTGAAGCTAAGAGGGATTATATTCGACAGCTCATCATCACCACCATGTACCCAGTTGATAATGGTGCTTTGGGTTCCTTCTCCATATATGCTGCTGAAGTCATGCTCCAGATCGACAAAGCTGTACTGGTTGGCATCGAATGCCATCAATGGTACAAAACAAACACTAGCCACAAAGACAAAAAAGGCTATCAAGTTCTTCATACTTTCCTCCACTTGCCACAAGAATGTTATGCCTATTCAAACAATCTGTAGAATTAATGGATGCAATAATTAAACCATTTCGCAGATTAATGCTGGTATCATAACATCAAGATTAGCTTAGCCTTCTGCTTTCTCTTTTACTTTGCTCTTTTCCCTAACTGGCACATCAAATCGCCACCTGATAAATCCGAGGTGATTCCCTCATCCCACCCGGGAGTCACGAGGGAATCACGAGGGATTGACGAGTCGAACGAATTGGGGGCGTTAGGCTGAGGGAGTTACTGAATAAGAGTATTGAGAAGGAATGATATGTGATATAAGAGGGTGAAAACATGTGAGGGTTGGGGAAATTGGTTGACCAAATATGCAAGGCATCCTATAAGGGCTAAGAAAATTATACAGACGTTGTAAAGCGTTGCACGGCAAATCAATCCGCACCTGATAATATTGGGTTGTTTGCCATTATAGTTCATTTTACTTAGAGGTGATAGATGATACCGATGGTGATAGCATTAGCTATATTCTTCGTCACATACGTGATGATTATGACAGAGTATATTAACAAGATGACCGCTGCTTTGCTTGGCGGCTTTCTTGTGGTGGTTTTTGGGATAGTGGATCAAGGCAAAGCTTTTGCAGCAGTAGATTGGAATGTGATCTTCATGCTGATTGGGATGATGCTGGTGATGGGAGTGATGAAGCAAACAGGTATCTTCCAATATATCGCCATCAAGACTGCCAAGCTTGCCAATGCCAAGCCATTGAACATCATGCTGATGATGTTTGTGGTTACAGCTTTTGTATCAGCATTTTTGGATAACGTAACCACAGTGATGATACTGGTTCCTATCGCCATGTTGATTGCCAACGAACTTAAGATAACGCCCGTTCCTTTCATCATCACCATGGCGATTGCCTCCAATATTGGTGGTACTGCCACGATGATAGGTGATCCGCCAAATATCCTTATTGGTAGCGCCACAGATTATAACTTCATCGACTTTTTGGTAAGCCTGACCCCCGTTATAGTCATCATAACGATTAGCAGCTTGGGGATAACCTATCTGCTATATCGCAAGGGGATGAAGGTTAGTAATGAGAATCGGGCACGCTTGATGGATTTTAGGGAAGATAACCTAATCTCCAACCGTAAGCTGATGCACCGGTCTCTAATCGTGGTGGGTTTGATGCTTACAGCTTTTGTGTTGCAGGGGCAGTTACACTTGGAAGCATCCACCATAGCTATGGTTGCCGGTTTGACGCTGCTTATCTTCAACAACCGCAAGAAGGTAGAGGATGTAATGGCGCATGATATTGATTGGGCAACCATCTTCTTTTTCACAGGGTTGTTTATGATTGTGGAGAGCCTTATTGAAACAGGCATTATCGATATGGTATCACGCCAAATTCTTACAATCTCAGGCAGCGACCTAAAATTGACTTCGATTGTGATACTATGGTTCTCAGGTATCTTTTCTGCGGTGGTGGATAATGTCCCCTTTGTAACCACCATGATCCCCCTGATAAAAAATATTGGTACCCATTACAGCGTCGAGGCGATGCATCCGGTGTGGTGGTCTTTGTCACTGGGTGCATGTTTGGGTGGTAACGGTACCCTAATCGGAGCATCTGCTAACATCGTATCTGTGGGAATAGCTCACAAGAACGGAGTATCAATTAAGTTCAAAGACTTCACTAAAATCGGAGCTATCTACACACTCAATTCATTAGTGATATCCACTATATACATAGTGCTGCGTTATTTCTAAAGAATTGTTAAAAAAAGGGTTGACCGAATGAAATTAACAACTATATTGGCAATGACTGTTATGAGAGGTAAGAGATGCAATTAGCAAGTTTTCTTAATGCTCAGGATATATATGTTGAACACAGGATATTAACCAAGATGCAGGTGTATGAAAGCTTGGTGGAACGAATCTGTCATCACCACAAGCTGCCGATATGCGGCAAGAAACTGTTGGATATGGTTATCAAGCGTGATGAAGAAGCCACCACGGCATATAACAGCGGAATTTCCATCCCACATATTCGCATGGAGGGGTTTCAAGATACTGTTGTAGCTATGGTGTTCCTGCAGAACCCGATTGAAATTGATGGCATCAAGGTATCTTGGGTGGTGTTGATTATAACAGATATCAGCAGTTCTAAGCTTTACTTGAACATGGTTGCTGCTCTGCTCAGGATATCCAAGGATGAAGATATCATGCGTCTCTTAACTTCTGCTCACGATGGGCATGGTGTTTTGCACCATTTGAGAACCATGGGGGTGGATATCAAGAAAGATCTTGCTATTGGGGATATAATGATAAGCAATCCGGTTTCAATAAAACCACATCAGACACTTAAAGAGCTGGGTTTGATAATGAACGAAAATGGCTTCTCTGTTATCCCTGTTGCGGATGATAATAATAATTTCGTTGGAGAAGTGAGCCTGCTGAACTTCCTGAAAGTTGGTGTGCCGGATTATCTGATGATGCTGGACAATCTGAACTTCTTGCAGTCCTTTGAACCACTGGAGAACTTGTTTGAGAAGCAAGAGACGGTGAAGGTGCAAGATATCATGCAACGGAATGAGGTTTATCTTGCTCCTTCAGCATCGATAATCGAAGCAGTATTCGTGATGATAACCCATAATAAACGGCAATTACCCATTGTGCAAGATTCCAAGCTGGTGGGGGTAATCACCGCCATGGATATATTCAGGAAGGTAATCCAAGCATAATTAGTAGTTAAGGGCATGTAGAAAGGACAGTTGCTTCCGCGTGCAGGTGTAATTATGGGAGGCTTTGGATTAGCATGTTCTTTACCGGCTTTGGTTCATTGTCCCAGAACTTGAAGCCATGTGCATGCAATCTGCTTAGATGCTTCTTGAAGCTTGATGGGAGGATGATGCCATACTTCTTTCTTGGTCCGAAAAAGTATTGGAAGTAGGGCAACTCTGCCTTTATATCTAACACCGGGGGAGATAGGAACACCACATTCTTCTCATTCAAACCTGCAAGCATGTATGTTGCTTGGTGTGTCCGGAACACGATTGCCCTTTGTTTAATGAATTCCAAACTATCTTCGCAGTTATGAACTGCTTGCCAACCAAGAGGGATGTGCTTGGGATAAGAAGCAAACAAGCTCATATTGTAGTCCTGAACTATCTCCGGTATGGTTTGAGCTTTAATTCCGTGTTTATCTATGGTATAGAATGCTTCAGCCATTCTAAAGCCGGCTTTGGCGGTTAAGTGCAGGCTTTCAACATTCTTATAGTATGTGCAGAATTCAAACCTTAGAGACGGGTCTGATTCCTTAAGTTTGGCAGCAAACTTGAACATTTCCCGGTTCATGAATCCACCGATACCATTGCCCTGGAAACTGCCCTTTACGCGTAAGCCCTCAAACCAAAGTACATGGTCTGGGAAAAGGCTTAGCTTTATGCAGGCAATAACCTTGCCACGGTATTCACAAACAAAGAAGTAAGGCTCGTTAAGCCATTTATCCAGAACTTTGGGAAGGTAATCGTGCCCGTCCCATATGCTTCTGGCTATTTCTTCAAGATCAGTTCTGTCGTGTTCTATGGCAAGCCGCACTAGGCATTCATCAAGCTTGAAATCTTTCTTCATAAGCATTCAGTCTCCACACAAGTAACATCATGCTAGCAACACTAGTTTTTGTGCCTGCTAGGTCAAGTGTTTTTTCTCAGTAACAACAAAAAAGACCCGGTATGAAACCGGGTCTGCATGTATAAGGGTTTAGTAGCTTATTTCATGATTACAGCACGGCGAATGAAGCTTTCATTACCGGCAAGCATCTTGATGAAATAGATGCCAGACGGGCAGGCTACGCCATTGTAATCCTGTCCATTCCAGAAGGCTTTCCAATCTCCATCGGGCTTGAAGCCTTCGCTGAAGCTGTTCACCATCTGTCCACGGGCATTGAATACTTGGAACTTGATTTCTGCGCCTTTAACCACGTGGTAGTTAATTGCAGAATAAGGTGTTATAGGGTTAGGATAGATTGAATTGATGCCAGCGGTGGGATTCACCACAGGTACTTCGGGCTGATCAATCTGTTGGGTATAGTTCACAGAAGTGGGACCATGGAACACCACGGAACCATCCATTTCTGCTATCTGCAGCCAGTAGTAATAAACACCTTCTTCTTGCAGAGTGTTGTCCACATGGCTGTATTGATGAGCTTCAGAAGAGTTTGTGGGGTCGATCAGGGCTGTGATTTGCATGGCATCAGACACATTGTTGGTCTGTCCGCGATACACGTAGAAACCAGTAAGATTGGTTTCACTCTGAGTAGTCCACTGGATGTTTACGAAGTTCTCGGCATTCATAACTGCGGTAAAGGCCGAAAGTTGCACAGGCAACACTTCTTCGCTTTCGCCATCAACTACAATCGGGTGATCTTCTTTGCCACCTGTGAAGGGGACATCTGAGAACACGATTGTTCCGGGGCCAACAACAGGGAACACATCAGCTTGGTGCCAAGCTCCGGTGTAATAAATCCAACCTCTCCAAGTTCCGGCACCAACAGGAAGATATACATCCTGAGTTCCGGGTAGAGGATAGGTAGCGTAATAGGTATTAAGATCAGCATCGTTGTAGGTAGTTCCTTCGGGGAAGCCGGGTCCATAATACACAACAATCGGTGTTTGTGGGGTAATTGTAAGAGTAGCGGAAGCACCGGTTGTGTCATAGTAGAATATCACCCAATCCAGCCAGTCGATACCATCATTGTTTCCATAAGCACCATCATAGTCATAACCTTCATGGTCAAATCTACCTGTCTGTGCATACAGAACTCCATCACCGGCATTGACGCCAACTGTTGCGGGGGTTCCACCCAAGCCGCCTGTTCCACCTGAAGCTGAACCGGTTGTCCATGCAAGATCACCATAGCTGAAGGCAACGTTGTTGCCAAGACCGATGCTGGCATCGGTACCGTCAGTAAAGATAACTTGGAATGTATTAACTCTGTCTGTGCCCGCACTAAAGTATCCTACATGATCCCAGGTTACGATAACGCGATGAGCTTCCATTTTGTACCACACACTTCCTGTTCCACGGGTATCAACATCGGCGAAGAAGGGAGCAAGCATTGGGGCACCGGAAATCGGGAAGCCCCAAGGAGTGTATGAGGAATAGCCCATATCAAAAGTTATGTTACCATTATTGTTGATCCAACATGAGTTGTAATCAACACCGTATAAACGAAAAGTGAAGGGAAGGGTTAACTCCTCAGTATATCCATCATCGTTTGGTTCCATTGCCAGAGTATAGGTTTCATCCAGGGGAAAAAGCAATGTTCCATCCTTGGTTTCGCTTCTGACAGTGTCAAAACTTGTTGATGGGTGTACAGATGGTACCACTGTTTCAGGGGTATATACCTGGCTCATCTTCCAAGCATTATAATCGGGAGAGTCCGGTGATACAGCCTGAATTGTTGCAAAAACTCCAATAACTGCAAGGCTCAGCATTGCAATAAGTAATAAAGTTTTCTTCATGTTCGCTCCTTATGAAAGCTAAATCGTTACTAACCTAAATGAGCAAACCTGACAACACACTCCATCAATAGATGGTCATCGGCTGCTCGTTTCACACACTTACATTAATCACCTATTACACACATCTAATGTGCATAGCTTCGCACATACAACTTTGTTAGCGACTTCCATACGACACTTAGGGGCAATATAAGCAATATCTGAAGTTTGGCAAGTAAAAAAAGACTGCATTCTTTCAATTCCCCTCCCTATTTACCCAAGTAACTGTAAGAGAGATGCTTACTAAACAGCTAATTCTGTGTTTTTATCCGCCAGCACTGTAGGCTCAAGCAAGTTCATTTCTCGGCTCAGAGTCAGCAGTTTGTACGGCGATAAATTGCACAAAGTACTAGCCGGTTTGTCGGAACATAATTGGCATTGACAGAAATAGCAAAGTATCAGAAGATTGTCTTCAAAGCTTCATATATATCGTGCATGGTAATATAAGGAGGAATCTTGAAAGCAACAAGATTGATTGTGCTCTTATTAATACTGGGTGGCATCATGTTAACCCTAAACGCTCTGAACATAGATGAAATGAAGATAAAGCTCTCCAAAGTCGATAATAAGGAAGCTGCGGCGAATATTTTCACCGAATACCTACCCCAAGTAAACACGATTGAGGAATGGCGCGACTTTCAAAACATATGGTTGAGCGTGGATGCTGAAGCTTGCAGCGATTACTTCCACAAAGCGGCTCAACGAGAGCCTTCCTCGCCAACATACGCTTACCTGTTGCTCAGAATGGAGAAGGATAAGGATGTGCAATTCAATGGTGCTCTGAAGTTGTGCAGGCAAGCACCGGATTTCTATTGGGCATATCGGTTGATAACCGTAAATGTTTCAGAGCAGCTGCTGGAGGACGAGAAGCAGGGAAACAGCAGCAATATCACTGCCGAAACATACACTGTGTTAGAGCAAGGTTTGCAGAAGTATCCCAATGACCCGTATCTGAACATGAGCATGTTTCATCTGTATCGGTTGCAGAACAAGGATAAGCAGGCTGAGGCAAGCCTGAATAGAATCACCGATCCTAATACTCTCTATGCTAACTGGGAAATTATTAAGTCATACATCATCAAGACCGGGAATATGGACTTGCTTAATACCCTTACAGGAGTGATGCTGGGGGATGCGGTTAAAGCCGGGCAATACACTGTTGATGAAAGTCATGCCCTTGCCATGGCGCAAACTCTTGAAGTCCACGAAGCCAGAGGAGAATGGACAATTATAAAGGCGATTTTTGATGCAGACAGCACTCTGAAGGATGACCCCAATTGCTCTCCTTATTACCAGAAGATGCTCATCCAAGCCAAGCAATATCCTGCATTGATTTCCTTTCTTGATGCCAAGTTAGAGAAAGGTGAAATAGAATATCCCGATATTGAAGATGCACCTCTTTACCAGGACTTGAAAGAAGTTCCTGCATGGCTCAGCTTTCAAAGCAAGGCACAATCAATGTGGAAAGCAGGAGAAGGTCAGAGGCGTGAGCAAGCTCTGCAAGACCGCAGTGATAAGGTTGCACCGGTTTGGGAGCTTCAGAATGTGAGCAATGAGACGGTTAAACTGGCGGATTTGAAGGGTAAAGTGGTTGTGCTGGATTTCTGGGCATCTTGGTGCGGACCCTGTCGAAAGGCAATGCCTGCGCTTGATAACTGGATGAAGACTAAGATGCCTTCCGGGGTAAAAGTATTCTCAATAAATGTGTGGGAAAGCTCACCCGAAAAAGCCAAGCAATACTTTAGTGAGAATGGCTTTGCCATGACGCTGCTAATTGGGAAGGACAGCTTAGCGAAGGATTATGGCTTTGACGGTATCCCCTATATCTGCGTTATCGATAAACAGGGAAGGGTTGCCTATGCCCAATCAGGCTATAGTGATAGCCTGGAAGAGAATCTTAGTTTCTGGACTGAAGCTCTTATCAAAGAATAGCCAATCAGTTCATAGGGAGAATGAACCATGAAACTTAAGAACCCACTGCGCAATTACCTAACCCCCAATGAGCAGCGGATAATGCTGTTCTTCCTTGGGTTCTTATTATTAGGGTCGGTTTTGGACTTTGCGGGATGGACCCCTTTGCAGGCAACCAAGGCAGATGCGGATAGCTTGAACTTGGCGTTGAAAACCGATACACCTCTCAGGGTGGATATCCGCAAAGCCGGGTTGGAGGAACTGATGACCCTCTCCGGTATTGGGGAGAAACGGGCAAAGGACATCATTAGCTTCCGCGAAGCCAAGCAGTTTACTTCCGTGAATCAACTGCTGGAAGTGAAAGGCATCGGCACGAAAACCTATGCCAAGCTGTTACCCGACCTACTTGTGTTCGGTGATAGCACAAACAGCGAAACAAAGGCTAAACCAAGCGCAAAAAGCAAGACTAAAAGCAGCAACAACAAGGCAAAGGTTAGCAAGGCAGACCTAACGAATGTCGTGAACCTAAATACAGCAAGTTTAGATGATCTCTGCACTTTGCAGGGCATTGGCGAGGCAAAAGCCAAGGCGATCATCGCTTGGAGAGAGGAGAATGGTGCCTTTGGCAGTGTGGAGGATATCACCAAGGTTAAAGGCATCGGACAGAAGACTTTGGAGAAGAACCGCGATAGATTATCGGTAAACAAATAGGTTCCCTCTTGGAAGCATTGCATGATCATTACCTAATCATTGCATGTTTCGTACGTAATAAACACGTAATGATCAGGTAGTGAGAATAGGGGGGTTGCCGATGCGCAATAAAGTGATTGACATAATCCAAGGATGGATTAAAATGTCATTTTTCAAGATAGATTTTCGGGAGAAGCAATGAAAACCAATGAACGTAGTTGGCAGCCCACCTTAACCTTAGCCAAGCTCTTTGAGGAACAGAACCAATTCTACGATGCTCTTGCAGCATACGAACTCATCAGCCAAAATGATGCCTCACCAGCCGTGCGCGAAAGAATTGAAGCGCTGCATCTGCGTATCTTGAATGATCCTAATAGCCACTACGATGCCCGCATCGAGAAGCTTTTCTCTCCCGAGGAACTTGCTTACTTAAAGATTCTGCATCATCAAGGCTTCGACAACATGGCTAAAACCATCGAGAAGCTGAACGAAGGCATCCAAGGCTCGGAGATAATCTTTGATGCCACTCCGGAGGATGTGCTTGCCGATGAAAGCGAAATGGACACCTTGGCAGAGATGCTTAGGGAGATAGAACAGCAAGCCCAGCTTAATATAGTTACCGAAAAGGGTGATTTTACGGACTACCAGATTCAGGACTTGATGATTGCTATCCTTGCCCGCTTCGATAAGTCCCAGAAACTTAGTGAGGTTAAGCTTAGCGACTTAGTGTCCCTTTTCCTCGAAATGCAGAGCATGAGAAATCCGGGTTAATGAAGCTTAAGCAGCCAGCTAATCCCAATTCAATTTGCAGGCGTTGCACTCGTAAGTGCAAACAACCGGATAGCGTTAGCCTGCTTGCTTGCCCGAAGTTTGATGCCATTCCGGTGCAGCTTGAAATCAAATTCACAGGCATCAAGAAACCTCGCAAGAAACCGCTTTCCCTCTGATGCGTATCATCACCGGCAAGTATAAGGGCAGGAACCTCGCCTTGGTTCCCGGCAGAAGCACTCGTCCCACCACAGCATTCAACCGTGAAGTTATCTTCAGCGTACATCAGGATTATGAAGCTAAAAGAGTGCTTGATCTCTTCGCCGGTACTGGCTCCTTGGGCTTGGAGGCGTTGTCCAGGGGTGCTGCATGGGTCGATTTTGTGGAGTTTGCCCCCGCTGCCCTTGCTACCATTCTTGCCAATATCAACCTGCTTGGCTGTGGGGATAGTTGTCACCTGTGGCGTAAGAGAGTGGATGCTTACCTTAAAACCTGCGATGATACTTACGATATAGTCTTTCTTGATCCGCCTTATCTGAAGAACCTGGTGAACCCTACTTTGAGTGCAATACTTGAACGCAACCTGCTTAATCCCGGCGGGCTGATAGTGGTGGAACACTCACCCAGAGAGCTGTTGGATGCCTCGTTGAATGACCGGATAATCAAGCAAAAGGGAAGTAAGAGCTCGGCTTTCACTTGGTTGGCGTAAGCTTAGGATATTTTAGCTATAAAGTAAAAGGCACCCCGATATGGGATGCCTTTTTTTGTATGTTGTTCTTGAGGATTAGTAGTTGTAATTCACTGAAACCATGCTGGCAAAACCGGGAGAACCACCACCGATGAAATCGGGACCTTGGTGCAACAAGGACTTGCTGAGCACTGTGTCAATAGTGAAGTTGCCGAATTCCATGGCTAAGCCAAGGTCGGCATTGAAGGATGAACGGTAATCGGCATCTTCGTCGATACTCGTGCCATCGGGATCGTCCACATCAGCATAGAAGGTGTAGCTCTGTGAGCCACCGACTCTGCCTGTGAGCCAGGGCTTGATTTGGGATTCCAGACCAATGGTGTAAGTGGGAACCACTAACCAAGCTTCACCAGCTTCGTAATCACCAGGTGCGGCTGAAGTCTTGCCGGTGTAGCTTTCGGACGTGATGGTAAGGGGTTTGACTGTGAAAAGAAGCTTGTTGTTTTCGTCAAACTTGTAGTTTAAACCAATACCAAGATCGAAGTACAGCGTGCCATAATCTTCATTGGTAGTAGTAGTGTTAGAGGAAGATATAACGTCTTTGTTCTCCATCGAAGATCCGGTGAACATTAGATTTGCAGCAGCTACGAAATCGAAATTATCGTTTTCCACCACGAAATAGCGACCATTAGCTGAGAAGCCGAAGCCACCTAATGTGTTCTCGTCTTTGTTGCTAGGATCTGTGTTGCTGTCACTGGCACCCCAGAAACCTAAGCCAAGTCCAAGATCCATCTTGTCATCGCTCATACCACCGGTGATTTCGAAGTAGTTAGCTCCCATTTCGGCTTGCTCATCGGGATTATCGGTATAATCTTCTACTTTGCTATCGATAGCCATACCGAAGCCAACGCCGAATTTTTCCATGAAACCATAGTAGAACTGGATTTTTTTGCTGATGTTCAAATCCCCGGTGTTATAGTAATTCACACCATTCGTGAAATAGCTATCCACATTGATACCGGTATCTTCATTGAGATACACGCCAAGGATGTTGTTCATCAGGGGGAGATTGGCACCAAGCTTCCAGTCAAAGGAAGTGGTACCGAGCTCTGCACGGAGGTTTCGTTCATACATGTTAATCACGCCGGGATAGTAGCTAATATCCGTATTATCCCGAATAAAACCAAAGGGATTGCCCAAAGCGGTCATTCTGCTTTCTGTGGCAAAGATGCTGCTTACTGCAAGAGTAAGCACTACGAATAACAGGAGCAATGCTTTGCGATTCATAAGAACCTCACAATTTTTATTAGCATGCCAAAGTAGAATTACCACTCAGGCTATGCTAATTCCATGGTTACAGCATACTGATATAGCTGTCAATCTTTTTTTTCATACAAGCATGTAATTAACTGCATGTGGGAGGCAGAGATGGCACTAAACTATGCGATAATTGGCAGTGTCCAAAGAGTCTGCTAAAACATATAACATACGTATATATATAAAGATAGCCAGATATTGGTTTATCACTAATCAAGTCGTTTTAAGAAAATGGTGATATGCAATTCGTTAATGAAATATCTTAAAAAAGATTGCAGCACCAAAGCCAAAATTTCTGAAAATGATCTCAGCTTTGTTACTCGTTACATAAGATAAAGATGCCGAATTTCGGTATGACAATGTTTCTGGGAAGCTTCGTAGCTAGTGCCAATGCTGTCGTTTCTTCCTTGGTGTAATGAGGTATCACTCGAAGGTAAATCCCAGGTGATTCCCTCATCCCACCCGGGAGTCACGAGGGAGTCACGAGGGATTGATGAGTCAAAAGAACTCGAGCGGGAGCAGCAGGAAGAGAAAGATGTTGACGAAAATCCCGCTTTGCAAACAAATAGCATTAGTGGATTACGCTTTATCCCACAGGAGATTGGATGCAGATAAATGGAAAAGATTACCGCTCGGTTTGGTACGAATACGACCGGGTAAAGATGATAGATCAGAACAAGCTTCCCCTTGCTTTTGCCATTGCGGAGTTTGCCGAATTTGCTGAAGTTGCCGAAGCGATACGGAATATGACCGTGCGAGGTGCCCCGGCTATTGGTGCGGCAGGAGCTTATGCCATGGCTCTTGCGGCGTTGCACGCTCCCGTGGATGGCTTTCGCGGGTACTTGCGGACTGCCAAAGATGTGCTGCTTGCCACACGTCCCACCGCTATAGACCTGAATAACGGTTTGAACTATGTGTATGAGAACACCCTCAAATTCATCCCTGATTATGCGCATGCCAGGCAGGTGGCGATACTAAGTGCGAAGGAATTCGCCAATAAAAGCGCTGAGGATTGTCACGAGATTGGCAAGATTGGAGCTGAGCTTGTACCACATGGAGCCAGGATACTTACTCATTGTAATGCGGGAGCTTTGGCAACCGTGGATTGGGGGACGGCTCTTTCGGTTATCCGCGTGGCGCACAAGCAGAAAAAGGACATCTTTGTGTATGTGGATGAGACTCGACCAAGGTTCCAAGGCGGAAGATTGACCGCTTGGGAACTAGAGCAGGAAGGGATTCCGCATGCCATTATTACGGATTCTGCCGCAGGATTCTACTTCTGGAAGAAGGAGATAGACCTTGTTATCACCGGAACGGACAGGGTGTGCTTGAATGGTGATATCGCCAACAAGATAGGCACTTATGAGAAGGCAATCCTTGCTCATGAGCATAAGATACCGTTCTACATTGCTGCTCCGCTCACCACTTTTGATTTCTCATGCAAAGAAGGTGCGGACATCCCCATTGAGATACGCAGCGAGGATGAGATCAAGCTGGTTAATGACAATATGGTGTGCAACCCCAGTTCGCCTGCCCTAAACCCGTCATTTGATATCACTCCGGCGAAGTATATCACGGGGATTATTACCAACAAGGGAACGTTTAAGCCCCAGGAAGCAGCATTGAAGGTGCAAGGATGAGCTTCGACCTGGTGATTGAAGGAGGCTGCCTTGTTACGATGGACGGAAGTTTCCGCGTGTTGGAGGAACACTGCATCGGGATTGTGGGCAGCAGGATAGAGGCAATCTTCCCGCGGCAAAGCTCCGCATATGAAGCCAAGGAGCGGATTGATGCCACAAATTGCCTGGTGGTACCCGGCTTGATAAACACCCATTCTCATCTTCCCATGACCTATTTCCGTGGTTTGGCGGATGATTTGCCTCTGCACAAATGGTTGCAGGAGTTCATTTGGCCCCTGGAAGCTAAGCTGGTGAATGCAGATTTCGTGTTTGACGCAACTCTTCACGGTGCTGCGGAGATGATAAAGAATGGCATAACTTGCAGCAATGATATGTATTTCCACATGGCTTCCATAGCCAATGCTTGCAAGGAAGCAGGCTTGCGAGTGGTGGTAAGCGAAGCCTTGATTGACCCCAGCGGAAGCCTTGCCACTGCCGAACATGGGATAGGCAGCAAGATACTGGAACTTCAAGAACAATATCGGAACGAACCCCTAATAAGCTTCAGTCTTGCACCACACTCCATATACACCTGCTCCAAGGCAAGCTTGGCTAAGTGTGCAGAGGTAGCATCAGAGCAAGGATTCATGCTGCATATGCACCTCTCTGAGACGGAGCAGGAACGGCAGAACTGCATCAAAGAGCATGGTATGAAGCCCGTTGAATACCTCAACTCATTAGGATTGTTGGATGTCCCGAACGTTCTGGCACACGGCATCTGGGTGGATGAAGCAGAGATGGAACTGCTTGCCGCAAAGGGAAAAAGCAGCATTGCCGTTTGCACAGAGAGTAACCTTAAGCTGGTCTCCGGGTTTGCTCCGCTGAAAGCATACACCGAGCACAAAATAAACCTTAGCCTGGCAACCGATGGAGTGGCGAGTAACAACAACCTTGACCTGTTGGTTGAGCTTTCCCTCACTGCCAAGCTGCATAAAGCCCTGAACCAGGATCCAGAGTTTCTTCCTGCCAGGGATGCTTTTGCCATGGTGACTGTGAACGCTGCCAAGGCATTGGGCAGGCAAAACGACATCGGTTCTCTGGAAGTTGGCAAGCTTGCTGATATTGCTGTTATCTCACTACAAGAGCCGGAGAATCAACCCGTTTACAATCCATACTCCCATTTGGTTTATGCCTTAAGTAGCAGTAGTGTCAGGGATTGCATAGTAAACGGGGTATCGGTTATGCGCAACCGTCACCTTTGCAGGGTTAGTGAAGGCGACCTACAAGCCAAAGCAACGCAATACAAAGGACAAATACTAAGAGAGATTAACACATGAAATCGATAAAGAACAGACGAGCCTTGCATGAGTACTTCGTTATTCAGAAGTATGAAGCAGGCATCTCGCTAAAAGGCACAGAGATAAAGTCCATTCGTGCCGGCATGGTGAACTTCAAAGACAGCTATGCCAAGGTGGTGGATGGGCAATGCATACTCGTCAATCTGCATATCAGTCCCTGGGAGAAGGCAACTTTCTTTAACCACGAAGCAGAGCGTCCCCGCAGGCTGCTGATGCATAAAAGCGAGATAAAGAGACTTAAAGCCAAGGTGGAAGAGCAGGGCATGACCCTGGTCCCTTTGGAAATGTATATCAACGACAAAGGCTATTGCAAGGTGAGCCTAGCTCTGGCAAAAGGCAAGAAGTACTTTGACAAGAGGGATAGCTTGCAGAAGAAAGACTTGGAACGCGAGAAAGCTCGTGACGAGAAATAAGGCAGGTAAAGATGATTGAAACTCAAAGAGAATCAGCGAACCGGATAACTTTTTATCTTAATGGGAAACTGACCATAGAGACCATTCCTGCGGGGCTGAGCACCCTGGATTGGCTAACCCAGACCAAGCAGATGCACGGCACCAAATGCAGTTGCAACGAAGGCGATTGCGGTGCATGTACGGTGGTGATAGCTTACCCCAAAGAGGGGAATATCGTTTATGAAGCTATTACCTCATGCTTGTATCCTGCGGCTAAGCTGCATGGCAGGCATTTGATAACCGTGGAAGGTATGGGTGAACCAGAAAGACTCCACATCATTCAACAGGCATTACTGGAGCATCATGGCACCCAGTGCGGTTACTGCACTCCTGGCTTTGTGATGAGCATGTTTGCTCTTTTCGCTACCCACAAGCATCCTGATAAAGAAACCATCTTCTCTGCCCTGGAGGGCAACCTTTGCCGTTGCACAGGTTATCAATCCATTCTGGATGCAGCCGAGGAGATTGCAGCAAACTATGCACCCGCGGACATTGTGCCCGATTGGTGCAGAGCTGTGGAACAAGAGCTGTTTAGCTTTAATCAAGCTGCTACCATGATTCTAGAAGCAAGCGGTTCTCCGAGATTGGTGCAGAGATATATGGTTCCCGAGGACTTCAAAAGTCTCTTCGATATTCATGCTGTAGAGCCTGATAGTCGCTTCATTGCCGGGGGCACTGACTTGATGGTACAGATGAACATCAGCCGTAAGAGTTTCCCCATTCTGATAGACCTTACCCGCATCCCGCAATTACAACGCATATACCTGCAACAAGATGGCTTACATATTGGCAGTGCCGTTACCTATAGTCAGCTGCTAGATTCATGGATAGTGAAGCATGATTACCCCGCTCTGCATAAGCTTATCTCCCAAATAGCATCCCAGCAGATTCGTAACTTCGGCACATTGGGCGGGAACATCGCCAATGCTTCCCCCATCGGGGACAGCCTGCCCATGCTGCTTGCTCTGGATGCCATTCTTATCCTGCAAAGTGAGCTGGAGGTTCGCAATGTCCCCATCCGAGAGTTCTTCGTCTCCTATCGCCAAACTGCCCTTAAGAAGGGGGAGATTATCCGCGAGATAATCCTTCCTCCTCAGCCAAGGGGGTGTTTTATCAGAAGCCATAAGAGCGCAAAACGCAAATCTGTGGATATTTCTGCGGTAGTGTCCGTTATCCGTGTGGAAATGGATGGAAGCCACATTGGCAATGCAGTATTGGCACTTGGCGGAGTGGCGGCAACCCCCATGCTTTCTGCCGTGTTTGGAACCATGTTAAACGGCAAAGCCATTAACGAACTTATTGCAGATGATATAGCAGAAGCAGTGAAGGCAGAGTTTGAGCCTTTAAGCGATGTTCGCGGTAGCGCAGAATACCGCAGCAGGCTTATCTATACCCACATTCTTGCCTATCTGGACGAACTTAAGGAGGTGCTATCATGAAGCAAAACAAGCATATCAGCGGTAAACTACACCTCACCGGACGTTCGCATTTCATTGCTGACGAAGCACCGATTAACGGCATGCTGCATGCTAAGTTTCTCTTTTCTCCCGTGGCTCATGCCCGCATCACCAAGCTTGATTTCAGCAAAGCAGAGGCGTATCCGGGAGTGCATCGCATCCTGAGCGCAAAGGATATTCCCGCTGCGAATATGATTGGGCATGTTATCAAGGATGAACCTCTTTTCCCCACTGAGATTATTATGTACGCATGGCAACCATTGGCAATGGTGTTGGCGGAGGATGAAGCAGTAGCTGAAGAGGCAGCCAAACTCATTCAGCTTAGTTACGAGGAACTTCCTTTACTCCTTGAAGCAGAGGATGCTGATGCAGCCGGAGAGTGGTATGTTCCCGAGCGTAAGATAGAGTGCGGTAATGTGGATGCTGTTTTTGCCTCTGCCGTGCACATCATGGAAGGCAAAACTCACAATTCAGGGCAAGAGCATTTCTATATGGAGGGTCAGCGTTGCAGAGCTATTCCCTTTGAGGACAGCCGGCTGTTGCTACAGTGTGCCACCCAAAGCACTATGGAAGTGCAGGAAGTTGTGTCCCACCTGCTGGGCATCCCCGCGCATGATATCGTGGTGGAGGTTCCTCGTTTGGGCGGAGCTTTTGGCGGTAAGGAACGTGCTGCTACCATTTGGGCAAGCATGGCTGCTTTAGCTGCCTTTGTGTGCCGTAAACCTGTGCAGGTGAAGCTGACCCGTGATGAGGATATGCGTGCCACGGGCAAGCGTCACCCCTTCACCAGCCTGTGGAAGGTTGCTTATGACGACAAGGGCAAAATCCTTGCCTATGACCTCCAACTGCTTGCCAATGGCGGTGCCTATGCCGATTTATCCGTTGCCATATTGGAACGGGCGATGTTCCATGCCGAGAATGCCTATCACATCCCCAATGCCCGCATCCGTGGGAGAGCCTGCCGTACCAATCTGCCTCCCAATACCGCTTTCCGTGGTTTTGGCGCACCGCAGGGCATCTTTGTTATCGAAAGCATCATGCAACAGATTGCCAACAAGCTTGGCTTGAATCCTCTTGCCATCCGCAGGATTAATGCCTATCAGAACGGCGACATTACTCCATACAACCAAGAGATTAAAGAGTGCAATATCGAAGCCATCTACAATAAGCTTAGCGACAACTCATTTTACCAAAGCCTGGTGGAGGAAGTGAAAGCCTTTAACTCCGCTAATCCGCACCGTAAACGCGGTTTGGGCATTGTCCCCGTGAAGTTTGGCATCTCCTTTACCACGGCATTGCTGAACCAAGGCTCTGCCCTTATCTGGATTTACATTGACGGCAGTGTATCCGTCAGCACCGGTGGGGTGGAGATGGGGCAGGAGCTTAGTACCAAGGTAGCCATTGTGGTTTCCCGCGTGTTGGGCATCTCCGTGGACGATATCCGAGTGGAGAGCAGTAACACGCAAAGAGTGGGGAATGCCTCGCCCACAGCAGCCTCCACGGGAAGCGACATCAACGGCAATGCCGCCCGCATCGCTGCAGAAAAGCTGCGGGAACAACTGCGCGAACCGGCTGCCAAGCTGTTGGAAAAGAACTTCGGCTTTAGTTTCAACCCGCAGGATATATTGTTCTCCGAGCAGCGCATCTATGTTCACGATAAACCTGAAGCATCTATCAGCTTCAAAGAACTGGTCTCTTTTGCCTATGTGGAGCGGATTCCCCTCGGTGCCTATGGTTATTATCGCACCCCGGATTTGTGGTTCGACCGCGAAGTGGGGAAGGGACACCCATTCCATTACTATGTATATGGCGCAGCTTTGGCTGAAGTGGAGCTCGATTGCCGCATGGGTGAACATGATTTGAAGAAGCTGTATATTGTTCACGAAAACGGACAGAGCCTGCAGGAGCGGATAGACTTGGGTCAGATTGCCGGTGCCGCTGTACAGGGCTATGGTTGGTGTACGATGGAGGATCTCAAGTGGGACGAAAAAGGGCGTTACATCAGTGCCAATCCCTCTACTTACAAAATCCCCGGGATTCGCGACATCCCCGAGAGCTTTCATATTGAGATTATGCCGTCTCTTTCCAAAGAGGCAAGTGTGTTTGGCTCCAAGGCAACGGGTGAGCCACCCTTGATTTATGGTTTGGCAGTATTCTTTGCCTTACAAGATGCGGTGCAGGCAGTTAAACCGGAAGCTCAGCTTAGTTTCCCTGCCACCCCGGAAGCAATATTGAAAGCCATCTATTAAGTATTAGCAGCCAATCAATAAAGGTATTATTCCATATTACAGAGGAGTTGTTGCAAAACACTCCTCTTTTGCTTTCTTGGTGATACTGCGGTGTTATTACGGACTCATTACGGACAAAGAGCCTATTAAGTCCGTAATGATACCGTGATTACTGCAGGGAAGAAGCGCATGATCATTGCCTGATCATTACCTGTGAAACAAGCAATGATCAGGTAATGATTATGCAATGACAAGAGGAAAAAAGGCTTAGGCTAAGGCATAAAATGGGTTAAGTTTAGATTAAGAAAATGGTTGACTTATCGAAAGGGATAAAAAACCATGTTCTTTACATAAATATTCGGTGAGATCATGAGTAAACTATTTAGACCAGAATTGGTGAAAATCGTCGAGAAGTTCGAGAACAAAAGCGAATGCTTGGATTATATGGCAGCTTTGTTGTCCGATTGCGGATGCCTAAGCTTCCCGGATAGGTTCCTTGCGGCTGTAAAGGGTCGCGAGGAGATAATGAGCACCGGTATTGGGCGTGGTATTGCCATCCCGCATGCCCGTGACCTCACGGTGAATTGCCTGCAGATTGCGGTGTGTATGGTACGCAAAGAGATGGAGTTCACCAGTGTGGACGGCTTGCCGGTTCGTTTAATATTCATGATTGCTGTCCCTCAAAGTTCAAATCAGGATTATATGAAGATCTTACGCTCACTCTCGGAGTTTCTGCGAGTGGAAGCAAACAGGGAAACCCTCTTAAATGTGGCGGATGAAGGTGAATTGTATGACAAGGTACATAAATTGGAGGATGTTATCCATCCTCATCTTAGCAAGTAACCTGCTTTGGGTTATGCCTCTTTTTGCCCAGCATCAAGATGCCGGCACCACAGGATTCTCTAATCTAAAGCTGATTTATTCTGCCAGAGCAAATGCAATGGGGCAGGCGATGACCGGAAGAGTGGAGAACTATGATGGGATGCAATTCAATCCCGCCTCACTGTTGAAGGTACCGGCAAAGAGCATCTCCAGCACTTTTATGGACCATCTCGTGGGGAGTGGAGGGGGCTCTGTGCAATATGTGGTGCCCCGCAATATCTATGAGTCCTATGGGATGTTCATCAATTATTGGAATTCAGGGGCTATCGACCGCACCGAGATAAGCAGTAACTTTGATCTGGTGGAAACGGGTAAAACCTTCGGAGCTCAGAATATTATTGCCGGATTCAGTTATGCCAAGTTCATCAGCCCCGCGGTGGATTTTGGGGGCACGGTTAAAGTTATCTTTGATCAGATTGATGATAGCTCTGCCAGTGCGGCATTGATAGATTTGGGGATCATTCACCACACGGTGAACCCGAAGATCAAGGTTGGGCTTGCGGTGCGTAATTTTGGAACACAGATAAGCTATTATAGCGATTCCAAGTATAAAGAGAACATGCCGACCACCTTTCAGGCGGGGATGGGGATAGATTTGACCAAGAACTCCCTGGCGAATGTAGATATCATGAAGGCAACAGGAGAGAATTACATCCTGAAGCTGGGTCTGGAGCAGAGGGTGCATCCTGCATTCGTGTTGCGCGGAGGATTCCGGAGCAATGCGGGAGATTATGCCAACGGGGGTGACCTTTCTTTCACTTCCGGGATAAGCCTGGGGATGGGATGGAACTGGAAGAACTGGGTGTTGGATTATGCCCTGTCTTCATACGGTGATTTGGGATTTACCAACCAACTGGGAATAAGATACAATCTGGGTGAATAAGCCCCAAGGGATTCTTTTGAATAAACGACAATTACTGCTGGAACTGGGATGTGAAGAACTACCTGAAAAACATCTTGATATAGCCATTGAAACGGTTGAACGCTCTTTCAAGCAGTTCCTTCTTGATAACAACTTACACTGCAAGTCATTTGATGTAAGCGGAACCCCACGCAGAGTGTATCTCTTAGCCGAGGGAGTGGACGAGAAACAAGCTGATCTTGATGTGGAGAAGCTTGGACCAGCCGTAAACATTGCCTATAATGCCGAGGGACAGCTAAGCCCCGCAGGATTGGGCTTTCTTAAGAAGAGTGGGGCAAGTGAAGCCGATTGCTCCATCAAGGAAACAGAAAAAGGTAAATTCCTTGCCGTAAAATACCTTCAAGTGGGGAAATGCACAGATGATTTGCTGAAGCCATGGATTGTGAACCTAATCCCTACCATTCCCTTTACCAAAAAAATGATATGGAAAGATGCCACTCTAAGCTTCTCTCGTCCTCTGCGCTGGATAGTAGCACTTTGGGGAAACGAGATATTGGAGCTTGAGCTTGGAGGCATCAAATCTGGCAGAATAAGCTATGGCAATCGCTATTTGGGCTTGGACAAGCAGCTTGAGATAGCGAATGTGGATAGCTATCATAGTTCTTTGGCAGAAGTGAAGGTTATTGCCGATGCTGCAAAGCGGAAGCAGGTAATTAACAAGCAATTGGCAGAGATATTTGCGGGAGATGAACTAAGCATTGTAGATGATCCGCGCTTGGTGGATACAGTGTGCAATCTGGTGGAAAGTCCTCATGCGGTAGTGGCGGAATTCGGGAGTAACTATTTGATGTTACCGGAGAAGATCATTATCAGCACCATCAGCCAGAACCAGAAGTATTTCTCCGTGACGGATGCATCCGGCAAGCTTGCCAACAAGTTCGTGTTTATTTCCAATGGCGATCCATATTATGCTGAGCTGATAAAAGAGGGTAATCAAAAGGTTGTTAATGCAAGGCTTGCAGATGCAATGTGGTATTATACAGAAGATACCAAGCAGAAACTGGAGAGCTTTGTTCCCAAGCTTAAAGATGTGGTGTTTCAATCCAAGATTGGAACCATGGAAGATAAAAGCCAAAGAGTTCAGGATGTTTGCCGATACATTGCCGACGAGTTACAACTGCAGGATGTGGATAGAGAGAAGGTCTTGCGCTGTGCCTTATTATGTAAAGCAGATTTGGTTACCACTATGTTAGGGGAAAAGGAATTTACCAAGTTGCAGGGCTACATCGGTAAGCAATATGCTTTAGCTTCCGAAGAAGATTCAGAGGTTGCTGAGGGGATATACGAACACTACATGCCTCGCGGTTCTGCAGATGGCTTACCGGAAACTCTGTGCGGAAATGTGGTGGCGGTTGCGGACAAGATGGATACTGTGGCGGGGATTATTGGCGCAGGCATGATGCCCACCGGGAGTGGCGATCCCTTTGCTTTACGCAGAGCTGCTAACGGAATTGTGCAGATAATAAATGAACAAGCTTGGGACTTGGATTTGTTTGCTATGGCGGATTATGCCCTCAACCTTGTGAAAGCAAAATTCCCCGTGGATGCCAAAGCAGGAGAGAACCTGCACGGCTTTTTGGAGCAAAGGGTCGTATGGCTGCTGAAGCAGCAGGACATCTCGTATGATGTGATTGATAGTGTGATGCATATAGATAAATCGCATATAAACGACTTGGAGAGCAGAGCCAGAGCACTGAACGGACTGAAGAGCGAAACAGGATTTATCAAGCTGGTGATAGGCGTCAAACGGGTTGCCAACATCATTGGAGAAACGAAGCAATTTACCCCCTTAAACATATCCCTATTATGCGAACCTGCAGAGAAGCAGATATATCAGGGATTGCAGCAATTGCATAATGCCATTGGTGAAGCATTGGCAGTTAACGGCTATTCAACCGCTCTGGAGCACCTGATAAACTTTGGGGTGGCAATCGACCAGTTCTTTGACCAAATATTGGTGAATTGTGATGATAATTCGATTAGAACAAACAGACATGCTCTGTTAAATGAGATCAGGAATGAGTTTTTACGAGTGGCAGATCTGTCGCTGATAGTTTTAGATATAGAGGGATGAGAAATGAATATTATTGAGACTTTAACACATCGTGCCAAGAAAGTTGGCGGTACAATCGTGCTACCGGAATCACACGATAGCAGAACCCTGAAAGCTGCTGCAAAAATCGTGGAAGAGAAAATAGCAAAAGTTATCTTACTTGGAGATCCGGACAAAGTGTATGTAGATGCCAAGGCACTCGGCATTAATTACCGAGATGGAAGCTATCAAGATATAACAATAATTGACCCGATAAAGTCACCTGATATAACACGATTTGCCGAATACTTCTACAACAAGCGAAAGGATAAGGGAGTAACGGCTGCTCAGGCTTTGGATATTATGCAAAACCCTCTATACTTTGGGGCTTGCATGGTAAAACACGGCATGGCAAATGGTATGGTAGCCGGTGCAGCAAATACCACTGCAGATGTGTTGAAAGCATCGTTGCAGGTGGTAGGTGTGTTACCGGGTTTAAAGACTGTGTCCAGCACCTTCATCATGGTGGTGCCGGATTTTATGGGAGAGGATAAGGTGTTTCTGTTTGCTGATTGCGCTGTTGTGCCAAACCCCACTGCTGAGCAATTGGCTGATATTGCCAGCAGCACAGCAAAAACCAGACGCGCAATACTTGGAGATGAACCCAAGGTAGCTCTTTTATCTTTCTCCACCAAGGGAAGTGCTCAACATGAATTGGCGGATAAGGTTGTAGCCACAAAAGCAATTCTTGACGAACGTAAAGTTGACTTCGTGTATGACGGAGAGTTGCAGCTTGATGCAGCGATTATCCCCTCCGTTGGCAAGAGCAAAGCACCGGGATCCACCGTGGCAGGCGAAGCGAATACCCTTATCTTCCCAGATTTACAATCAGGTAACATTGGATACAAGCTTGTTCAACGAATGGCAAAAGCCGAAGCAATAGGTCCCATTATCCAAGGTTTAGCAGACCCGATCTGTGATCTATCCAGAGGATGTTCTGTTGATGACATAGCCAATACCGCAGTTCTGGTGTTGTTGATGTCCCAGAAGTAATACCAGCATAAGATTAAAATAAACATAGAAAAGGGGGATAAGATGGCAATCAAGCTATCGAATCGCTGTATGTTGATTAAACCCTCGCCTACTTTGAGCCTTTCCGCAAAGGCAAAAGAGATGAAGGATGCAGGGATTGATGTGATTAACTTCGGAGTCGGTGAGCCAGACTTTAACACTCCTGATTATATTAAGGTTGCAGCAGCTAAAGCGCTTGAAGCAAACTTCACCCGTTATACGGCAAATGCAGGTATTATAGAACTGCGTCAGGCAATATGCGACAAGCTTGCCCGCGATAACGGTTTGCAATATACACCGAAAGAGATACTGGTTTCTCCTGGTGCCAAGGCATCGATTATCAACATCCTCATCGCTGTTTGCGACAGCATGGACCAGGTGCTAATGGCATCGCCCTACTGGGTTAGCTATCCTTATCAAGCCATGCTCGCCAATGCGGAACCGGTGTATATCCCCACCGAAGAAAGCAACTCATACAAGATCACCCCCATAGCACTAGAGAATGCAATATCTGAAAACCCTTGTGCCAAAGTGCTTATTTTAAACTCCCCAAGTAATCCCACGGGTGCAGTTTACACACGTGATGAACTAAGCGCTATCGCGGATGTTTGTGTGCAGCATAACCTATTGGTTATTTCTGATGAGATATACGAAAGGCTGGTGTATGATGATGTGAAGCATATCTCAATTGCCAGTATTAATCAGGAGATAAAGGAACGCTGTGTAGTCATCAACGGTGTCTCTAAGGCTTACGCCATGACCGGATGGAGATTGGGTTACGCCGCAGGTCCTGCCCATATCATTGCTGCCGCGGGTAGAGTGCAAGAGCATGCAACATCCTGTGTTAATTCTATTACCCAGAAAGCGTGTGTTACTGCATTATCCAATGAAGATGATTCGATAGAAAAGATGCGGGTGGAGTTCGGTAAAAGGCGTGATTTCCTTTATGGCGAATTGGTTAAAATCCCCCATTTAACCTGTTTCAAACCCCAGGGAGCATTCTACATTATGCCCGGGATAAAATGGTATCTCGAAAACAATAAACAGGGGATTGACAATGCCGACAAGTTTTGTGAGGTGCTTTTAGCAAAATATCATGTCGCATTGGTGGCAGGTGGTTCTTTCGGAATGGAGGGAACGGTTCGCTTCTCCTATGCCAACAGTATTGATAATATCAGGGAAGGCGTGAAGAGATTCGCTACTTTCCTGCAAGATCTAGCAAGATAAGAGGGGTACATGGACGATTTTGAAGATAAAATCAAAGAACGCTGGCAACACCGGCGTAAGAAAGCTTATAACTGGCAGAAACTGATTATTATGGTGTTAGCAGTTGTGGCAATTTTCTATACGATGTCGCGTTTGCAAAATACTGGCAATATTGTAACCAAGCCTGCCGCGAGCGTAGTGGACAGCACTCAAACCACACCGGAGCAAACGCCTTGAGTTTGGTGATCGTTGGTTCAATTGGTCTGGATACCATAAGTACTCCTGCCGGATCGGTCAAAGATGCTTTGGGTGGTTCGGCTGTATATGGAGCTTTAGCAGGCTCATACTTTTGTCCGGTGAGCATTGTTGGTGTGCTCGGGACAGATTATCCCGCACATGGGTTGGAGCTGTTAAAGAAGCATGGCGTTAATTTGGATGGCCTCCATAAGAAGGCAGGTAAAACCTTTCGCTGGAGCGGGCAATATACCGAGTGGAACAAGGCTGAGACTCTGTTGACCGAGTTAAACGTATTTGCAGAATTCTCCCCGGAGCTTCCGGAATCTTACAAGACAGCGGGAAGCTTATTGCTGGGAAATATTCATCCCAAGCTGCAATTGCAGGTGCTTAATCAAATTGACGCAAGTGCTCATTGTGCCTGTGATACAATGAACTATTGGATAAACCTTTGCCCTGAGGACTTGAAGGAAGTTATCAAGAGAGTGCAGATTGTGTTCATGAACGAGGATGAAGTTAAAGACTTCAGCGGAGACAAGAACATCTATACTGCCGCGAAAGTGATTCTTGACTATGGTCCCCAGTGGATTATAGTGAAGCGCGGAGAGTATGGTTCTGTTGCCATCTCACGTGAGGATATGTTCTTCTCACCCGCTTATCCCGTGGAGAGGGTTAAGGATCCAACCGGGGCAGGAGATTGCTTTGCCGGGGCGTTCATGGCTTTTATCGCAGATAGCCCGGTCTTGGATTTACCTTTGGTAAAAGACGCTGTCCGATATGGCACAGTGCTTGCTGCACATAATGTCCAAGGGTTTGGTGTTGCAGGAATTATTGAGCGAAAGTTTGAAGATATTGAGAAAGCCAAGGAGCAGTTAAGTAAGTGGACAAGATGAAAAACGGGATTAGCTACGAGAGTTCTGGAGTAAATATTGCCGCTGGCGAAGCTGCGGTGCGGGCGATAAAGAGCAAGGTGAGGGAAACATATAATAGTAATGTGCTAAGTGATCTTGGAAGTTTTGGGGGCTTATACCGCATTGAGAAAAACAAGTGGACAGAACCCATTCTCGTATCCAGCACTGATGGAGTGGGCACTAAATTGAGAATTGCCATTATGGCAAACAGATTTGATACTATCGGACAGGACTTGGTTAATCACTGTGTAAACGATATTTTGGTTCAGGGTGCTATTCCCCAGTTTTTCCTGGATTATATAGGGGTAGGAAAACTTCAGCCAAGCATGATTGAGAGTGTGATTGATGGGTTAATCACTGCTTGCAAGGAAAATTCATGTGCTTTAATCGGTGGAGAAATGGCAGAAATGCCCGGGTTTTACCTGAAGGACGATTTTGATGTTGCAGGCACTATTGTCGGAATGGTTGAGCGGAGTGAACTCTTACCCCGCAAATCGATGGCAGCTGGCGATATCCTTGTTGGGCTGAGAAGTACTGGGTTACATACAAATGGGTACTCTCTTGCCAGGAATATTGTATTCGATATCCTAAAACTTGATCTGGATACTTACATTCCTGAATGCCAGGCCTTATTGGGTGACCTTTTACTAGCTGTTCACAAGAGCTATCTTTCAGACCTGAAGCCTTTCTTGACTCATCCCGGATTGCTTGGTTTGGCGCATATCACGGGTGGGGGTATTGGTGGGAATTTACAAAGGATTTTGCCCGATGGGATATCTGCGAAAATAGTGTTACCGGATTCGGCTGTTCCTCCGTTATTCAGGTGGTTACAAAATATTGGTGAACTGAGTGATGTGGAAGCCAGGAAAGCTTTTAATATGGGTATAGGCATGGTGTGTATTGTTGCAGAAGATGCTTTAAGCGATTTTTTAGCAAACACTGATGGTGTTATTATTGGCGAGTTATGCCCTCAGGGTTTGGGTATGGATAAAGTACAATTTGCTGATTATCACGGTTAATCAATTGAGTTTATGTTTGGTAAGGCATGAGTGCAAATAAGGCTTCGATGAAATTGAAAAAACATCTTGACTTATTTTGCACATCAGATATGAGGAACTTTAGTCGTGAAGTCCCCATGCTTTTGGGAGGGGGCTTGTATAACTATGATATTACGAAAAAGAATAATACCCAGGATGAAGGGAGGTTTGTCGATGCGTAAACATGCATTGATCCTGCTATTGGTAATGCTCCTAGGTGCCGCATGCATGCATGCTGCCACAACAGGCCGACTGGCTGTACGCGTTCGTGATGGACAAGGCAGAGCACTCGAATTTGTAAACATCGTTGTGATGCAAGGCACTCAGCGTATCACTGGCGGTCAAACAAACGCTAAGGGGACAGCGATAATAATCAATATCCCTCCAGGTATGTACACGGTAAAGTTTTCCCTAATCGGTTATAGTGAAGTTGTGTACAAGGATGTTCGCATCCAAGTTGACCAAACTGCAAATCTATCGCCTATTATGGAAAAAGCCGGAATTCGCTTGCAATCAGTTCAGGTTGTGGCAACTGAAGATAAAGTTCAGAAGGATAGAGTCGGATCTGCCAAACAAATTGAAATGGACAATATGGGCGATACAGCTGTTGGCGATATTGCCGGCATCATATCTCTTCAAGCAGGTGTTACTAATGTGGGTGGTGAACTTCATATCCGCGGTGGACGATCCAACGAAGTTAACTATACAGTGGATGGCATGAGCGTGTCTGATCCTGTTGATGGTGGTGCCACTCTCCAAGTGGACACAGATGCTATCAGTGATATGAAGGTTATGACAGGTGGATTCCCGGCTGAATACGGTAACGCTCAATCTGGCGTGGTCAACATAGTTACGAAAGATGGCGATGCCTTTTTCTCTGGGAAACTTGAGTATCAGACTGATCATTTATACAAAGAGAATAGGAATTCTGATGTTTTCAAGTTTGCCATTGGTGGACCTGTTGTACCTTTTGCCAGTCCGGAATTAAAAGAGAAATTCACATTCTACTTAAATGGAGCAGGTGAATGGCTCGATGGCAGGATGAAAGACTATTATGTGTCGAACCCCAATGCAGATTTCATGTTCAATGGCAGATCTCTTTTGGATGCTCATTATGAACGTTATGATCCCTATCAAGATAGAAAAAGCATTTTAGACATAGACACAGGTAACAGAAATTACAACTCATATAATGTTAATTTGAAGAGCAAGTATGCAATCAGCTCTGGACAAAACATCACTTTTGCCGCTCGCGGAGATAGGAGTTATAATAAGCTCTTCGGTGAATATGGTACAGATTACTCTTGGCGTTATGCCAATCAACATTTTGCCGAAGATGAGACAACTCAGAAGCAGTTTATCACGACCTATGACCATGTGTTTAATTCTTCCATGAACTTGAAGGTTAAAGCCAGCTATTACCAGAAAGATAGTTATACTGGCCCTAAAGGTATTGATAGGAATAACTATTTCTATTGGGTGATTGACCCGAGCAATCCGCCCACCAACTATACGGACATGGTGGCACAGGATATCTTTGGTTACGCCACAGTTGATGATAATGGTGATGGCGTTTATGACTTTGGCTTTAATCCTGCTTCTTCATGGGTTTACAGCCTTCAGGGCTTAGAAATTCCCCGTGCAATCACAGGTTTTAAAGCTCCTGGGACCATTTATACCAACTATGTTGATGATAAAACCTCGACTATAAGTGCCAGAGGTGATTTCGAATGGCAGATAAACGAGACTCATTTGGCGAAAACAGGTCTTGAGATCATAAAACACAAGATAAAAAAGAACCAACTTCAAAGCTTCTTGACCGTATATGAAGATCGACGTCAGAACTACTTACGAGGCATCTTCGATATGCGTGATTACGACTTTGCTGATTATCAAGCTTATGTAAATGGAACTGGAACCCTACCCGCAGAATTGTACGAGATTATTTCGAAAGACGAGAATCCCACTTCTGTAGCTGATCTTGTGGCTGTGTATAAACCACAGTATTACTTCGACGCAGCTAAGGCTGCCGCGGGGAAGCGTGATGGTTATGAAGCCGATCCATGGCAGATGGCTTATTATTTACAGGATCGAATGGAATGGGAAGGCATGATTGTCAATGCCGGTATGCGTTTTGATTTCTGGTATCTTGGAAAGGAATACTCAATTGCTCAGGATAATGGCACATTCTCACCCAGAGGGTTCGACAGCAAAGATAGATTCCAAATGATGATATCCCCTCGTTTGGGTGTATCTCATCCCATCACTGAGAGAGATGTGTTGCGTTTTGCATACAATTACCAGAACCAATTGCCCCAAATGCAATACATATTTACCAGTAAAACGCCTCAAGATGCAAATCTTCAGGGAGAGATACGAGTGGGAAATCCCAGCTTGGAACCTCAGATCACCGTTACTTATGAAGTAGGATTGTCACATCAGTTGAATGATGATTATGTTTTGGACATGACAGCCTATTATAAGAACTTATATAACTACGTGAGCACCAAAGTGGAACGTAAGATTGGTGAAGAGTCCATTAAATGGTATAAGTATATCTCTGAGGACTATGGCTCAGCTCGTGGCTTAGATATGCAGTTGGAGAAACTCCTATCCAATTTCAATTCTTGGAGCATTGCTTACTCTCTTGCATGGGCACAGGGGAATAACTCCTACACAGTTGTACAGGATGAAGC
>CALDSN010000025.1 GCA_937924555.1 uncultured bacterium | reverse complement strand
GGGGTTTGACATCATTTGTATCCTCTTTAAGTAGTGCAGAGGGTGGATTGTTCCTTCTGTTGCGATTCTTTCTGAACATGTTGAAGTAGATATTGTACAGCCATGCTTTTGTCATGAAGTCTGGGAAGCTGTTAAAATCTTCAAGTTTAAGGAATTCGCATTCTATCCTGCCATGCAAAGTCTCGACATCGCTATTATATCTGGGTGAAGCAGGAGGGATAATGCGGTGCTCAACCACTCCTTTCAAGGCATTTTGGAAAGGAGTGGTGGTGTTCTTCAGGCGATCCACGAACTCTTTTCCATTATCAGTTTGGAAGCTTACCTGGGAGAGGTCAACGCCGGCTTTTTGAAGCCTATCCATCAAGTACTTGGCAAAGATACTTGTAGCAACAGAATCCAGCTTATTGGAGTAGGAAGTGAATAGCCAACCGGTTTTGTAGTCCCTGGCAGAGAACAAGAACTTTGGCACATCCCCGCGGAGATAAGCAGGATAACACTCGGGGATATCATTAAGGTACTTTGCATCTATCTGTATCTTTTGAAATGGCTTATACTCTGCACGCACTGCACTCATATCCTTTCTCTTTTTCCATTTACTTGCCCGTTTCTGTATAAGCCCATTCTGTTTGATGATCTTGTTTACTGTCTTGGCTGAGCAGCTTAGCTGAAGCAGGTCGACAATGGGTCTGGCTCCAAGCTGATTCTTGGTTTCTTTACGGAACGCAATGATTCTTTGTCTGATCTCTTCCGGTATCTTCTGCGGGTGATTCTGTCCCACTCTGGATTTTACTTTCAGGCTCTCCACACCTGTTTGTGAGTCATAACGTCGCACCCAAAGTTGGACAGTCCGCCTAGTTGTGTTATACTCACGTGCACAAGCAGATATCCCATGCTGCAAGGCATACACAACCATTGAATACCTAAAAGAAATCCTTGACTTGGAATCGGGCATCAATTTAATCATCCTTCTTAGAGTAAACATGTGTGCCAGTATTTCTAACCCTTAGATTGCTGGCACGCTTTTTTTGGGTTTGAGGGGATAGCCAAGTTGTTGAAGTTGGATGTAACAAGAGACCATTTCGAGTTTTTTTGATACTAGCCAAACATCCCCTACATAGAATGTCAGCTCCGGAATGAGTGGCTTCGACTAGAAGATAGGTGTATTGTACAACTCTATCTTGTGTACAAATGATACGAGTGCTTCCTCCTTGGCAAATGGGGAGAAAAGCAGCTTCTAGACCTATTGCAGTACTCATCTCACAGCTCCTGGCTCAGTTGCATAATCGGGCTTTCTGGCTTGGAGATTGGCTACGCGGAAACGCTTGATCTCTTCTAAAGAGAACTCCACTTCTCGAATTCCACATGCTGGATTGACTTGCCTCAGTATACTTAACATCTTATCCATTGTTCGCCTTGTCACTATTTTTAACGACTTAGGCTGTATACTTAAAAGGGTGACTCTCCAGTGGGAAGGAGGAAAAGGGGAGGTGGAGAAGAGGTATTTTGGCTTTTTGGATTAGAATTTACAGTGAAAGTGGAAAAATATTTGCATGCAACAGAATAATGAAAGCAGAATGTGTTCTGTAGATATATGTAGATAGGTTTTAATAGTGTAAAGAGCTGGATTCCGGTCTGCAGCGGAATGGCGGGAAAAGGATGAAGCACTGGATTTAGGTGTCAGCCTATACCGGGAGTTCCCTGCGCTGGAATGAAGAAGTAGATAGTCAGTTGATAATATAAGGAGGCAAGATGAGAGTTACTTTTCATGGTGGAATGGGTACCCTGAGCGGAAGGTTCAGCGAAATTGTGTATTGTCACAGCCGCAGATATGGCTATACCTATGCCAGAAGGCGGGTTTACCCCACCCTAAGCAGTGTGAATGAGGCGATTGGCGGGAAGTCCAAAGGGATTTGGAAGCTGAAGCCTTCCGAGGCATACAAGCAGGATTTGCGGGATTATGTGCAGGTGTATGACGGGATGCGAAACAACTATCGCATGCCGCTGAGGTCTTGGAGTTGCCTATATACCAAGCTGATGTATCTGGTGGAAAAGGCATATCCCGAGGTGGATTTGCGTACGATTACGCGGGATTACATCTATGCTAACGACCTGCCCTGCATCAGCATCAAAAAAGCGGTGGAAGCGGGGCTGTTAAAGCCGGTGAAGGGTTGGGAGAGGATGGATAATGGCTTGTAGAATAATTGGTTAATGGTTAGTAGCTAAGAATTAATCCTAATTGGTAGGATAGGATTCTCATCAAACGATGTAACAGCTATACGTTACTAATGGAGTGCAACTATCTGCGATCCAGCTTAAACTCAACCGGTATCATTACCCTGCCATCAACAGGTTTATCTTCCAGAAGAGCAGGTTGAAATCTCGTCTTGCGTATAGCTTCTTTGGCAGCTTCATCAAGAACAAGATAAGATCTCCTCACATAAATGTCACCAACACTACCGTCTCTTAGAATCTCCACTTGTAAAACAACTGTACCCTGTAAGCCCGCAACCCTTGCAGCTTCAGGGTACTCCGGTTTGAACTCGTCGAGTGATTTAGGGGGCTTATCATAGCCAAAATCGAAATAACCCATGATTGGCCTTACACCAAGCTTATCAGGATTATCAGGGTCCTTTGGCCAGGTTAGAGTAAGGTTTTCCTTCGATCCCTTCTTTAATACTGTCTTGAAAACATCTATCGTTTCTGCAAGGATATCTGTTTTTCCCCGTAGCAAGTTGCTATTTATAGCTTTATTAACCTGAGTAGCAAGTGCGGCATTTATCTCTTTTAGATCATCAATAGAATAATGCTTTTTGATTATGGGCAGACAATATGTCTTGAAGTGTGTTATCTTGTAACTTGATGTATATACATTTCGGATTTCACCCTTTGCTGTCTCCCAGAATACGGTATCCTTGTTCCAGTTTTCCACAATGGAATCAATATAAGCATAAACCTCAGGTTTTATCACATTGTCCAATGCGTTATAGATGAGAGAATCTGAGTAACTAAGGTTAAAATACTCCAAAGCGAGTTCATCATGCAGGTCAACACCTATAAGCGGTATTGATAGCAGAGCCATTATTAACAGAATGCTAAACCTCATATCTTCTATACTCCTGAGTTATGTTTTGTCGAAGTACATTAAACAACATCGTATTCAGTTTGTCAAGGAAGAAACCTAAGAGGCAATACAGAATTGTGGGGAAAAGAACTGGATGCCAGCCTGCGCTGGCATGACGGGTTATCGGCACTGGCATGGGGGGTTGTCTACACTGGTGTGAGAGATAATTACGGAAATATAGGTCTTGTGGTCAACCTTGGCTCTTTAGCACTTCCAGCACACGCTCGAAGATATAGCCAACGTGGATGCGGTTGGTTAAATCCAGCTTTTCTACGTCTATCTCGAGGACAGGGCCATTATGAAAACCGAGCTTCACCACATTTGAGCCGTATGATTTATACCAATGGTTCAGGTTGTTGATTTCGGTCTCTTTCCAGCCTCCTTCTATCTCCATTTCTCTGCCGCGCTGTTGAATGCGTTCCCATGCCAAAGAGGGGCTGCCCTGCAGCAGGATTATCAGGTCGGAGGAGGGGAGCTGGCGGTTCACGGTCTGGAATTGGGTGATGAGGTTATCCAGTTCATCATCGGTTAACAGTCCATCGGCATGGAACTGATTGCAGAAAACCAGCAGGTCTTCCGGTAGAGAACGGTCTTTCACATAGCTTCCGTCTCCGCTTTTACCCAGGCGGCGTTGTTTGGCTCTCATTTCCAGAAAGTGGAGTTGGAGGTCGTAGCAATAGGTTTTTTTATCGCCCAAGAACTTCTCTAAAAGAGGATTCTCTTCCGGCTTTTCGTATAAGGTGTTTATCTTCAGGCTGCGTCCCATAATGGCGGTAAGGGTGGATTTACCCAAGCCTACATTGCCGGCAATGGTAATCAGCTTTGGGGTTTCGGCTAAGTATTGCTCCAGATTGCGTTCCACATCGATGGCTTTCAGCGTGGCTTCGGTTTGCGGCAAGGTTACCCATTCGCTGATTCCGGGGCTGGAGACACGCAATCCCAGGGCTTTCACCTGTTCTGCCACGAGGTTGATGGTGCGGCGTTGCCATTCCGCCTTATCGACGGCTTTGTCCGCATCGATCACCAGCACAGGACAGCCCACATGATGCGCGACAAAATCTTCATACAGGTTATTCAGCAGCTCCAGATAAGCGGGTGGGATGGCAAGTTCGCTTTCGCGTCCACGCTCTTTTATCCTCTCCAGCAAGGTGGGGACATCTGCCTTGAAATATACCACGAGGTCGGGCTCTTTTATTTGTTCGGTCATCAGCCTGTAGGTGCGCTGATAGGCGATAAATTCGGGCTCAGTCATGTTCTTCAGGATGCGTTGAGCTTTGCCGAAGATGTGATAATCCTCTGCCAAAGTCCTGTCCTCCAGCACAATGCCTCTGCAGGTTTGAATCAGCTTTTGGCGATCAAGTCTGCCGTTGAAGAACTCTATCTGTGCCATGAAGGCATTGGCAACGGGATCCTGATAAAACGCATCAAGGACGAGTGGGTTAAATTTTTCCGGAAAGGCAAAGACACCTTCTGTGCCGTTGGGTTTGGGGTAAACAGAGGTTAAAACTTTATTCAGGGGTGCGGAACTGGCTGCTTCGATAAAGGTGGATTTGCCCACGCCGATGTTTCCTACGATGCCGATGCGGATGTTTTCCATGCTTAGTCCTCTCATGCTATTCTTTCCCCCAGAAATTGGGTGGGGTATTCTGCGTCAAGACATTCTTTTGGGGGTTACAGGGAAGCATTGTGCAGTTAATGTGCCTGTTTGCATGCCCTGCAAAGCAGTTGACAATATCTAAGCAATCTGCAATTTTGCCCGCAACGATAAAACATAGATGGGAGCTAAAATGAAAAAGCTGTTGATGTTGGTTTTGTTTGTGTGTTTTCTTGCCGGGTTGTTTGCCCAGGTAGGGTTTCTTGGGCTGTATTATGGAGAGAATTACTCCACTGCAAGGTCTAATCTGAGTAATGTGGGATTTATTCTGTTTAAGAACTGGCCTGTGACAAAGTCGATGGGTTTGGAAGATCCCGATACCTACTATCAGGTGGATATGTATGTAAATCCCAGCACCTCAAAGCTGGTTGGGTGGTGTATAAACTTCTGTGACAACTTGAGTGAAGAGGATAATGAAGAAATCTTGGATGAGTTTATCGACCTGCATGGGGAGAATTTCTCCATAGATGAAGAGAATCAGATGATCTTCTGGAATTTGGGGGGAACCAAGTCACTTTCTTTGGGTTGTGATGATGAAGGGAACCTGAAGGTGGCTGTTTATTATGACGAGGCTTATCAGAGTGTATTTGACAGAGCGGAGGAGAAGCCCTAAAGAGAAATCGTAAGCAGATAACTATAGAATAATGGGGGAAATGCTGGAAAAGTCTTGACGGATTAGTGTTGAATATGGTAGCGGGTTCAAACTTGTCATAGTAGGCAAGTAATGCTACCATAGATGGATAACAATATGAAGAGAATAACCTTTATCGGCATTTTGCTGATAGTGTGGATACAAATAGCTGCCCTTAGCGTCAGAGTGGAGATAAACCCTCAAGCATGGGACAGAAATGTGCGAGGAAATGGGGCAGCGGTGATCTTAGAGCCGGGCATGCCCATGCTGCCATATCTTCCTGTGGCTGTGTTGATCCCATTTGGAGAGAAGTATCAAAGTGGTGAAGTACGGCTTGGGAATAGTGTATTACAAGCTGATCGAGCGGAGATAAGTGTTGCCTTGCCCCAAGAGAAGATTTCCGGAGCAGAGACTGCTGAGAGCTTCAAAGCTCCGCTTTTGGAGAATAGGCTATATCCCGAAAAGGATTATGAGTTTTTGGGAACACAATATTATCGTGGATTTCAGATAGCACTCTTCAATATCTACCCCTATAAGTATAACCCAATCAGTAAAAAGGTTTACGCCTCCCAAGCAGCGGTTATAGAATTCCAAAGTATGTTCGATCGCACCGAAGCGCAGTATCAGGCAAACTTTGTGTGCAGGGATGGGGAAACGCAGAATACACTTAGTAACTGGGTTAAAAACCCTGAGCAAGTATCAAGTTACAATACCGCTTCAGCATATAGGTCAGTAAGCGAGCATAGCCGTTTGATAGACTTAAGCAGTCCCAAGAAAATGATTATTATCACTGATGCCCAAAGGGTCCCATGGTTTGCAGATTTTGCCGCATGGAAGAGCTCTAAGGGGATATCGAATGCCATCTATACCATGGAGGACATCCTTGCTGCTTACCCCGGAGAGGATAATGCCGCCAAGCTGCGTAACTTCATAATAGATGCTTACCAAACATGGGCAAGCAGTTCTGAGCCACTCCAATATGTAATCCTTGGTGGAGATGATGAGATTGTGCCGGAGCGGGGAGCCTATGGTCAGGTGGGTGACACGGTGGATAACCGCATGCCGGTGGATATGTACTATAGCAATCTGGATGGCACATGGAATGCAAACCAGAACGATATCTATGGTGAGCAGGCGGATAATGTGGATATGGTTCCCGAAGTGCATATCGGGAGGTTTCCTGCCGAGACTATCATAGAGTTTCAGAATATCTTCCACAAGACAATGTACTATGCCGATACGAATAGCTTCAGCAATAATATGGCTTTATTCATGGGTGAGAATCTGAATATGAACCCGGTTACCTGGGGTGGAGATTATAAGGACGATGTGGCGCAATATCTTCCCGATGAATACCACCTAAAAACATTGTACCAGAGAGACGGAACTTATAATGCCATGGCAGTGTTAAACGCTATTAATAGCGGTGCGGGAATAATGAATCACATGGGGCATGCCAACGAAACAAGCTTGATTGGTCAGTCCAACTTCAGTGTGGATAACATGAGTAATACAGAGTATGGTTTTCTTTATTCTCAAGGATGTTATCCTGCTGCCTTCGACCAACGTACTTCCGCAGCGGGAGAGGCTATTGGAGAGCATCTTGTGACAGCTAATGGTGCATTATTTGCCTTCATCGGCAATACACGCTATGGGTGGTATATGCCCGGCAGTATTGATGGAGCATCTCAGTTTTATGACCGTCAGTTTTTCAGAGGGCTGTTTCAACAGAATATGCCGGAGCTTGGGCGTGCTTTAACCTATTCTCGGCTGCAAAACCTGAACGCTGCTCTCAGCAACGATGTGATGCGCTGGTGTTATTATGAGGTTATCCTCTTTGGCGATCCGTCTGTCGCAGTAAAAGACGTTGATCCTCTGTTGCCCTTGCTAAGTTTGGACAGTTATAGCTTCAGCGATGAGGATGGGGATAACGATGGCACTCTTAATCCCGGAGAGATTATCAGGTTCAAGCCTGTGATTTACAATGACGATGCTTGGGCGACCGCATCCAATGTTGTGGTGCGGGTGGTGTCTGCTCCCGCGGGAGTTACTGTGGTTGGCTCTTGCATGGCGGTAAGCAGTATTATACCCGGAGGGATGAGTCCACTTGGAAGCTTTATGCAACTTCAACTTCCGCAAGATATTGGCTATGGAAATTATAACCTGAAGATTGAAATAGAATCACAACACCCCACTACTCTACTTAGCACCGGGATCAGGGCTTATTCAGTTCCTCTTACTATAACTCTGTTGGATACTCGCTTCCCATGGGAGAGCCATATACAAGGCAGATCCGCCCCCATTATTGGTGAGTTTGCCGGGTCTCCCGGAAAGGAGATAATGTTTGCGGATGCCAATGGACTGGTATCTATGGTAGGGAATAACGGAGAACTGAGCAGCAGTTTTAGCCCTGCTAATCAAGTGAATTTGATGCGTAGCTTTGCTATGGGACCGATAGACTTGGAGGCTGGAGCTGATCTGGCTTTTTGCAGTAGAACAGGTGATGTTTACAGCTTCTCACAGGATGGGACGAGCATCTTCAATGTGCATGAACCCACCTCGTTTTTACATACCCCAATGCTGGCAGATATTGATGGAGATGGTTATTGTGAAACAATAGCAGGGGGATTGGATGGCAGAATATATGCCTTTTCTCCCGGAGGATTTCAACCTTTTGGCTTCCCAGTTAACTTAGGTTCGTCATTTCAGTGTGAACTGGCAGCAACGGATATAGACGCCGATGGAATGGCGGAGATTGTTGCCGGAACAACTTCCGGGAACCTTTATGTGATAAACGGTCTGGGGGAGATTCTCCCAGGATTTCCGGTTCAACTTGGTTCAACAATCAATGGTTCGCCCACAATTACCGACACCAATAAGATTGTGTGTGCCACCCAATCGCAGATATTCATCATCAGCCCCCAAGGTCAGGTGATATCCAGCAGGAACATTGATAGTGCTATTGCAGGTGGTTTTGCCATAGGTAATATCAGCCACGATTATAATGGCATTGATGTGGTTGGTGTAAGCCGTAATGGTATCATTTATGCTTTCACGGATCAAGGGAGTGATCTACCGGGTTTTCCATTGGAGACAGGTTTTAGTTTCACTTGTCCTCCTTTGTTGGCAAATCTGGATAGTGATCCTCGGCTGGAGATTGTGTTACAAGATGAAAACAACTCGCTATTAATATATCACTTTGATGGGTCTGTTTTCCCCGGTTTCCCTTACATAGGTGAAATGAGCGGAAGCACCCCCGGTACCTTAGTAGATTTCGATAATAATGGTCTGGTGAAATTTGTTGCAGGGTATGCGAATGGGGTGATCATGTATAATTTACGATTACCTGTAAGTGGTTTAGAACCATGGGTTAGTTATAGAGGCGGTGATATGCGCCAAGGGTCTTTTGCCTCAACGGGATGTGTCGGCTTGCAGGAAGAGGAACTTGGTACTCCTTCAACTTTCTTAATGCAGAATTATCCCAACCCCTTCAATCCAAGTACAACCATACGATATACGCTTGCCAAAGCTACTAAAGTGAGGTTGGATATCTTTAACCTTAAAGGGCAGAAAGTTTGCTCTTTGGTAGATGCTGTGCAACAGATGGGAGGTTATAGTGTTGTTTGGGATGGTAAGGATAGTGGAGGGAAACCTGTTTCAAGTGGAGTGTATTTATATCGGCTAAGCTACGATAAACAGAAGTTGGATAGGAGAATGTTACTACTGAAATGAATATGATAGATAATGTTAAAAGAATCCAGAATAGTATAGATGCGCGCTTGGAGAAGCTGGGAAGGCAAGATGAGGAAATCTGCCTATTAGCTGTTACCAAGACTCAGTCTGTGGAAGCCATTGACGCAGCACTGAAAGCGGGAATCAAGCATTTTGGCGAAAACAAAGTGCAGGAAGCCATGCGAAAGCTGCCCTTACTTAGCGAAGCATACGAAGGATTTCATTTTATCGGGCATCTACAGAGTAATAAAATCAACCAGTTATTGAGTTTGAAACCCAGCTTAGTGCAGTCAGTTGATTCTGTATATATTGCCCAAAAACTTCACCTTGCTTTGGGGAGAACGAATCGCTATCAGGATATCTTGATTCAAGTAAATATCAGTGAAGAAGCCAGTAAAAGCGGAGTGAGTTTCGATAATGCCATTCAGTGTGTAGAGGAGATTTCTCGTTACAGCACATTGGCTATCCGCGGTCTAATGACCATTGGCAAACTTGGAGAGCCGGAAGAGAGCAGGCCCTTGTTCGCAAAAATGAAACAGCTTTTTGAGAAAATCAAACTCATGGATATACCTAATGTGCAGATGGATTATCTTAGCATGGGGATGAGTCACGATTACCTGATTGCCTTGGATGAAGGAGCAAACATGCTTAGGATTGGCACAGCCATATTTGGTAACAGGAACAGCGGAGGTAAGCGGTGAGCTATATAATTGCCCTAGTTATCATAGGTTTATCCTATATGTATGGTTGCTTTTCCACTGCCAGAATGGTTACCAAGGGGGTTCGCTCGCTTAATATCTACAAAGTGGGTACGGGTATGGCTGATACAGAGAATATCTATACCAATATCAGTAAACCTCTGGGAGTACTTGTTGGCGCACTTGATGCAGCAAAAGCATACCTGTTTTTACTTGTTGTGGAGATGTTACTTCGGACATTGGATAAAACAGGAAGCATTAGTGATTTGAGCTTAATTTATCAGCGTAACATCATGCTTCTCTACGGACTTGGGATGTTGTTTGGGCATTGCCTTCCGCTTACCAATCATTTTCGCGGTGGGAGGGGAATCTTCACTTATATGGGTTTGATTGCCTATTTTGCTTTTTATCCCATGCTCATAACGGGGATAATTGCCTGGATACTTGTTATCAGGTTTCATCAAATACGCTTTGCCCAATATTTGATAGTGATTTTACCTGTGGTGTTGTTCCAGATATTCTACTCCAT
>CALDSN010000024.1 GCA_937924555.1 uncultured bacterium | reverse complement strand
GACCACCGAGATCTACACTCTTTCCCTACACGACGCTCTTCCGATCTCACTCAACTATTGTTCCATCGTTTACCCTACAGGTCACTGGGGTGAATCCCAAACCTGCATGGCTCAGCCAGAATAAACCGCTAAGAGCTGCATCGTTTGCTGTGATGGAATATTGAATGGCAATTTCGGTAGCAGCCACAGATATGGATATGTCGTCACTGGTGCTGGTATCGGGGTCTATCTCGACATTATTATTGGTGAAACCTGTAAGGGGCTCTACTAAAACTACTGTGCTTGCTCCGCTTATAGAGGTGTTTGCGCCAGCACCTTCGGTTTCTGCTCCGGTAGTTACTTCGACCACATTCGAGTTTGAGCTTGTGCCATAGTCGTTAACCGCACGAACACGATAAGAATAATCAGAATCGGGGTCCAGACCATATACACGAACAACGGTGTTGTTAACAGCCTTGTTGTTCCAACCTGTCACAAAAGTGACGGTTGAGCCCATGGTGTGTGAACCGAGGTATGTGGTAGTATCCACTGCGTATATATCCCATTCTGTTCCTAGAGTAAGGAAATCCGTGGTTACAGCAGGAGTCGAAATTGAAGGGTTAGTTGTTATCCCACCAGTAACTGTAGATTTGCGTACCAATGTCCTATCTACAGTGGTGTAGCCACCAGTTGCCGTCCATTCTGTCCCGGGATCTTGCCCCATTACTCCAAAGATATCCACGATGGTATTAGTGCTGATCTTTCTGAGGACAAGAGCATCATCACCATTAAAAGATGCGTTTGAGGATGTTGCGTCTGCCAGGGCAAGAATTGTGGCATTGGCTGATGGATACGCCAATACAAAAGTATCGCCATTCGCAAGAGTGCCGGTAAATGTGTATGTAGAGGGAGTACTTGTACCATTAAACCAGTTCTCAAATCGGTAATCAGAAAGGTCAACTGTGGCACCGGTTCCATTAAATATCTCAATAGCTTTGTTATTGCTGCTTCCTTCAATGTATTCAGAGAAGAAGAGGTCTGTCGCAACCGCTTGGGCAGTGCCATTCATCACGTCAATACGATAACTGGTTGCTCCGGGAACGGCATCAAAATGAGCGGTGAAACCTTCATGAGAAACGGCTGTTGCGCTGTCCGCAGTAGGGGCAACAGGCGGTCCGTAGGTAGTTGTATAGTCGTCAGTTGGGACAGTATCATTGGTTTTGTAAGCAATATTAGTCCCCGAGTTAGTATAGGGATATATCTTAAAATAATACGTGGTGTGTTCTGACAGACCTGTAAAGGAGGCTGACTCAACTCCTGCAGCAACATTCTGCACCAAGGATGCGTTAGCTTCGGCAGCGCCATCAACCGGATCAATTATTGAGGAATAGCCAATGCTACTGCCTTTTATCAGATAACCATCGGGGACTACAATACCTGTGGCATCATCCCAAATTGCATCAATCACAGAATAGGAAGGAGTACCTGTGCTAACCATAAAATTAGTCACATGATTAGTTGGTTCGGTTTTATACACAATACCGTTGACAGATTTGTCAATCTGTGTGGCTCCAGAGCTAGTATGGGTAATATTCCCACTTGGAGTGCCTGCACCTGCTGAAGCAGCAATACGGACAAATACATCTTGCTCTGCAACCGTTCCACCGGACTGAGCAAAAGTAAGTCCGCTGGTGTAGGTGCCACCGGAAGTCTTGCACAATTCAAAGCTTGCAGGAGCAGTTACACTGATGTCAGCAGTCAAATTAGCTCCGGATACCTTGTAGCTTTGATAAGCAGATGCTGTGCCGGAGATGGTAGAAAAAGCGTTCATGGTTCCGGTGACAGTGATTGTGGCAGCAGCACCAGAACCCACAGTAATCGTATAGGTCGGGAACGTCAGAGGTCCGGTATCGTTTTTATAGTACTTGGTGTTATCATTGAAAAAAGCAAGTAACTCTGTCTTTGTGCCAGATACAGAAACCGCCGTCTGCGCAGTAGAGCCATTAGCAAAATAAGCATTATCGAATTCTGTAGTTGAGGAGGTCAGTGCTATAAATGCACTGCTAAGGGCTGTTGGGAGATCAGATGTGTTGGTATTGTTACCCCAAACGAAACTCTCAGTCGAAAAGCCATAAAGCCAAAGTGACGAACTATTTGCTGTAGGTGCGGTTGTTCCCTCATAAGCTAGTACCTGATCTCCAGTAGCAGATAAATCAAAACTCCCTGATTTTGTTACTGTGCCTATCGTAGCGGTAAAGGTCGTAGGCATCGAAACGGTAACTACTGTACCCTTTGCTACCACAGAAGTATGTGACCAGGTAAACAATCCTTCTCCAGTTCGCCAAACTTGGGTTGTGGCATTCCAGGCATTGTCTGAAAAAGAGATCGTTGTGTTAGCAGGTATATCTGCTAAAGCGACAAAAGCAATGCTTTTTGTTGCATCTGTGTTAACACCAATAATGGCGATGTCTCCAGCAGTCAATCCAAATACAGAGCTTAAAGATAAAGCTACGATCAGCAGGAGCATAAGTCTTTTCATAATTCCTCCCTGAATTACGTTAAATATATTACTAAGTTACAATTACAATTACGGGGTCATCATACATGGCAGCCTAAATCTGGCAAGTTATTTTTTCCTTATTCTTCAGTTTGACCTTGCCTTTTTGATGAGAATATTCCATACACTCTTCCAGAAGTATATCCAGTCAGTGGTTAGTGGCTTTTCCAGCTTCCTCAGGATGTATCTCCTTTCGGATTCCACTATTTCCTCGAAGCTTTTCGGCATATCGGCGTAGAATGGAGGTAGCAAGCCCGGTTTCACCTTAAGCCTTAGTTCTTGCATATCAGGCGGATAAAGACTAAAGTAATGTTCACTGAGTGCTCTTACGCCAACCAATCCCAGCTCTCCCTTGAAGAAGTTTATAAATTGTGGCAACTCGTCTATCCAAAGCTTGCGTAGAACAGTTCCCCAAGATGTAACACGGAAATCATCCGCAAACTTACCACCCTCTTGCAGGGCATTGGTTTGATAAACATACTGCTGCAGGTACTCACTATAAGGATGCATTGTTCTAAACTTCTTGATGTATATTATCTTCCCATTCTTACCTTTGCGTTTCAGCCTGATAAACGGTCCATAGGTAGGGTTAGGATCCGTGCGAGGTTCACGCGTCTTTTTTAAGATAAAGTGCATCAATCCGTGAATCTCACGCTTATTAATCAGTTCAAACCCGCAGAAGTAGAAGCGTCCCAGTATCTCCGTTTCCGAAAGCGCTCGGTTCTTCCCTTTGGTCAGTGCGAAGTACCAACCTTGCAGCACCGGAAGTTTGGGCATCACGCGTCTAAACAGAAAGTCAAAGAAGTATAAGAATGCGCCTAGTAGTCTTCCATACTTCCGGTAAAATGCTTTTCGCCTTTCCGTGATAGTCTCGCCGATGCACACAAAGACACCACCATCAATCAGCATTTCATTCACTCTGATTAAGTAGTAGTTCAAGCGGCGGTAATCGTTGATCATACGCAAGTTCAGGAACACCTGTCGGCTGCAGTTTGGTTCGTTCTGGATATTGAAGTATGTCTCCGAATTCAATATCAAGGTACCGTCTTTCTTGAACTTCGTGAGGTCCAAAAAGTCATTAAGAAAATCAAACATCTCGGGTCTATCTGCCAAGTACTTTTCCCACAATGGCAGCATGATGGAGTTCTCTTCCGCCTCATCAACTCCGGGGAGCGAATATGGTTCGTTGCTTATCACCGGAACTGATTTTGCGGCATCCATGAAAAACTTAGGACTCTGAGATTCCTCCAGCGCAGCAGACCTGGTAATTAGCCGAGTGGAGGCGAAATTCGCATTCTCCCGGTGGAAACGGAAGGCATAATATATGCTCAGGAATACAAACAGCTCTATCCCAAAGGTGGTGAGGATAGTTCCAAACACGATGTAGCGAGAATAGTTGAACTTCCCGAAGAAATACATCAACCCAAGCACGATAGCAATTGCAAAGATGTTACATTTGAATATCCTGCGGATAAAATCCGTAGCACTATGAATTGTCTTCAGGGTGAACTTCTCACCCCATGCACCTGAACCAACCCAGATTATTAAAAAGGGTATGAAGCTACGGTAATAATGGAGAATTATCCTCTTCGTTCCCGGGCGTATCTTGGCGGCAAAGAGAAATGCAAACACCACAATGGCAATATCAAGGGCAAAAAGCGCATACTTGGTTGCTTTATACTTCATATTGCCGTCCACATGATAAACAAACGATGGTGATTACTTGGGTTCAGTGTTGCTGATAACACGTTGAGTTACTCCTTGTATTGGTCTTCAGGCACCAAAGAATCCTGTTTTTACTTAAAGAACTCAACCGTTCTTTCCAAGCCTGCCTTAAAATCTACCTTAACTGTGTATCCAAGAAGGTTCTTTGCCTTGTTTATATCTGCCAGGGAGTGCTTCACATCACCCGCTCTGTCCTGTTCGAATTTCGGCTCGATGTTTTTGCCAAGGATGCTGTTTATCATCTGCACAAGCTCCACCAAAGTATATCTCTCGCCACAGGCGATGTTGATAACTTCACCGGCTGCCTTGGGGGCGGTGCACGCTTCAATATTTGCCCACACATTGTTTTCCACGAAGGTAAAATCGCGGCTTTGGCTGCCATCTCCATAGATTATCGGCTCTTTGTCCTGCATAATCATCTTGATAAACTTTGGTATCACAGCACTATACTGTGATGTTGGGTCTTGATGCGGTCCAAACACATTGAAGTAGCGCAGTGCCACTGTTTCCAGCCCATAAAGCTGGTAGAACACTTGGCAATAACGCTCTTGTGCATACTTGGTTAAAGCATAGGGAGACATCGGGTTAATGGGCATGGTCTCCACCTTGGGAAGCGTTTCACTGTTGCCATAAATGGACGAGGAAGAGGCTACCACAACCCGCTTAACATCAAATTCCTTGGCTGCTTCCAAGATGTTCAGCATCCCCAGGATGTTCACATCGTTGGAGGTAATTGGGTCGTTGATGGAGCGGGGTACGGAGGGTAGTGCCCCCTGATGCAGCACATAATCCACGCCCTTCACCGCAGCCCGAACTATATGAAAACTGCGCAGATCACCTTCAATCATGGTTAAATTGGGGTCTTTCATCAAGGGCAGGATATTCTCCCGTTTTCCGGTGGCAAAATTATCCAAAACTCTCACTTCATGTCCACGAGACAGCAGTTCACTAACAATATTGGAGCCAATGAACCCGGCTCCTCCGGTTACTAAATACTTCATGCTTTCCTCTACTTTGCTTGGGGGATTATATTATTGTGTTTACCTATCTTAGCGGTAAACATCATGTTCAAATTCTCTATATCTGCCTTAGGGCTTTCTTGGTATCATTACCTGATCATTACCTGATCATTGCATGTTTAGTACGTAATGATTAGGTAATGATCAGGTAATTCAGCTTGGGAATAATCAGGGGCGAACCCTGCCAAGAGTTAGAAACCAAACTCCGCTTTACGCTTTTCCAGAATGCGCTGGAACTCCGCTTCGCTATAGTTTTTCTTCAGCTTGGGAGCTAAGTCCTGTTTAACTTTTGCAGGAGCACCTGCAGCGAACACAAGGGGAGGGATGGATTCCGTAACCACGCTACCGGCAGCGATGATGGATCCTTCACCAATGGTTACACCGGGCAGCACATCCACGCTGATGGCAAGCCAGGCATTATCCTCGATAATCACAGGTGCCACATACGCTTCGCTCACCTCGCTGTGATACACCATGGGCTTAGTGTGCGTGAGGATAAAGTTGTTCCCGGAAATGGCAACCCCTTTTCCAATCTTAACGAAATATGGGTACACATCGTCGATGGTGACCATTGGCCCTATATGAACCTGCTCGGCAATCTGTACTCCACGCATACGCTGGAGCTTAACTCTGATGCCGTTTAAGGGCATAATTCTGGAGATAACCTGCAACCAGTGATCTTTGGTGCGGATCCAAAGGAAGCGGGTTTTGGCGAACATCCCGGTAAAACCATGCTCCCTGGCAGTGTAGCCCAATTGGATTAAAAAGGGGCGTTCCACATGGTTTGGCATGGGCTGCTTTTCCACTTTGAGATAGGCTTTCATCAGTCAAACATCTCCGCTACATAGTCTTTGACGGTTACCATGGAATAACTCTTCTCTGCGTAGAACTTAATGAACTGCTCATAGACTTCAATTCCTTTGGGACCGAGGTTCTTTACCTTGAGGTTAGCGCGCAGATAGTCGGTTAACAAGTAGGCGATAGGGTTGCTGGAACGACGGTTTATCACGCGTTCCTCAGAACTCTCGTCGATGAACTCATTGGGGTGAACACCGAACACCACGGGCTTGGCATTTATCCCGCTCTCGAAGTGCAGCAATCTCTGTTGCAACGAAGTCATCTGCGGCATGATGCGCATAGTTGTGCCCACAAAGGGCAGGAAGGTAGCCGAAAGCGGAACCTCCACCAGAGGGCTGTTCCCCTTGGCGAAGATGTTGTTCTGCTTGGTGCGGTATGGCAGCCTGGGGGCACTGAGGAAGTTCAGCTTTTGTTTGCTGCCAAAGGAGAGAAAGAAATCAAAACGCTGCGAGGCAATGGAGCTGTCTATCCGAAAACCGGTTTCGATTAAAGCGCGTGCGGTGAGGTTATTAACCCTTAGTGCAGGTGCACGGAAGGAGATAACCTCTTGCCCGGAGATATCTTCCAGCAGCTTCTTGGAATAGTCCAAGTGCCTTTTTTGCTTGTCATAAGGCATGATGTCGAAGCCATTCTCTTTGATATGGGACTTGCCGTGGGAGGCAACCTCGTGCCCATCGGCAATGATCATGCGGACTACCTCAGGATAGAGGTTGGCGATGTAGCCGGTGAAATAGAAGGTGGATTTGACATTGTATTTGCGATACAAGTCCAACAGAAGGGGCATACCTTCCTTGAGTACCTTCTCGCCGGTGGCATCACGCAAATCATTGAACCATATGGAGGTGGTTTCTACGTCATTGGTTAGTAAGGCAGTGTAACGGTTCATGAATTATCTCCCTG
>CALDSN010000023.1 GCA_937924555.1 uncultured bacterium | reverse complement strand
GATTTCCCGGGAAAGCGCGTTTTCGCAGCGGTGGAGTGTAAATGGGGACAACATTCAGGCGGTAAAAGAGGTCTTCTCTAAAGCTGCCGTTATTCACCATGGCAGCCAAATCCTTGTTTGTGGCAGCAATTATGCGCACATCAATGCGGTGAGTGTGGTTGCCGCCTACACGCTCAAACTCGCCTTCCTGAATCACCCTGAGTATCTTGGCTTGGGCAGCAGGTTCCATGTCGCCAATCTCATCAAGGAACAGGCTTCCACCATCTGCTTCCTCCAGCTTACCGCGCTTGCGGTTCTGCGCTCCGGTAAAGGCTCCCCGCTCATAACCGAACAATTCGCTTTCCACCAGCTCACGGGGAATTGCGGCGGAGTTAAACTTGATGAAGGGCTTACTCAAGCGTGGACTGCGGGCATGGATAAGGCGCGCCACAAGTTCTTTGCCCGTACCGCTTTCGCCTTGGATTAGCACTTTGGCATTGGAAGGAGCGATGCGGTTGATGATGGCGTTCACATCCTGTATTGCTGCACTGTTGCCTATCATCTCCCAGTTCTGCTCATTCTCGCTGCGCATCCGTTGCAATTCACGGGCAAGACGGGAAAACTCCAAGGCTTTGGAGATGGTCAGCTTCACTTTGGGCAGGCTGAGGGGCTTTTCCAGAAAGTCAAAGGCACCAAGCTTGATAGCCTTAACCGCATCGGATATTGCGCTGTTGCCGGAGATCATCACCACCGGAGTTCCCGGCTGGCTCTTTTTAAGCTTGGCGAGGACATCGATGCCGTTCATATCCGGCAGCTTCACATCCAGCAATATCACATCCGGGTCAGCATCTTCGGCTGCGCTTATCCCGCACTTGGCAGTGTGGCAGCTTTGCACCTCATAACCATCATCCGTCAAGATACTGGTGATGGTGATGCAGATGTTCTTTTCGTCGTCTATTACAAGGACTTTCATGCTTTGCTACCCTCAATAATAAGGGTAAATTCGCTGCCTTCTCCCGGTTTGCTCTTCACCCGCACAATGGCGAAGTTTGCTTCACACAGTTTCTTAACCAACGCCAATCCCAGCCCTGTGCCTTTGGTCTTACGCGAGAAATACGGCTCGAACACCCTCACCAAGTCCTCTGCCTCTATCCCCGTTCCCTGATCTTTGATGCTGATGATCACATAGTTCTTGTCTTTGTTCAGGGTGATAGTTATCGGTTTCCCCGGTTCGGAGGCATCGATGGCATTCTGCAGGATGTTGGTTATCACTTGGTAGAAGTGAGTTTTATCGAACAACACCAATAAGTCGGGCATTAAATCCAGCACCAGATTGTAATCTGCCGCATAGGAACGGCAGATATCGCGGATGCTGGTTTCGGGATTAAAGTATTCTCTTTGCGCCTTGCTAACCTTGGCAAAGCTGGAGAAATCCTGTGCCAACAAACGGAGGTTCTCTATCTCTTGTTTCACAATGTCCAGGGATTCACCCAGAATTCTGATAACGCCCTGCGGGTCTGTTTCCATACGTTCTTCCAGGCGTTGCACGGCAAGCTGGATGGGGGTTAAAGGATTCTTTATCTCGTGCGCAAGGATGCGGGAAAGGTCTTTCCAAATCATCTCTTTCTCCGCCACCAACAGCCGTTTCTGCACAGCTTCCAACTCGCGGGACATCACATTGAAGGAGTTCTTCAGCATCTTCATCTCGTGGATGCCCGTTTCAGGCAGGTGTACGCTGAAATTGCCATGCCGTATCTGCTCCGTAGCACTCTGCAACTCCCTGAGTGGTTTACTGATACGCGTTAGCACAATGAAGAATACACTACTGGACACAATGATGATGATTAATAGGGTCAAGGCAGCATAGAATCTTGACTCGCTTAGACTTAGCTTCACCACGCTTTTTGCGGAACCGAAGTTCTCCATTATCTCCACTGCCTTCAGGGAGTCCTCACTGCTGTGCAGCTTAATCTGCCGCAATTCTTCGCTAAGTTCCATGTGGTTCATGGCTTCCTGAAGTTGTGCCTGATTGGTTTGGAACACCCTGTTCAGCACCATCAAACCGCCGATGGACAGGATCAGGTATATAGCCAGCAGCCATGTTCTGATGCCCGGTTTTATCATCTTCATCTACTTTCCTTTACGAGGTCTTTCGCAGGTCGAGAGTGGCGTTAACCTTCGGTTTGTGATACTTCCACAACACCATCAGGTCAACGGGTTTTTTCAGTTGAGCAAACTTAATTGTGGGCATGGTTGCCTCCAATCGCACATTCACCACTCCCCCATTCCGGTTTGTATGGTATGGAGCATTCGAATGCCGAGACCTCAGCCAGCATATGCGAATAGGAGTCCGTTTCCAAGTTGCGGTTCATGCCTCCCGTGTAGATTTCAAATGTGCCTTTACTGAGATTGTATTTAACTCGGTTCTGATAACGCTTTTCGCCCAGAACCCTATTCCCCGATTTTATGGTGAGATCAAAGTTTATCGGAATAAGGGTCCCGCTTTTAAACACATCCGGGAAGTCGTTGTCAAAAGCACCCACAAGAGTGGTGCGAAGCTGCAGGTAGTTTCCGCCCGCCCGGCTGTTAATGGCTCGGAAAGAGGGATCGTTACCACTGTATGACGAGAACAAAAACATGGAGAGCGAGGCTACAGTAGCAAACACTTTACCGGTTAGTGCTTCAAGCATTGGCATCGTCCTTATACTTATTTTTTCACAAAAGCCAGCTAATATCCTCTGCGCTTTTTGTCAAGTTTACTTGCCTTAACACATTTTCCCGGCTCCTGCGGTCTCCTGCCTGTCACGCCTTTATTCATTGGATTCACTACGGTATCATTGCGGACTTACTGCGCTCTTTATCCGCAATGAGTCCGTAATGATAGCGCAGTGGAACCAAGGGTGTGGTCATGCCAAGACAAGAGGTGACTTTTGCACATCAGGAATAAAATCAACTAAACAACGCAAGATAGCCTACATTTCTCTTGACAGTATTATATCCTATGTGTAGAATAGCTTTTACATTTACTTTCGGAGTATGTATGAATAAAGGCACTGCCCTGTTGTTGCTTAGTCTGATTCTGCTTAGTGCTTGTGGAAACGGGCACAGGTGGGAAACGCACGAGTTGGTTTCGGAGGATATAAACCGACACGACAGCAATATGACAGGTTGGATTTATGCAGATTTGAAGGGTGACGAAACCGATTTCTTCATCTGTACAGACTCCAATAATAGTGGGGTTAACTCTCTTTACGTTCAGGATATCAAGGGAAGGGTGCTATCTCAGTTAAACTCAGTTTTCCCCTTTCAGACGGTTCAGGTATTGGCAGATCCCAGAGATAACGGTAGGTGGTTGTTCTACACCTATAATGACCAAAAAGCAGTGTATCTTAATGCAGTTAAATACGATTGGCAAACCCCTTTGAAACGAGAGATGAAAGCTTTTGCCCGCATTCCCCGAACTGACAGCGCAGTTAACGACACCCGCATCCACTATTTCGGACAGATGATACCCCAGACATTGGAAGATATTGATGCCGATGGTAGGCTGGAACTGCTGTGTTTGGGTTTGGATAGCTTCACGGCAAACCCCCGCGGCATATATGTTTTCGATATCATCTCCGGAGAACTGAAATGGCAGTTTGTTACCCCCTGCAATGTTTCCGGGCTAATCCTTCGAGATTTCGACAATAACGGAACCAAGGAGCTGGTGTTCGGTACAACCGCTTTGAAGAATACCGAGCAAGTGATAAACGGCTTGGATGATTTTAATGGCTGGTTGGTGATGCTATCCACATCGGGAGAAGTACTTTACAAGGAACAGCAGTTTACGGGAAATGGACAGGTACTTGTGGATATTGCCGATCATGGGCAGGATGGGAAGCTGGAAATATATGTGGTAAACAGCACCTGGGGAAGTGCAAACAATCGTAATACTGCCTCCATGTATAGTTGGACAGGGAAATCAATGCTGCGAAGGCTTAACCTGCAAATGTCCACAACCTTGGAACGGCTGCAAAATGCAGACTTCGTAAAGCGCATGGATGCGGCAGGAACATCACGAATCCATTTGGTGGACAAAAGCAGAGGCTTAATTGTGCTGGACGATAACCTACAGGTGATTCCGCACAAGCAAAAAGAGTATGCTAAGCTAATCTGGATGGTGGAAGACCTGGATCAGGATAACAATAAAGAGATTGTACTGCAGACAGAGGATAACTATCTGCTGGTGCTGGATAATCACTATAACATCAAAGCCCGGATAAAAATCCCTTTCCCTGATGATACAGAGATTGTGGTGAACATAGTGAGAACCGGAATTGAGAATAACCCGTTGATCAGCGTTGCTTCTGAAAGAGAGGTGCGTTATTACAGCTACGGGCATCAGGCTTTACTGAAGTACATCACGAGAGTAATTAAAGACCACACCATGGTGCTAAACCTTGGGCTGCTGGTGCTGGTAGGGATGTTGCTTTACCGCTATGCCCGCAGATTAAATGTGATGAAAATAACCGCCAACCAGATGCAGGAAGGATTAATTGTGCTTACCAATGCGCACAAAATTGCCTTTGCCAGCAACCCTGTGTTTATGCTGGCGGAGGGGAGTAAAGATCCCGCCTGCAGAAACCTGCAACTGTGCTTCCCAAGCATTTATCTTGCTCTATTGAAGTTCATGGAAAGTGGTAGAGACAGATATGTTTATACTGAGACGCTGGGGCTTGAGGAAGGGTTGCAGAGCTATCGGGTTAGCATGTCTCACACGCGTAACTTACGCAAGATATGGCTGATAACCCTGTTTCCCATGGCTGCCGATCCCTCTCAGGTGGCGGATAAATTACATTGGGCGGATATTGCCCGCAGATTGTCGCATCATGTGCGCAGGCATATTACCAATATTATGTTAGCGCTGGATGTCTTGCAAACTCAAAGCGAGGCTAATCGTAAGGAATATTACCAGATTATCGGAAGCGAGATAGACAAAGTGCGGGTGTTTACCCATGCCTTCCAGCGCTTCACAGAACTGAAAGACTTTGAGCTGCAACTTCAGGAGATTGTGCCCTGCATCGAGCATTGTCTGGCAAGAACTGCCCTTCCGCACAACATCAAGCTGATTCGAAACTGGGGAACTGAGCCTTTGCAAGCCTATATCGAGCCGATTCGCTTTGAGGAAGCCATAACAAACATGATAAACAATGCGCTGGAAGCCATGCCCAATGGGGGTGTGCTGCACATCTCGGTTAAGGTGTTTCCCAAAGTTAGCTCTCCTCAGGAAGACCATACGGTTTTGGTGGAAATTGAGGATAACGGCTGCGGAATCCCCGCCAAATACATAGAGGATATCTGGAAGCCATTCTTCACCACCAACCAATCGGGCACAGGTATCGGTATTCCCGAAACAAAGAAGATTATGGACTCCCTGGGGGGAATCATGTATATTCAAAGCGAAGAAGGACTCGGCACCACCGTATCCTTTTGGTTGAAAGGTGAATGATGGGTAAGATTAGGATACTGCTGGCGGATGATGATCTGGTGTTTCTCCGGCTTACTACCGACCTGCTAACCAATGCAGGTTATGACGTGGTTAGCGCTGCGAAAATGGAAGGCTGCGAACAAATCCTCCGTAACGAGAAGGTCGATGTAATGATGCTGGATATGTGCTTTCCCGCTCTGCAAGATGGCTTTAACACTTTGAGTTATGTGCATGATGCATATCCTGAACTACCAATCTTGATGATCTCTGGCAGTGCTCATATCCCCGATGCAGTATCTGCCATCAAAAACGGTGCGATGGACTTCATTGAGAAGCCCTTGGATACCAACCACCTGCTTATGAAACTGAAAAGACTAAGCGATGGCATTTCTATCAAAGCACAAATGCATGAGCTTCGCATTGCCGCCATTGGAATGCGGGGAACTTCTGCCCCGATGGAAGCTTTATTTGGAGAAATCATCAAAGCCTCGCAGTTCGATTGCCCCGTGCTGATCAGCGGAGAAACGGGGGTTGGGAAAGAACTGGCAGCTCACGCCATTCACCGTCTCAGTAAGTATGGAGCGCAAAGCTTGATAAGCATAAACTGTGCTTCCGTTCCCAAAGACCTCTTTGAGGCGGAATTGTTTGGATACGAAAAAGGTGCGTTCACTGGAGCTGATAAAGTAAAAAAGGGATATTTCGAATATGCTCACAATAACAGCTTCTTTATGGATGAGATAAGCCAACTGCCCATTTCAGTGCAAGCCAAGTTACTAAGGGTAGTGGCAGAGGGAGAAGTGCAGAAATTGGGGGGTAGAGTGAGCAAGATAAAAACCCGCATCATCAGTGCCTCGAACCAAGACCTTTTCGGTTTGTGCGAAGAAGGGAGCTTCAGGAAGGATCTGCTCTACAGGCTAAATACCATGCACATAGTTATCCCTCCCCTGCGACAAAGAATTGATGATATCCCAGGTTTGGCGGATTACTTTGTCAGCGAGTTCTGCTCCCGCAACTTCCTCCCGCCAAAGACCATCAGCTCTTCCGCCAAAGCATGGATGTGCGAACAACGATGGGACGGCAATATACGCGAGTTGAAGAATGTGGTGGAACGTGGGGTAATTTATTCCAAAAGCGATACCTTATCCGTGGTAGATTTTACCACACCTCGGGAAGCAGGTTTTCAGGATAGCAAAACAAGTTCATTACGCTCTGTGCTAAGCAGCTTTGAGAAGGCATATATTGAGCATGCTCTTATCGAAAATGAGTATAATGTACGCAAAACCGCAGAGATGCTGCACATGGATAAATCAAACTTATTCAAAAAGATATCATCTCTGGGGATCAAGCTGAAGGAGCACCATTAACACGAATTGCTAAGGAATATACTATTCCGGATAATCTTTAAATGTTTGCCTAGCTCTCTTTACCAAATACGCCATATGCTTTACTTTGCGTGTTAACAATACCCCTCAATCATTAATCCACCTATGGTAATATTTACCATGAGTGAGAAATATCACGAGCCGCAAATACATTGATACCAGATTATTACAACACAGTAGCGATTTGGAATGCATCCTGCTCTATTGAACATTAACTCCTCAAGCTCAAAGGGATCTAGGGTTAGGTATGGCTGGCAAGCAATGGGCTCTTTAGGCAGACCGTTTGAATTTGGGCTATAGGTTGATTGGATAGGGTGGTTCAGCACTGTCTGAACTGCCCATCTTTTATATCAGGATAGGAACTTAGAGGAGACCCCAACGCCTGCGGAAGTATAGTTCAATGCAGAAAGCCAGAATGAACAGACTGAGGATATACCACTTTTTGTAGAGGGCAATTTCACGGCGATTCACTTGGATTTCAGGTGTTGCAGGTATTGGTTTGAAAGTATCCGCTGATGCTGGATAAAGCAATTTCCCCCCGTTCACACTTGACATCCACATCAATAAAGGCAGATTGTAGCCGAAATCCCTACTCTCTATGTTGGTATCACTAAGTTCAAACTTGCCTTTGGTGCTCTGTCCGCTCTCCTTGTCGCTAATCTCAAAATGGTATGTTCCGGGTTCCTTTAGCTCAGCAATAATGCCGTAATAATCATCTGTTCTACTAAGATAGTCGTTTAGCACTTCCTTGTTCTTACTGTCCAGAATGCGGATCTTGGGGTTAACATCCAGCTTGCGTTGGCGAATGCTATCCTCCACCCGCAATTTGATGCGGATTTCCTCACCCAGCATATAGCTGCTGTTATGGATAGCTTCGTACCCACCTGTGCTTTTATTACTCAGCCAGGTTAAGCAGTTGCCGATAAACTTAGCGTATGCACCATCCTTTCCCTGAAGCTGCCAGCGCCAAAGATTAAGCATGGAAAAGGCAACACAGCGGGCTGAACCGATATTCTTGGTGGCAATAGCAGGAGATGATTGGGGGTTGTTGATGGTGGCCAATATCTCAGCTCCGGGATTGGGGCTTAGATAATAGTAATCAACCGGGGGTAGATCTTTTGCTTCATCCACCAAAGGGCTTAGCATGGGATAGTTTACCGCCAGAGGACCAGGGTTGATGAAGCCTTGATACACGGTGGAAATATTGGATTTCTGCATGGGCAGGATGCTGTTGAGTGCTGCAAGGGGCAAGCCTTGATATAGAATACCTACGCCTTTGCTTTGTGCTGTGTTTATGAAATGCAGAGCGTTTTGGTCCAGAGTCATGAAGCCGTTATTGATGATGATAATGGCAGCCAGATTGGTGCTTTGCAGATTGCTTGCCTGCTTATCACCACTAAAGAGAACTCCGTTGCGGTTGTGATAGCTTTCCACTTCCCAACGGGGCTTTGCGTTTATGGCGTCTAGAATGAACTTATTATCCCAAGCGGGTTTATCCCAGATTAGCACAATTCTCTCTTTGTCGGATAGCACTTCAATGGCACCGGGGTAGCTGTTGTTTGCCAATCTGTTTTCTCCAGCCAGATTGCTCAGTTCCACTCTCCAGGGGTAGAATCCTGTTTGGGTGAAGCGATGCACGAAGTCCACGCTTTGCGTTTTCCCAGCTTCAACTTTCAGGCTTTGTTTGGAGATTAGGCGATTAGCCACCATTAAGCGTGCTTCCACGCTGCCATTATAGTTTTCCGACACGATATCCGCCCTGATGGTATTAGGCTCGTTACGATACGCATATGGATTGCTGAGCACATTGGTGACCGCCAGGTCCGGGTTTGTAATGCGCGAGCTATCCGCCAATACATAAAAAGGGACTCCCATCTGAGTAACGGAGTTCAGGGATTCATCTCTCAGCCAACCGTCTGAGGCAACGGCCACTCCGGCGAGGTTCCTCAAGGCTTTATCTTGTTTAAGCTGCTCTAAGGTTTTGCCTAACAAGCTGCCTCCTGCATCCCCCTTCAGCCCATCCGCAAAGTTATAGCTCAGCACATCATAGCCGGCATCCTCGAACTGTGACTTCATCTTGGCAAAAGCAGGCTTCAATTGTTGTGCTTTGCTGCTTGCCCCATGTTTCAGGTTCATACTCAAAGAGGTATCTTCCAGCATTACAATTTGTGGGGCTATGCTTTTCTCTTGAATATAGTACAGAATAGGGCTGATGAGCAGCAAGAGGATTATAGCAAGAGAGATGCTGCGCAAAGAGAATAGCAGCCATCTTCGGGAGACCGAAATCTCCGGATGGCTGCTATAGTTGTAATATCCTGATATGCTAAGCGCAAACAGGGCAATAATGACATATTTAAGCATCAATACCAAAGACGCAGCATGCTACCGAAGGATACTCCTTTGGATTTTGTTCCGGGAATAAGGGAATCAAAGCTTTGGAAGCCCACCCCAATCTCGGCTGTTTCGCTTTTGAAACTAATGCCATAGCTTGCCCGGAAGGGGCTTTTGCTGTTGCCCAGGCTAATGCCGAAGCTTAGCGGCAGAAAATATACGGGCAGCACTCTGGCTCCAAAGGAGAGCTTGCCGATACTGCTGGTCACCATGGATTCTTCGAAACCCTGCACATAATCCGAAGACAGACTAAGCTTGGGTGATGTCCAAAGTACGCCCATACGCAGTTCGGGAGGAAGGCTGGTGCTGAAAGACTCCACTTCCTCTTCAGCGCTTGTTTGAGAATAGAAGTTATCCTCCAGATTGGACACATAAACGCTGTCCGCTTCAAAGTGATACTTCTGGTCTTTGGTGTACATATTCCAGTTAATCGCACCCAGAATATTGTCTAAAGTAAGACCTACCTCCAGATTGGGCATGGGGTTGGAGGCGAAGCCGATCATCCCTTTGAATCCCTGTCCACCCATAGCGGTGCGGATATCTATGTCTTGATGCATAGATATGCCGGAATCAATGGAACTTCTCAGGTATCCGTCATAACGCTCGGTATGGGCAGAACCAACCCCTGCAAGCACACTACCAGACATTCCGAAGCGAATTGGCGGCATGGTTTCGGGCAGGAAGGGAATGTTGAACCCTCCTATACCAAAGGTTATATCTGCATAGCTTAGAGCAGAGATGTCGTTTAGATGCTTGTCAAACTTGTATTGGTCTTCTGTGTTACCGTGTAACAGGATATCCAAGTATTGCTCGGATAGCGAAAAGCTCCCCATATAGTTCAATGAACTGGATATGGACATATTGCTGAAAGCATAGCCAAAGATACTGGTATTCCCGCTGAATGAGCCACGCAGGCTGCCATCAAGCTTGTTCAAGATAAGCTCTTTATCTGTATCACTAAGCTTATCGCGACTCATCACGAAATTATAAGTATCCAAGTCCAAGGCGTTATTTTGCACATAAACACCGGTGTTCGCTCCCGGCAACCAAAGGTCGTAATATTTACCCGCCACTAAGTTTGCCGGATTCCAGTAGGCAGCTTCCACACCTTGGGCTCTAAGCATATAGCTATCCGCATAGAAGATAGATTTCCCTGTCTTGATTGCCATTAAAGCAGAGAGACTAAGCAGGATTAAGGAGATTATTACAAGCTTTTTCATTGTACATCCTCCACTGCCACTTTGGCATTCAACATGCTTTTAATCTGGATAAAATCCGCTGTACTGGCGTGAATGGTTACAAACTCCCCACTTTCGATAAAGGAGAATTTCCATCGCAAATACACTTTGGGGTTGCTGAACAACTGAATCTCCACCTCGTCCAGAGAAAGCGGTGGACAGTTCTGTTCTCCATCTCCCCCCGGAGCATTACTTCCGAGGATGGTTACTTGTTTCAGGAACCTGTAGGTCTCAGGATTCGCAACATCAATATTGGGAGTATTGCTGAAATATGCTGTTGCCGTGGCACCAACTGGCACTTTGTTAGTTATCTTCAAATCCAGAGAGGCACTTCTGGCGTTGTTTTTTATCTTCTCGGCATTTGTGTCGGATATATTTATCTCAACTTCATCCTTTACAACAATGTCGTTGGCATGAAGTTGGAAAGTGAAAGGTGCCTTTACCACATAGCTAAGGTCGATGTAATCATCATAGCGTACGCTGCCAAACTCGGCACCGGATCTGATGGTGAACATCCCATTTTTTATCTCGATATTGGTGGGCATAATTTGTATCAATTGGGAGATACTGTTGGTAACCACAAAGTGGTTGGTTCCCGGAGAGGCAATGAAGTTGTTCCCGTTATCATCCAAGATATCCACGGATATCTGCTGACCATCTTCATTGGTAGCATAGAACTGCCCGGTGAACTCCGCCTCAAACCCAACGCTATTCTCCAAATCTATACTTACAGATGCCCCCTGCAAAGTAACCGACTCGTTTATATCCTGGGGATACTCCAACTCGATGCTGGCAAGATTATCTTCCAGCTCCAGCGTGAAATCCGTCAACCTTCCTTGCAGCTCTTCAAAGGACATGGGGCTGGTGGCATCAAAGCTGAACACCCCAATGTTTGTTCCCGTGGCTGCAGATGAATGCGCTGTTACGGTGAACTGAAGTTCTGTCATGGGACTTGTATTATCTTGCAGTCCGAATTGATATCCTGAGATGTCATGCTCAACATCAGTGAGGGAATTTTGGACATTAAGCACAACCGGATTTAGGTTGGCATCGAATAAGTTGTTGAAAGTAAGGGTTAGGCTGGCTCCATTCACCAAGCTGGTGAAGTGAGTCTTAAACAAACCGCTGTGAATCTTTGCATAGGCAAACTCCACCTTTCCCGTAGGGTCTTCATAGGGCATGGATAGGGGTGGGATGTTGGGGACTTGCACTATTGTCACATTGGTAATCTTGGCATCGGAGGAGGGGGTGAAGGACACATAACCAAATTCGGGTGTGCTCACATCGCCTTCGCTACGCAAGAACACCACATCGTTTTCATCTGCGTAGATATCCACGCTATCCACGAGGTCTGCAACATAGTATCTCTCGTTAATCAGCGGAACAGCCAAATCTATGTCCCATTTCGGCACCACGGGTTTTTCCACATTACAGGCACCGAGAAGGAGCATAACGGCAAGAAAAAAAACACCATAATACTTCATTAGCACTTCCTTATTGCTTGAAACTTCAGTCAAACCGGAGTGGCAATTATTCTGCCACCTCCACGATTAGCTTCACATTCCTGTGCACGCTATCCTAAAAACTTTATCTTCGCGCTATCTAAAGAGCAATTTCCAAGCCTATTCTGCAGTTTTGCCCAGAATATTCCTCTATGCCCCATTAACAACAGCCGTTGTTTTTTGTCGAGATATATTTCTTTCCCCGCACAAAGTTCTGTCATGATGCGCCTTAACAAGCGTTCTGCATTAACATATTCGCCAAAAGCCGGGTGGTATGGTCCCCCTAAAATCTCATCCTTATCGATATTGGAAGGAAGCCCCATCTTGATGATATTGATTCCTTCCGCTTGGGCAAACTCGGCATAATCAGCGCATATGTGCACCGCCTCATCCAAATCCAAAGGCATATAATCCCCTCTGCCATACAGCTCTGCGAGTGGAGTCCCCTTTATCACAATCAAGGGATATAAACGCAAAAAAGCCGGCTTAAGCTCGTGCAATTCACTCATGTTGCGCCGGATACTCTCCTCATTGCTACCGGGTAAACCGGGCATTAACTGCACTCCCAAAACAAATCCCTTTTCTTGCACAAGTTTCGCCGCTTCCACTGCTTGCTTCCCGCTATATCCCCGTCCGGAGGCATGCAGCACTTCATCGCAGAAATCCTGTATCCCCAGTTCAATAACGGCAATATTGCCCTTTTGGCAGGAGCTGAGAATCTCATCGTCTATATACAGCGGATGTGTGGAAATACGAAATTGGGTGTTAGCATCCACCACTTTGTGGAATTGCTGCAACAAGTCTTCACGAAAATCAACAGGAAGTGCCGTGAAGCTACTGCCATAGAACGCAATTTCTTTCTTCTCCTGCGGATGGTTGGCGATAAAGCGGCTGACATTTGCCAATTCCTTGTTCAAATCCAAGCTGTCTGCCCCACTTATCTTATTTTGATCGCAATATATACAGCGATGCCTGCACCCTAACATAGGGAGAAATATTGGGTATATCAAGCTGCGTTGAGTCATTTTCGCTCCATCTCACTTGGTATCATTACCTAATCATTACCTGATCATTACCTATGAAACATGCAATGATCAGGTAATGATCAGGTAATTGCAACAGGGGAGAACCATGCAAATAGTTCCGGGTTAATCTTGCTCCTCAAATACGAACTCCGTATCATCCATCATGTTCCACTCATCGAACCAATCTATGCCCATTGATTTCAGAGATTCGATGAACTTGCCATTACCCAAGGGCATGGTGGCAGCAAGGTAATGCAGTCCATACAAGCGTTGAATGGGCGAAAGCCAGCCACGTTTTTTGATGCGCTCCATCAATTCATCAGCATATTCCTTGCCCTTCACCCCACGGCAAACCGCATGGAAAGTATCTGTATTACGCTCGTTCAATTCATAGTGGTGGTCATTTTCGCGTTCGCTGTATTTGGCATAAAGATTCATGGCGTCATAGGGTTGATATCGCTCATCGTGAACCATCACTTCCGGGCTGAACTTCTTGCGATACTTTGGCTCTGCAGCGGGATAACCGATGACCACCAGCACCACAGGCACCACCAGCTTGGGAAGCCGGAACATCTCCACACAGGCAGCGAAATGCTCCATGATGGAGCCGATATAACAGGAACCAAGCCCCAGGGCATCGGCAGCAGTGCAGACATTCTGAGCTGCGATGAGCGTATCCTGAAAGGAAATCCAAAAGTGACGGAAGGAATGCCCGGCAGTGTAGGGCACCTCGCCATAATCGGCAAGCATTTCGTTACGATGCAGATCCAAGCAGAAGAGCAGGTTCAGCGGAGCTTTGCCGATAAAAGGTTGCCAACACATCTCAGCCAGCTTTTCTCTGGTTTCTTTATCCCTAATCTTGATGATGGAAACGGGTTGGTTATTACCCCCGGAGGGAGCATTGGAGGCGGTTAGCATTAATAAATCAATCTTCTCTGCTTCAATGTCTTTGTCTGTGAAACTGCGTACACTACAGCGTTCGTTAAGCAGTCTCAGGGTTTCATTGGGAAAAGGCATGAAACCTCCTTTTTTGTTAGTTTCACTTACCCACATGTGCATCCGATGTCAAGCGATTATTCCGGAGTTATGGATGGCACAGCTAATCGCAAATACCGGTAACTCACAGAATGAAGCTCTGTTTATTAAAAGAAGCCTTCCTCAATGTTATATGGTGGAAAGCGTATTCACAGAAGTTGGATAAAAGATTTGGGTATAAAAAAGGGTGAAGCTGCTGCTCCACCCTTAGTCAATTGTTTTAGTAACCGAGTTTTACTTCATCAGCATCAATTTGCGTGATGATAAACTGCTCCCGGAAATCAATCTCAGGGTATATACGCCGCTGCTGCAGGAATTACCGTCTTTATCCAAGCCATCCCAGCCGACACTATATTCACCTTTATCGTCAAAGCGTGAAACCAATGAGCGCACAAACTGGCCTCTGTTGTTGAATATCTCCATAGTTGTATTGCCAGGACTATCAATCACATACTTAATGGTTGTACTTGGATTAAAGGGATTGGGGAAGATATTGGAGATTGCGGTAACCAAAGAACTGGGGGGGACTACATTTGGTGTATCGCTTAACACAATAACAGCAGGACCAAATAGCATGCTGCTGCCATTCAATTCAATGCTTTGCAGCCAGTAGTATATTGTGCCTGTATCTGTGAGATCCGAATCAACAAACCTATAGGAAGTAGGTTGAGAAGAGTTTGTTGCACCAATGAATACGTTCAGATTGGTAGCTTCTTCGAAGTTCTGAGTTGTGCCTCGGTAAACATTGTAACCAGCCAGATTTGTCTCTGCGAAAGTTACCCACTGTAAGGAAGCAACATTCTGGCTGTTTGCTGTGGCGGTGAAGGAAGACAACTGCAAAGGCAAAACTTCCACATCTGTCTCCATTTTGAGCAACCTAACTTCGTGATAAGCAGATTGCCCACCGGTGGCACCACAAATGCCAACATATGCATCAAAAGCATATAGATCATCACAGTTTGTATTGGGCGGATTCAATGTATCCATCTGGAAACTGCTTAAAAAAGTGCTCCCATTCCAGTTGTAGCGATATGTGATAACCCCAGCATCGGCATCGAGCTGAACTCGCTGCCAACCGTCATTATAATAAAAACCTGTGTCGGCTTCCATGTTCATTCCAAGTCCGGAATGTTGCCAATCGTTAAGATCAACCCAGTGAACATATTCTCTGAACTCAAAAGTGCTGTTGCTATAATGGTCAAACTCGCAACTAAAGCCCTTTAATCCCTCATGATATCCCTTGGCTCCGGCAACAGGAGTATTGGGCAAACCACCACGAGGTGCACCCTCAAATTCTCCATAGCCGCCTTCAACCTTGCTCATATCAAGCACTCCTGCCGTTTCAACTGTGCTGGCATCCAAAAAAACAAAGCAAAGACCATCGGCACCATTATCTATCTCTTGGCCGTTATGCGTCTTGCCTATCCGTATCTCGGCAGTAAGCTTCCACTTACCCATCACATCGAATTTCTCAGCATTATAATATGCCCAAGTTCGATTATAACCTGTATCTTCCGTCAGACGCAGATAGTTATTACCGCCATTGTTTTTAAACAAGTCTCCGTTGGATTTGGCACTTCCGTTGCTAGTGTGGCTGCTGCCAACATAGCCTTGGATACTCCATCCGGCTGGTGGAGAAGTAACATTGAAGTCTTGTTCAAATACTGTGGAGTAAACCCCAAGCATGCTTGAAACACTCAACAGCATCATCGTTATCAAAAACAGAGTATGTCCTTTTCTCATGTTGTCTCCTTAAACATTCTTTTAGTTTATATCTGGGTTACTGCATATCCGCAATATACTCGTTTACACAGTATAGCCATAAGATGATGTCTGGCAAGTTATTTCTTTCATTCGAAGCAAGTTTATCTATCTGATTTGACGGGAATCAGCCACCATATTGCAGAAGAACGCTATCTGCTTGTTTTGGTGGGTATGGTAAGTGATGATGTAAGTGTATTGTTAGTTATATGCGCTTGTTAAAATACTGCCAATATCCGCAAAGTCTGCTGAGAACAAACAACAATGATGTCGAGAGGGCTTTGCGTAGTGGAACGCCACGCTTCTCCACCACAAAGAACAGAGGAATCAAGGCAAACCAACGCATAATCCCACCAATACCAAAAACCACCTGCTCAGGTTCCAGTACATGGATACCGAACTTAAGTTCTTGTGGGTAAAACACTCCGGAAGCAAGGGTGGTGAGCATCATCGCCGTGCCGGTAACCGCAGCGTATAGCCCGGAATACACCTGCTCCTTGCCCTTTTCGGCGATGCTAAGTACGAAGTTTGTGGTAACAATGCCCGTTCCTGCCCACATGAACCCTGATACCAAAGCTTCGAACCACAAGATGCTATAATTCCCCGCAGAAGTGAAGAGCCAAAACATGGGATTAAGTCCGCCCAAAACCACACATATCTTCATCGCGCTTTTATTTCCAAAGCGATCGATAAACCTGCCCCAAAACTGGAAAGATAATAGGGAGGACACCATGTGAAAGGTGCTGTAGAGCTGCATTTCGAAAAGGCTCATGGAGAGCTTTTTTAGCATATATGGACCCCAAAATGGGCTGCCTATGCCAATAGCGAGCATCCACCAAACGCCAAAGCCCAGCAGCAGGCGAAAGTTTTTGTCCTTAAACGGCTCACTGTATCGAGAACGTAATCCCTGCTCCGGCAGCTTGCGCATCTTACGCTCAGGTTGTTTTGCCAGAATAAACAAACCACCCAATCCGATGAGGGTAGCCACGGCAAATACCCCTGCCAGAAACCATGCCTGATTCTGGGGAGTGAAGAAATTCTGGGCATGCAGAAAGCTGATGTAGCCTTGTTTCAGTCCACTCTTGGCGGCTTCAAACAAATCCACATGAAAGCTAACTATATAGCTAACCACCAAACCGACACTGATAAGTATCTGATTGCGACGTGAGAAAAAGCGACCACGTATGGAAAGAGGAATAAGCTCGCTAATCCAGGCAATCCAGATGTTCGCGCCCATAGACTGCAAACCTGCGCTTACCGCGAGCAAAACAAGGATATACCAAATTCCTTGCTCTCGGTTTGGGAAAAGCAGAGATAAACCGAGAAACAGGGTTAGCAGCCTGCCCATGGCAGTAATCCACACGCAAGCCATACGGCGTTGCTTTAGTTTGTGGGTTAGTGCCACGCCCAGAGGTTGCCAGATAGCGGATACTTGACCCAAGGCACAACAAGATCGGAAGAGCACACGTCTGAACTCCAGTCACGATCAGATCTCG
>CALDSN010000022.1 GCA_937924555.1 uncultured bacterium | reverse complement strand
CGTGCACGTCGGCGTTTTTGCGGCAGTAACCTGTCAACTATATCAGGACTTGACAGGCATCATGAGAGAAATACATGTTGAATGTTCAATTGGTACCACGCTCTTTATTAATCTCTTATTGTCACCCTCCTTAAGTACGGGTATTATATTAGTATTAAACCAAGGAGAATGAATCATGAAACATATGATGATACTTGTGATACTTACTTTCGTTGCCATATCCTTAAGTGCCGGATTGGCATGGGATTGGGCAGTGCAAACCAATTGCAGCAGCATTGCCGTTAATGGCATGGTGATAGATAAAAAGGATAATGTGTATCTGGTGGCAAAATTCTGGGATGATTTCCAAATCGGAGAGCGAGCCATCAGCCCCGTGGGTGGAGAGGATATCCTCATCCTGAAGTATGATAACACCGGTAAATTACTTTGGGCACTACCCGCCGGTGGCGAAGATACAGATAATGGTCTGGCAATTGCCATCAGCCCTTCAGGTGGAATTTATGCAGCAGGAAACTTCGTATCTGAAGCAAGCTTTGGCAGTTTCACCGTTAGTAGCGAGGATACCTACAACCACGATATTTTCGTAGCGAAGGTTAGTGAAGCAGGAAAGTGGGAGTGGGTTAAAAGCTATGGCAGCATGAACGAAGAGACAGTGTTCAGTTTGGCAGTGGATAGTAAAAACAGCATCTATCTGGCAGGTAATTTTAGCAGTAATATCAGCTTCGGTGAAACCGAACTGACTACAGATTATGAAGTACCGGCATTCTTCCTGGCAAGGATGAAGGGTAATGGTGAACCGGATTGGGCAGTTCCTATCCGCTTGGTGTCCGATGGATACATCAACAAACTGGTGCTGAATAACAAAGAACAACCCGCCATCGCCGGTAACTTCGATACCGAAATGGATGTGGATAATGAGATTATCCTGATGAGTAACGGTGGATGGGATGGCTTCGTGATACAATTCGACCAAACGGGATATGCTTTGTGGGCTAAGTATTTTGGCGATGATGAAACGGATTCCGTTAATGACATGGTGAGTGACAAGCAAGGTAACCTATACATAACCGGAAACTTCAGCGGTATCATGGATATGGGAAAAGATATCACGGCTGATGGACTTACCGACATCTTTATCGCCAAAATTGCCCCCGGAGGAAACTGGGTATGGGCAAACTCCTGTGGTGGCGAAACTGCTCAATATAGCGTGGCAATAAGCCTTGGAGCAAATGGTAAGGTGGTAGCAGGTGGAAACTTTGCCGAAAGCATGAGCATCGGCGACAAACACACTGTGAATGATGCAGATGATGGCTTATTTGTTGCCGAAGCCGATGCAGATGGGAACTGGCTGGGATTGTACGGGGCAACAGGATCGGATATGGAATCAGTGAGAAATCTGGTTTGTGACAGCAAAGGGAATATTATCGCTGTGGGTGATTTTGTGATAGATCTGCAGATTGGTAATGCATCCTTGGAGACAAGCTCCGAGGCATACTATGATAGATCTCTTTTCCTTTCCAGGATGAAGAATACTAAGTAAAAGCATAAGTTGCATAGACCTGAGCCATGTAACCAGAGCGAAAATACTCCTTGCAAGTTGGATGTGACCGATTAACATATCCATATCATACCAATTTCATAGGAGTACCAAAAATGAAACATATATTATTGCTTCTTATCGTAATGCTGGCTACAGTGGTTCAGGTTAATGCACAATCGGAGTGGCAGACGGTTAGTTCGGAGGGAGTAACCCTGCTGTACCGCACGTCCCAGGATGGACAAAATCTTGAGTGTGATCTCAGTGCTCAGACCACGGGCTGGGTGGCAGTGGGATTCAATCAGACAGATATGATGCTGGACGCAAACATCATAATTGGCTATGTAAGCGGTGGAGTTACCAATATCAGAGATGATTTCGGCAACCGGACAGGATCCCACAGTTCAGATATCAGTTTAGGCGGAACTAATGATGTTACACTATTGTCGGGTGAAGAGTTGGCCGGACGAACAACCCTACGCTTCACAATTCCCCTTTCGACTTCTGATGCGTACGACAGACCTCTTACAATTGGAAGCTCATATCCAATTATCCTTGCCAGAGGTAGTAACAGCGCAGATAACTACACCGGATCGCACAGCGGTGCAGGATATGCCAATGTTAGCATAATGGCTTTACCAGTTACCCTCCAAGATGATTTGGGGGTTGAGGCACTGTTCACCTTACAGGGTAACTACCCCAATCCATTCAATAGTAAGACAATGATTAAATTCAGTGCAGATAGTTATTCGCCATTACACATGAAAGTGTATAACACTCGTGGACAGCTTGTGTATAGCAGAACTGTCTATCCTGCAGGAAAGGGCGATGCTGAGCTTGAATGGCCGGGTACAGATAATAATGGCACAAAGCTATCAAACGGAATATATATGCTGCAGCTGGTATCCAACAATGCAGTACGCAGACACAAAATGATACTCAGCAGATAACTTAGCTACCTGATTTTGATGGTTCCGGTGGCAAAGCTCTCGTGCATGGCATCAAAATCATCAACATCGCTGCAAGCAAAGATTACGCTATAGGTATTACCCATACTAAGCGCACGGTCATATGAATCCCCTGAGTTCAGGGGGATGCTGAACTCTAGGTTTGTTCTATCTGCATTTTCGGAACCCGAGATAAGCGTGACGTTACTTGAACCGCCTAAGCTGCTGTCTGCTTCGTGAGATACACTACTAACCCCAAAGTCGTCCCTAATAAATGCTGTTCCATTGTTAACATAACCGATGATGAAATTAGCGTCCTTCATTCGAGAACTGTTATCGTAGCCCACTGCTAACCACCCGGAGCAGACAGCAGAGAGTTTACAGTTCAGTGTCGTTGAAGAAACGACCTTGTATTTCAAAGTAAAATTACCAGAGTTAAGGGTGAAGAAGCCCTCTGCATCCGGAACATCGGTATTGGATATGAAAGGCTCATCCATAACTGTATCGCAGGCTGTTAGGAAAAGTGAAACAATCAATATTGATAGTAAAACTCTCATGTTAGGTTACCTCTTATTCACCGAAACGTCGTTGGATATTAAAGCCAAGGTGTAACTTGTTGTTATCTGTACCTCTGGATTGTCCACAAGGATTCATCCGGCTGCCGTTGCTGAGTTGAAACATGAAGTGATGTCCATAAGTATCTGCCTTTATGCCAAAAGCAAAGACATCATTATCACTCAAGTGTTTCTTCACCGCTTCTTTAGCAGAGTTCCTATCCCATACAGGATAGTACTCACCCACCAGATGCAAGCTCTCCTTAATATTAAACTGCAAGCCTAGACCATTAACGAACCTTTCGTAGTATCCATCATATCCCAGATTGCAGTTCAAATTCAATACTGGATGAATTTTTCCTGTTTGGAGGGCAAGGATGTAGCTAAGGTTTGCCCGTCGGTCATTTACTGATACGGGTTTGAAGGAGAGATAATTAATATCAAGCTGAGCTTGTAAAGGAAAACTATCCGGGGTTAATCGCCTGCCAAGCCCCAGATTCATTTCTTTTCCGTTTCTAATGTAAGAAGCCTTAAGCTCTGTTGCGTTTACAACCACATATCTGAATCCTATCATCACATTAGCGCCATCATCCATGCCAAAGAAAGTATCCAGCGGGTCTTTTGCCACTTCTCCATAGAAACGATGGACCAAGTTTACCTCACCTTCACCCTTAAAGAGTTGAGTGGGTGTGGCTAAAGAATAATATGAATCTTGGTAAGCAGAGAGACTTGACAACATGGTAAATAAGACAAATAGCAAGGCTATGTGTTTCATCATAAGCTCCTTGAGTTATAAATTTTCAACACTTCACTCACTCAATACATCATGGATAGCATATTGATTGTAGTCAAGATAAAAAGTGATGGGAAAAATGGAAGAATTAGCATGTTTGGCATTCAAACGGCTCACTTTGAGTCAAAAAAGAGCTTGACGAAATGGGCAGGTTAAAAAATCATGCTAAATCATAGAAAATCTGATTGATAAAGACAAGGAGAAATAATGGTCAAGCTGAGACTGAGACGGATGGGAGCAAATGATCTGCCCTTTTACCGCATAGTTGCTGTTGATTCCCGCCAAAAGCGCGATGGAAAATACATCGAATGTGTAGGTTGGTATGATCCAAAGCCTAATCCATCCAAAATCAATATAGAGACAGAACGTGCAATCTACTGGCTCGGCGTTGGTGCCCAGCCATCTGATACAGTTCGTTCTTTGCTTCGCAAAGCCGGCGTTCTGCAGATATGGCACGAACAAAAAGTTAAAGCTCATGCAGCCCAAAAGGATGCATAACAACAAATAACTAACTCTGAGGTGACACATGAAAGATCTTATTGAATTCATGGTTAAAGCTCTGGTG
>CALDSN010000021.1 GCA_937924555.1 uncultured bacterium | reverse complement strand
TAAGCTTCACCTTTGTAACATGATATTTATGCGTTAGTTATGCGCCTAAAGTAGCCACCATCACCGCTTTGATGGTATGCATACGGTTTTCGGCTTCGTCGAACACCACGCTGTTGGGTCCTTCGAACACATCGTCACTAACTTCCATGCTGGTAAGCCCGAACTTTTCGTGGATTTGCTTGCCGACGGTTGTCTTAAGATCATGGAATGCGGGGAGGCAATGCATGAAAAGGGTGGTGGATTTGCCGGTTTTCTTCATCATATCTGCGTTAACCTGATAAGGCTTAAGCAGTTTAATGCGGCTTTCCCACACGCTATCCGGCTCGCCCATGCTTACCCACACGTCGGTGTAGATTACGTCTGCACCCTTCACACCTTTGGCGATGTCGTCAGTAACGGTGATTTTGGCACCTGTTTCGGCAGCAACGGCTTGGCACTTTGCCAGCAGTTTCTTATCCGGGAAGAGGCTTTTGGGGGCAACGATGCGGAAATCCATACCGGTCTTGCAGGCACCAATCATCAGGGCATTGGCAACGTTATTGCGTCCGTCCCCGGCATACACAAAGGACATTTCGTGGGTGGGCTTGTTCAGATGCTCCATGGCGGTCATGAAATCAGCCAACACCTGCGTGGGGTGGTCTTGATCCGTTAAGCCGTTCCATACGGGAACTCCGGCGTATTTTGCCAATTCTTCCACGATTTCTTGGCCGTAACCGCGGTATTCGATGCCGTCGTACATTCTGCCCAGTACGCGAGCGGTATCGGCAATAGATTCTTTCTTGCCCATTTGGCTGCCTGTGGGACCAAGATAGGTAACATGTGCCCCTTGATCCAGAGCGGCAACTTCGAAGGCACAGCGGGTGCGGGTGCTGTCTTTCTCGAAGATGAGAGCAATGTTCTTACCTTTCAGCTTCTGCTGTTCGGTGCCGGCATATTTGGCTTTTTTAAGGTCAAGGGAGAGATCCAAGAGGTATTTGATCTCCTTGGGGCTAAAATCCATCAGGGTGAGGAAGTGGCGGTTTCTAAGGTTGAAAGCCATGTTTATCTCCTTTGTTATTATGTGCTTACTTCAGAATGCCATTTTAACGGGCTTGGTCTATAAGGCAAGAAGTATTTTGTGCCGGCTTTGAACTTCTGGTATTGATGATGATTTCTCCGGGAGTTAAGAGATATGAAAATGGAAAAATAACTTGCAGGAAATTGGGCTTCAGATTGTATGACATATAGACACGAGGTGCCGTAAGCACAGTAAAGATTTTAGATATTTTGAAGATATTAACGAGATAAGAGGGAACATGAAACGCTTAGCTTTCCTAATCCTTATGCTTCCGGTGTGTTTAACCGCCGGAGAATATAATCTGGAGCAGTTAATCAATCACGGCTTGGAGAGCAGCTTCACTGTGCAAAAGAATGAGCTGAGTGCCAAGAGCACAGCCAGCAGCCTTAACTCCGCCAAGTGGAATCTGCTGCCTGAAGCCACGGTTAATGCAGGGATTGACAAGAATCTTGATCCTGTTGCCGGAGCCAATGACCTCAGCAGTTCTGCGGGTTTTAGCCTTAGTAAGACCATCAGTTTGAACGATGCTGCCTACTTTAACTACCGATATGCCGCTTTGGATAATGACACCGCCAAGATGCAGCTTGCTTCTAATACCAAGGACTATGTATTTCAGGTGTTTAATGCATATATTGAGGCACTTTCAGCACAGAGGAAGCAAAGCTCTTTGGAAGAAAACCTTGCCATCCAAACCAGAGTTTGGGAGCAGAGTAAGGTGATGCTGCAATTGGGGAAAACCACTCCCTTCGAGGTTAAGCAGAACGAGATTGCGGTGATGAACAGCCGCATAAGCATCATCCAACTGCAAAATACCATATCCTCTGCACGTAGCAACCTCTTTGCGCTTATCCAAATGCAGGATGAGGGCTTCCCCTTGGATGAGGTGGAGGTGAATGTGGAGCAATCATTGCCGGAATTCAGCACCGATGTAACCTCTCTGAAGCTGTTGCAACAAGATTTGAAGCGTAATGCCTTGAACCAGAAGCAGGATTTCCTGGAGTATCTGCCACAGCTATCTTTGGGCTATAACTTCTCGCGTAAGGTGGGGGGAGCAGATTTTGATATGGATACCTACAGCACCAGCCATGGAGTAAATCTATCCCTATCATACTCGCTCTGGAACCACTTCCGCAATGGAGAATCTGCCACCAGAACCAAGATTAACCGTCAAATGGCACAGATAGCCTATGATGAGAAGGCAGACCAGTTGAAGCGAAGCTATGACACACAGAAGCAGGAACTGGACTATCTAATACGCTTGGATGAGCTGTATAACGAGAAGCTAACACAATCCAGAGAGCAGATTAAGCAAGCAGAGGAACGCTATCGCTTAGGTTTAATCGAGCTTCTGGAACTGGATAAAACCCGCACGGATTACATTGATGCCGATATCGCATACCATGCCAACAGGTATCAGATTGTGCAGAAACAGGAAGCAATTAACAAGATGCTTTCCAAGCAGATATTAGGGAAATGGTGAAGAGACAGAGCATGAAGAAATACATCAAATACATAGTTATAGTTGCCGTGATTGTGGCGGCTATGCTGCTGTGGGGCAAGGTTAAAAAAGATAAGAAGAAACCGGAATGGCGTACAGATACCACCTCCGAAGGCGACATCAGAGAAGTAGTTACCGCCACAGGCTCACTTAACCCTTATGTATTGGTTAATGTGGGAACAGAAGTAAGTGGGAAGATAGAGAAGATATACAAGGACTTTAATGACCGGGTGAAGAAAGGCGAATTGCTTGCCAAGCTTGATACCGAGATACTAAAGACAAACCTTGAAGCAAGCAGGGGAGACTTGGCTAAAGCCAATACCGCCATGGAAGAGGCGAAGCTGGATTATGAGATGCAGAGAGAGCTGCTGGAAAGGAACATGACCCCGAAGTACGATGTGCAAAAGGCGAAGTTTAAGTATGATACTGCCCAACAGACGGTGGCTAATGCCAAGCTTACACTGCAAAGAGCACAAAAGAACTTGGACAATGCCTTTATCACCAGCCCTATTGACGGGATAATCGTATCCCGCGATGTGGATGAGGGTCAGACTGTAGCTGCAAGCATGAGTTCACCTACCTTATTCATGATTGCCAATAACCTTGACCAGATGCAGATAAACGCCAATGTGGACGAAGCGGATATCGGAAAGGTGAAGCTGGGGCTACCTGTGGAGTTCAGTGTCGATGCCTATCCGGCGAGTCGTTTTGAAGGTGAGGTGAAGCAGATTCGCTTGAACCCTACTACCGACTCGAATGTTGTGTCCTACAGTGTGATTATCGACGCAGCAAATCCAGATCACAGGTTGCTTCCCGGTATGACCACCAATGTTACCATTGTGGTTCAAGCCAAGGAAAACATCCTGCGCATCCCCGAAACCGCTACCAGGTTCAAGCCAAGCAAAGAAATATGGGAGCTTTTCGGGTTGAAATGGGATGAGGAACTGCTTAATGTGGGCAAGAAAGCCATGAAAGCTGCAATGGAAAAAGCTGCTGCGGAAAGAAAGAGTGCTGTTGCCACGCAAGAACCTGCTGCCAAGCTTAGCGGTGTGGACAAGAAGAGAACTGCCAACATACCCGATAGCTTAAAAGCGAAGATGGCTTCCAAGATGGATGGAAGAAGCTTTGGGAAGATGGGTATGCAGGCAGCCGGAATGGAAGGCAGAAGAACCAGAACCTCCGTTGTGTGGGTGCTGGAAGGCAACACTCCCAAACCAGTCCCCGTGAAGGTAGGCATCTCTGATGGAGCCAATGTGGAAGTTCTTGAAGGTATCAAACCCGGAGTTACCTTGATCACCGGAGTTAACTATAAGGATGCCAAACAAGCGGAGACTAAAAATATGCCGTCAGGACCGGGTATGGGACGTGGATTCTGATATGCCTGAGCTTGATAAGAACAGATTGCTCTACACCGAGCATCTAACCAAGACCTACACCATGGGGGACATCCAAGTGCATGCCCTGAGAGGTGTGGATGTCACGATAAACACCGGAGAGTTCATTGCCATTATGGGGGCAAGCGGGAGCGGGAAAACCACCTTTATGAACCTGCTTGGTTGCTTGGATAAGCCCAGTTCCGGGGCATACTTTCTGGATGAGATTGCCGTGCATGGGATGAGCGATGCAGAGCTTACAGTTATCCGTAACCAAAAGATTGGTTATGTGTTCCAAAGCTTTTACCTGCTTCCTCGCACCACTGCCTTGGAGAACGTTGAGCTACCTCTACTATACTGCAAGAAATGCAGCCTGCATGAACGCCATGAGAAAGCTATGCATGCCTTGGGAACGGTTGGTATAGCGGAGCGGGCAAAGCACTTTCCCAATCAGCTTTCGGGGGGACAGCAGCAAAGGGTGGCGATTGCTCGTGCCATAGTAAACGACCCCGTATTCATCCTTGCCGATGAGCCTACCGGGAACTTGGACACCCGCACCAGCATTGAGGTGATGGCGGTGTTTCAAGCATTACACAAGCAGGGAAAGACCATTGTGCTGGTTACTCACGAGAACGACATTGCTCAGTATGCCGATAGACTCATAAGCTTCCGTGATGGCAGGATAATAAGCGACAAGGCAAATCCCGCTCCACGGTCGGCAACAGAAGACCTCAAGCTGTTACCCAAGCTTGACGAGGAGGATTGATGTCCATACTCGGAATTATCAGAATTGCCTTAAAGTCTTTGATGCGCAACAAAACCCGCACCTTCCTCACCATGCTCGGAATCATCATTGGGGTGGCAGCAGTTATCACCATGCTTGCCATCGGACAGGGGGCAAAGAAGATTGTGGAAGAGCAGGTTAACTCCATGGGCACCAATGTGATTGTGGTATCCGTAAACTTCAGCCAGTCCGGCTCCAATGTCCGCCAAGCTGCGGGTAGCGGTAACCTACTGGAGGTTGAGGATGTGGATGCCATTCGCGACCAGATAGATGGAGTGTTATACGCTTCACCTGTTTACACCACTTTCGGTCAGTTAAAGTATGAAGGCAATAACTGGCGTACCGGAGTGATGGGTGTGGATGCCGACTATTTCTATATCCGCGATATGAAGACAAGCAGCGGTGAGCTGTTCCATGCTTCAGATGTGGAAAACGGTGCCAAGGTGTGCCTGATAGGAAAGACAGTGGCAGATAACCTCTTCGGCGATGTTGATCCGGTGGATAAAATCATCAGAATCCGCAACATCCCCTTCACCGTGAAAGGTGTGCTTGCTGCCAAAGGACAGAATGTGATGGGCAATGACCAGGATGACACGGTTATTGCGCCATACACCACCACTTATGCCCGTTTACTGGGACATCGCTGGCGCAACATGATGGTGTTGGTTTCGGCAGAGAGCAAAGATGCCATCCAGTTGGTGCAACAGGATATCCTTGATCTACTGCAGAGCAGGCATCGCGGCACCACCAGCGAGGAGTTTGCCGTGCGCACCCAAACAGATTTGGCAGATACTGCCAACAGTGTATCCAATACCCTCACTATCCTTCTGGCATCCATTGCAGGTATCTCCTTGCTGGTAGGGGGGATAGGCATCATGAACATCATGCTGGTTTCTGTAACTGAGCGTATCAAAGAGATTGGTATCCGCATGGCTGTGGGTGCGGGAAAGCGCGATGTGCTGCTGCAATTCATCATTGAAGCCGTTGCCATTAGCATCTTGGGTGGGATACTCGGTATCCTGCTGGGTTTTGGTGCTGCCAAGATTGTGGGAGACATTATGAAGTGGAGCATAGCGGTAACACCATGGTCAGTAATCCTTTCCGTGGGATTCTCCATGGCGATTGGTATCTTTTTCGGCTGGTATCCGGCAAGCAAAGCAGCAAACCTGAACCTGATCGACGCTTTACGCTACGAATAGAACTCACTAAGTACATATTATTCAGGCTGATGCAGATTGTTTGCATCAGCCTTTAAAGTAATTAACCCCTTGGTGGCATCACGGTAATATCACGGACTCATTACGCTCTTTGTCCGTATTAAGTCCGTAATGATAGCGTAATTGAAGCAAGCAGGCTACGGTAAGCTCTTTTTTTATGGACAAACAATCCAGCCAAGTTTTCTTTGTCCCTACTCTCCAATGCAAAAGGAATAATGTATGAATAGCGATGCGGACAGTCCGCTTTCCCGAATAAGAAATATTGGTATCATGGCGCATATAGACGCTGGGAAGACCACGACCACAGAGCGTATCCTGTTTTACACAGGGTTCTTGCACAAGATGGGCGAAGTGCATGATGGCAATGCCTTTACCGACTGGATGGAGCAAGAGCGTGAGCGTGGAATAACCATCACTGCTGCCACAGTCACCTGTTTATGGCAAAACCATCAGATAAACATCATCGACACCCCCGGGCATGTGGATTTCACTGCTGAAGTGGAACGCTCGCTGCGTGTGTTGGATGGTGCAGTGGGAGTGTTTTGCGCAGTGGGAGGGGTGGAGCCGCAATCGGAAACAGTATGGCATCAGGCAGATAGATATAATGTTCCCCGCTTAGCCTATGTGAACAAGATGGATAGAGTTGGGGCAGATTATGAGCGGGTTATCCAGATGATACACGAGCGCTTGACCCCGCATGCCTACCCGATTAACATTCCTATTGGAAAAGAGGATAACTTTGAAGGGGTGATAGACCTCATCACCATGAAGGCATGGCGTTTTGATCCCTTGACCTCCGGCTCCGATGTTCAGCTTTCAGATATACCGGATAAGCTGTTGCCCGATGCCCGGAAGATGCGGGAAGGGCTGCTGGAAACGGTTAGTGAATTCAACGATGAGCTGATGATGCTGTTCCTGGAGGGAGAGGATGTTCCGGAAGCTTTGCTGAAAGAAGCCATTCGTGAGGGGACAATCTCCAATCGCTTTGTTCCGGTATTATGCGGAAGTTCACTCAAGAATAAAGGGCTTCAACTCTTGTTGGATGCAGTATGCGATTTCCTGCCATCACCCTTGGATGTGGGCAGCACCAGTGGATTCGAGCCAAAAGAGCATAACCCCATTGAGATAGCCCCGGAAACAGATGCTCCATTTGTAGCTCTTGCCTTTAAGGTGCAGATAGATAAGTATTTGGGAAAGCTGGTATATATAAGGGTTTACTCAGGAACGCTGAAGAAAGGCATGACCTTTATGAACCAGAACAATGGAAAGCGCGAAAGAGTATCTCGTATGCTGCAGATGATGAGCAATCGCAAGAACGATTTGGATAATCTGCATGCGGGAG
>CALDSN010000020.1 GCA_937924555.1 uncultured bacterium | reverse complement strand
GCTTCCCAAAGGATACAAACCCTTTTCGATGAAGTGGTTCTTGTGCGACAGTGCTATGTAGTGCCGCATCACATCAAGCTCACTCACTTCGGGCAATCTGGCAATCTTTTCCCTCAGAATATCGGCACCGAACATCTCTTCCAAAGAGGTATCTATCTCACGCTGCGGCAAGGTTACGCCCATGCGTCCGGGTGTGCTGTATTCAAATATCGTCTTAGACATGTAGCACCTCCTTTATTGCCTGCACGAGGCTATCGATATCCGCCTTACTCTTCTTTTCCGTAACGGCAATCATCAGAGCATTGGGCATGCCATAGGCTGCCATATCCACACCGGGATAGATGTTGCGCGGCAGCATGGCAGAGATAATCTTGGCAGCAGGCTGGGGAGTGTTTATCACAAATTCCTTAAAGAACTTCGCATTGGGATAGGCAAGGCTGATTCCTGCAAGCTTGGTCAATTCTGCGGCGGCATAGTGAGCTTTCTGGGCAGACTGCGTGGCAACTTCCTTCAAACCTTCGCGTCCCATCAAGCTCATATACACCACGGCTGCCAGGGTGCAGAGCGACTCGTTGGAACAAATATTCGAGGTAGCTTTTTCCCTGCGGATATGCTGTTCTCTGGCTTGCAAGGTGAGGGCATAAGCACGCTTGCCATCCTTGTCCAAAGTTCCGCCAACTATTCTGCCGGGCATCTGACGGGCAAGATCTATCTTGGTGGCAAAGAAGCCAAAGAGCGGTCCACCCATAAACATGCTGTTGCCAAGGGCTTGACCCTCACCCACCACGATATCTGCATGGTACTCGGAGGGGGCATTCAACACGGCAAGGGAAATTGGGTCCACGCAGGCAATCATCAGGCATTTAGGCTGATTGTGGATAATGGTATCTATCGCCTTGGTATCTTCCAAGTTGCCAAAGAAGTTCGGGCTTTGCACCACCACACTGCCAATAGTGCCGTCCATCATCGCTGCCAAAGCGTTTAGGTCGGTTACGCCGTCTTTGGCGGGAGCGGTAAGCAGTTCCACTCCGATGCCTTCGGTATATACTTTAATAACTTTCACATAGTCCGGGTGCAAGGTAGCAGGGAGGATTGCCTTGGTCAGGCGGTTTTTACGCACAGCCATCAGGATTGCTTCGGCTATGGCAGAAGCACCGTCATACATTGATGCATTGGCTATCTCCATGCCGGTAAGTTCGCAAATCATGGTCTGAAACTCGTAGATAAACTGCAAAGTGCCCTGGCTCACTTCCGCCTGATAGGGGGTGTAGGCGGTGAAAAACTCCGGACGGGATACGATGGTATCAACTGCTGCGGGGATGAAGTGATCATACACTCCGCCACCCAAGAAGGAATTGGCAGAACCCGCGCAGATGTTTTGGCAGGTCTTGCTTTTTATCTTATTGCTAATCTCCAGTTCAGAAAGGGGTGCATCCAAAGCCAAAGGCTTATCCATGCGTAAGTTCTGCGGAATAGCTGCAATCAATTCGTCGAAATCTTTCGCTCCAACGCGGTCAAGGATTTCGCGCCTATCTCTATCTGTGTTAGAAATATAGGGCATTTTCACTCCTTTTGTTCAATGCACACAAAGAATAGTTTTTTACAATTCTATTCATACCTGTGTTTGTGTCAATGCTTTTCGCTGTTTATCCCCTTCCACCCTCTGCAGTTCGGCTGATAGAGGTATTTACCCACCTGCTTTACAGACATAGGTTCCACTTCAAACCGCTCTCACCCCCGCTGGAAGAATTGCCTGATCATTACCTGATCATTGCATGTTTAGTACGTAATGATTAGGTAATGATCAGGTAATGATGCCAAGAGGGAAAGTAGAGGGCGATTGTAAGGTCATGTAAAACAAAACGGTATGGAATATTAGCAGTCTGGCTTGCGCAGTGCTAAAAACGAGTTATACTGTCTAAAAAACCTAAGGAGAATATACTCATGGCTATGTTAGATGACAATGTGATGCAAGAAGTTAAGAAGGCACTGCAAAATATGAAGGAACCTGTAACTCTGGAGCTTTTCAGCCAATCCTTTGAATGTGGCTACTGCAAGGAAACACACCAGTTATTGGACGAATTGAGCGCAGCAAATCCCTTATTACAGATGAAGCTGCACCAATTTGAGAATGATGCTGAGGCAGTTAAGCAATTTGGAATCGACAAGATACCGGCAATTGCCGTGGTGGGCAAAAAGGACTATGGCATTCGTTTCTACGGCATTCCCGCAGGTTATGAATTCTCATCTCTACTCTCGGCGATACTGCTGGTTTCCACCGGCATCACCAAGCTGAGTGCAGACACCAAGAAATTCTTGGACAACCTGCAGAAACCCATTCACCTGCAAACCTTCGTAACCCCCACCTGTCCCTATTGCCCTCCTGCGGTGATGCTTGCCCATCAGATGGCTTTTTATAGCGACAAAGTGACGGCAGACATGGTAGAAATAAGCGAATTCCCCCATTTGGCACAGAAATACTCTGTGCAGGGCGTTCCTCGCACCACGATAAACGAGAAGTGGTATGTGGAAGGTGCAGTGCCCGAGGAAGTGTTGGTAAGCAAGATTAAGGAAGCTTTGTAAGATGTTCGAGTTCAAGCTGAATATGGCAGATACTGCAGATGCGGGTGTGCTTTATGACCTTATTATCATCGGCGGAGGTCCTGCGGGACTCACCGCCGGGCTTTATGCCGCACGCTATAAGCTTAATACTTTGATGATTGAGAAGGCATTGGTGCCGGGTGGGCAATTGGTTGCCACGCAGTGGGTGGAGAACTATCCGGGTTTTCCGGAGCCGGTATTGGGCGAGAAACTTGCCAAGGATATGGAGGCACAAGCAAAATTCTATGGGCTGAAGGTTGTGCAGGAGGACGTGCTATCCGTGAACCTGGAGGGAGAAACGAAGGAGATAAACACGGCTTACAACACTTGGAAGGCAAGAACCGTGATTATTGCCACAGGTTCATCCCCCCGGCGTTTGGGCATCCCCGGAGAGCAGGAATATTCCGGCAGGGGTGTGTCCTACTGTGCCACATGTGACGGACCTTTTTACCCGGATAAGGTGGTGACAGTGGTAGGTGGGGGCAATTCTGCCTTCGAGGAAGCCTTGTTCATTGCCAAGTATGCGCGGAAGATACACATTGTGCATCGCAGTAACAGATACAATGCCGATCCCATTCTGCAGGAGAGGGTTGCCGCAGAGCCGAAGATAGAGCTGATGCCATATCATGTGGTGGAGTCGATTGAGTTCGGTGGACAGCAACGCTATGTGAAGCTAAAGAATGTGCTAAGCGGCTTGGAAAGTTCTCTGGACACAGACGGGATATTCATCTTTATTGGCACGGTGCCCAACACCAAGTTGTTCGAGAAGCAGATTGAGCTGGAAAACGGCTATGTGAAAAGCTATGCCGATAACAGCAGCAGTGTGGAAGGAGTTTGGGTGGCGGGAGATGTGCAGGCGAAGACGCTCAGGCAGGTTGCCACGGCAGTTGGTGACGGAGCAAATGCCGCACATGCAGTGCATAAATATCTGTTACATAGGAGATAAGGATGCCGGAACTACCGGAAGTACAGACGGTGCTGGAAGGCTTTGCCGCAGCCATAAAGGATAGAACAATCAGCGGATTGGAGTGCTTTTATCCGGGAACGGTAACTTGGTATGGGGATGCCGAGGAGAAAGCTTTTCCGGCAAAGATGACCGGATATAAGAGGCTGGGGAAATACATGCTGGTGCATTTGGACAGCGGATACAGCCTGATAATCCATTTACGGATGACGGGCAAGCTGGTGGCAGCACCAAAGTCAGATGAGCCTTTGCTGCATGAACGGGCAAGGTTCAGCCTCAGAGGTGGAGAAGTGGTGCACTTCATTGATCCCCGCACCTTTGGCAAGATAATCGTGTGTGTTTCTGACAATGTGAGAGAGCACATGCCGGAGCTTGGGATGGAGCCTTTGGATAAGGACTTCACCGCCAAACGCTTAGGGGAGATATTGGCAAAGAAAAAGGCACCTATCAAGACAGTGCTGTTGGATCAGCGGGTGATTGCCGGATTGGGCAACATCTATGTTTGTGAAGTGCTATATCGGACGGGGATTTTGCCGGATACACCAGCCTGTGAACTTAGCGCTAAGAAGGTGGCGGAGATTGTGAAAGAGACAGTTGCGGTGCTGGAAGAAGCGATAAAGATGGGGGGAACCAGCATCTCAGACTTTCGCAGAATAGATGATAAAAGCGGGGAGTTTCAGCACTTTCTGCAGGTGTATCAGAAGGAGCAATGCCCCAAGGGACATGTGGTGCAGAGGTCGGTGATGGGGGGAAGGGGAACCTTTTACTGCCCAATATGCCAAAAGTAACAAAACTTTCTTGACTTAATACTCTATCTGCACTAAATTATCCTGAAGAGATGGCAGTCTTGGGGAAGATATGGATATTAACATCAGGAGATATAGATTATGAAGGCAATTAAGCTACGCGAAGGCATTTATTGGGTGGGTGCGATAGATTGGGATTTGCGGAACTTTCACGGTTACCTGACACAACGGGGAAGCACATATAATGCATACTTGATAATAGATGAAAAGATTACGCTGATAGACAATGTAAAAAGCTATCTGTATGACGAGATGATAGCGCGGATAAGCGATGTTATCGATCCCAAGAAGATAGATATCCTAATCCAGAACCATGTGGAGATGGACCACTCCGGGGGCTTACCGGAACTGATGAAGCTGTTGCCCAATACCGAGCTGTACACCAACGCCACGGGAATAAAGGGCTTGAAACTGCATTACAAAGAGGATTGGAACTTCAAGGAGATTAAAAGCGGAGATAGCATCAGCATTGGGAAGAGAACTTTAAGCTTTCTCACCACTCCGATGGTGCATTGGCCAGACAATCAGTTCACCTATTGTCCCGAGGAACAGATACTGTTCTCCAATGACGGCTTTGGGCAGCATATAGCTTCGTCCGAAAGGCTGGCGAAAGACCTGCCGATTGGGATAGTGCTGGAAGAAGCCAAGAAGTATTATGCCAATATCGTGCTGCCATATTCCAAACAGGTGCAAAAGGTGTTGGATGCCGCAGCACCCATGGCTATTAGCATGATATGCCCCAGTCACGGGGTTATATGGACAGAAGAGAACATACCGCTCATCCTGAAAGAATATAAGGATTGGGCATATAGCGTGTCCGACAGTCACAGTGCTTTGGTAATATATGACACCATGTGGAAATCCACACAGATGATGGCTAATGCCATCCACGAAACCTTTGAGAAGATGGGCATCCGCTCCAAGCTGTTGAACTTGCAGCATAATCATATCTCAGATATTATGACTGATATTATGGATGCCAAGTTCATCGCGGTTGGTTCGCCTACGCTCAATAGCTCCATCCTGCCCACAGTTGCCGCCTTTATCTACTATCTTAAGGGCTTGTCGCCCAAGGATAGGATTGGTTTGGCTTTTGGCAGTTATGGATGGGGTGGACAAAGCATCCCTATCTTACAGCAACTTATGGGTGACCCCAAAGAATGCGGGTTCAATATGATGGAGCCTCTTAAACAGCAGTATATTCCCAGTCATGAGGATTTGGAAGCCTTGAAAGAAAACCTTGAACAACAAATAAAGACCAAGCTGGAGGAATTATGATCAGCAAGAAACTACAAGATGCCATAAACGCACAGATAAACAAGGAATTGTATTCCGAGTACCTATACATAAGCATGCAGGCATGGTTTGCCAACCAAAACCTGGATGGCTTTGCCAATTGGATGGATGCCCAAGGCAAGGAAGAACGCTTCCACGCCATGAAGTTCTTTAACTACCTCATCGAAAGAGGGGGTAAGGTGGAGCTAAAGGCAATCGAGCAACCACAGGTGGACTTCAAAACTCCGTTGAAAGCCTTTGAGGCTGCCTTGAAGCACGAGCAGTTTGTAACCAAAAGCATCAACGATCTGATGGACATTGCCATCAAAGAGAAGGACCATGCCAGCAGAGGTTTGCTGCAATGGTTTGTTGATGAACAGGTGGAAGAAGAAGCTGCGGCAGAAAGGATTGTAACCCGTTTAAAGATGATTGGAGATAACGCCCATGCTCTGTTTATGATAGATACGGAATTGGGACAAAGAGTGTTTACTCCTCCCTCTACCACAGCATAGAAAGAACAATGATACGGCGAGGCTGCTTCATGCACCTCGCCTTTTACTCGTAACCGGTGTGTAAGAATCCCCCAATGAGGTATGTATGATTGAGTTGCATCTTGAGACTTTGTATTCCCGTATATTTCATAATGCCGTAGTGGCAATAGGCGTAACTGATCCGGATGGCAAGTATGTTATTGTTAATCCCACCTGGTGCGAATTGATGGGCTATTCAGCAGAGGAAGCCCAAAGCCTGCATGTTAATGATGTTACCCCCGAAATAGACCGCAGCAGCAGTGTGATAAGCTTCGAATATCTAAAGTCTGAGCAGGGGAGGTCGATCCGTAAGCAACGAAGGTATCAGCGCAAAGATGGCACAGTGTTCTGGGCAGACTTGCATGTCTCAGGTTTATTTGGTGACGAGGGAGAAATATTGGGGCTGCTTGGAGTGTTTGTTAACATAGACAAGCAGGTTCGTGCCGATCACGCTCTGAAGCAGGTAATGCAGAACCTTGAAGAAGTAAACAAACAGCTCAGTGAGGCAAACGCCAATCTCAAAAAGCTCTCCCGTAGAGATACACTTACAGGCTTGTATAATCGGCGTGTACTGGAAGAAGTGCTGGACCGAGAAAGCAACCGTACCCAGAGAACAAAGAGAGGGTTCGGCATAGCCATTGCCGATATCGATAACTTCAAGCATATAAATGATACTTACGGACATGATTGTGGAGACCTGGTGCTAAGAGAGCTGGCTGATATATTTCTAAGAGGGATACGCACCACAGACTCCATGGGAAGATGGGGTGGTGAAGAATTCCTCTTTATATTCCCGGAAACCTCATGCGAAGGTGCAATGATAGTTATTGAACGTATTCGCAGTAAGGTGGAAAGCCTGCGCTTGAATTACAAGGGTACCGAACTGCAAGTAACTTGCACCATTGGCTTAAGCTATCATATTGGCGATATTGGGGCAAGAGATATGATTGTGGAAGCAGATAAGGCACTGTATGACGGCAAGAGAAGCGGAAAGAACCGAGTGGTATGCTTTCAGGGAGATTGTGGTTGCGATAAAGAAGCTTAGGGTAACCCTCTCATAAAATGGACTGTTTTTATAGTTAAAGAAAGAAGCGGAAGCTCGTGTTTGGGCTTCCGCTTCTTGTATATTATCCTTTTGCTCTATACTTCGAAGTTATGTAGTTCCTGCCTGGTCCTAAACAGCTTCTCAACACGTAGTTCCAATTGACTTGGCAGCTTGTTGGTTTCCTTTTTCAGTTTATCAGGGTCAATGGAGTCGGCTGTGAACCTGGCAGTTTCTGTTTCCTGCAGTGACACAAGCAACCCATCTGCCATGGTATTCCAAAATGGTACCTCAGCACTGTTAGGATGAATCCATCCAAGGCTATAGAACATGCGCATCACTTCATTGATAGTGCTTGATTTCCCTGGGTTATCCCCTTTGGTTACGTGTCCTAAATCAGCCAAGGATGTGCCTTCTAACTCCATGAATCCCGGTGCGGGGATTAGCATATCCACAGGGGCATCGGCATCAAAGAAATTCTGCAAAGCAACACTGAATTTTGCTTGCTCGGCCTTCTGTGGGTAGCATCCATAGGCAAGGGCAAAGTCTGTTGCCGCACAGGTACCAAGCTTTGGCTGTATGGCAAGCATCCCCAAATGATTACGATAGTCTGTAGTGCAGAGGATGTTATCCTCACCTGTTGCTGCTGCCAGCTTCCATAGCTCGTACTCCATTCTCTCGCTTATCCTGTTCTGATTGTAGATAAAGAGCGTGTTTGGGGAAGGCTTAAGCTCGTTCAGATGGTTATAGTTTGCATCAGCAAACTGCTTGTATGCTCCTTCCGGATAGGCAACCAATATCAGTTTCTTACCTGCACGTTGTTGCAGACGCAGCAGGGTTGCCAGAGTCTGGTTCAACTCACCATAAATCACATACTCGCTATAGTTATCCAGCTTGGCATATGGATTGTCCTTCGGTGCCAAAGCTAAGTATGCATCACTAAACCGTGCATAATCCGGATTGGCATACAGTCCGGCTCCACAGCTTTCGGCAGCTTTCTTAACCATCAGCATCTCTTCCAGGCTGATGTTTGGGCTTATCTCAAACCTGGCAGAGGTACATTGTTGCTTTTTCTCTTTTAGAATAACTGCTGCTTCCTGCCAGGTGATGCTATGGAACTTACCATCTGTTTTTAGCATTGGTGTGGCAAGCCAATCATCACCATAATAGCACTGCCAGCCAAAGCGACCTTTAAAGCACAGATTCTTTCCGTTGAATCCCGGTTCTTCCTGAGCGGAACTGACAGCAGTTACTATTCCTGCCTGGGTCTCGGTCTGGATTACACAGCCAAGTCCGCAGATGCCGCAATTCTGCACCGCTATCTCTTTGCTGTGAGGGTTCTGCTTATAGAAGCTTGTCCGCTCCACAAGCGCTCCAACAGGGCATACATCAACGCATTTTCCGCAGGACAGACAGGTGGTTTGGGTTAGGGACTCGCCAAACTCCGGTGCCACAATGGCAGAGAATCCGCGGTAGATGAACCCCAGCACTCCCGCACCTTGAATCTCGGTGCAAGTGCGGATACAGCGTCCGCAGTTGATACACTTATTGGCATCCCGCACAATGAAGGGATGGGTGTAGTCGATAGGGTGCTTGTTTATCCCCCCGATGAAGTGGGCGGCATTAACCTGGTAATCCGTGCAATGCTTACGCAAAGAGCAGGTTT
>CALDSN010000019.1 GCA_937924555.1 uncultured bacterium | reverse complement strand
CCACATATATATAGCCATCATCAAAACTAATGTCAAGAGGATCACCAACGACGGGGATCTGCTTTTCTAAACTAAGCCACTCCTCTTCCTGATAGGCAGTGTTACGCTTGGCGCAACCCGCTAACATTATTACCACAATCATCAGTGCCAGTATCCATAACCTGTTCGGCATTCACTTCCTCCCGGATTTTGTTTTTATTGCGTTGAATAAGCAAGAAGTGTTCCGAAACACTACATTATGAGTATCAGCCTTATTCAGTTCAAATAAGGGATATCACACTTGTCTGGCTCATAACTATTGGAATTTGTGCACGATAGACCGCAACAACCACTGATTAGCTAAAAAGGAATTGACAAGGATAATGATTTGTTGAGCCTTGCGCGTAATTATATTACGGTGGAGTTACATGAACGAAAGTGCCAAGCTGCAACGACGTGCAGAACGACAAAATAGAAGAGAGGACGTCCTGAACGCTGCTATAGAAGTATTCGCTCAAAAAGGTTCTAATCTTGCCACCATCGCAGACGTAGCTAAAAGAGCCAGAGTAGCCTTGGGAACGGTTTACTTATATTTCAACAGTAAAGACGACTTACTTCAGAAGTGTATGAGCGAAGTAATCGTGAGCGAGATAACTCAGATAATTGAACTGACTTCCTCAATAATGGACCCAATGGAAAGGCTTTATGCTTTTTTTACTCATCATATTGAACTAGTAGAGAGTAAGCCCTTCATCGCCAGATTCATTTCGGTTGAATTACGTCAAAGCGAGCTGTTTAACCGTAGAAACCCGGGATATAATCCCATACAATTGTACTTAGATTTTGTAATAGAACAGACAACAAACGCCATTGTTTCCGGGAGAATAAAGCATATTGATCCCCAAGCTTTTGCTATGCTGCTGGTAGGAGCAATGGACATCATTATTTGGCAATGGCTTGCCAGTAGCATTCCATTAGATTTGCATCAGATTAGCTCTCAGATTAGGAGCATCTTGCAGGTTGGTGTAGCTCCAATTCCGGCCTAATAATGTCACCCAAGAAACTGCCACTATTGTGCCTAATCATTTTACTTTCACTTGTTTGCTTTGTTTGCTACGCAATAGAACTACCTCTGGACTGCACATGGTATTCACAGAACGGACTTCGTTATAACTCGTCTCAGACCAATAAAGAGCTGAATTGGGACGAGTTCTACCAAGTGGATATTGCCGTTGACTCCTTACATTACGAGAATGTTCAACTCGATCTACTGCTCAGAAATAGAGCGGATTTCCTCACCAACAACATCGAGCTTAATAGCTTAGAACTGAGCTACCATCTGCCTGGCATTACTCTCTTTGCCTCAACCAGAGACCATGGATTTGGTAAGAGTAATAAGTTTAATCCCCATTCGTTAATTGAACCGAGAATGCAAAACTATCTCTATCAAGATACGCGCTTCAACGGGATAGGTTTTAAAGTGGGACGGACAAGTACATACCTCAGCTTCATTATTGGCGGTAATAAGCAGAATCAAGCAATATCGTCAGTGACCGGTTCATGGAATAATGGTAATAGTTTACAGCTTGAATTAACGGCTGAGGGGCGTGTTACAGATAGTTTTCTAAGGTCTCCCGTGTATTTGGGTTCCTTTTCCGGAGAATATGTTCAGGATAGGTTGCATATTGCCACAACTAATTCCGCAAGCTACTTCCCCGACCACGGAAACACCACTGAACATATCAATACGTTCTCGCTAATAAGCCTTTCATATCAAGCGGGGACTAATAGCCTTGTATGTTTCGAAGCAGAGCACCAGAAACCTGAATTCATCAGATCCCCCATCACTAATATCCAAGCTTCATTCCATCATCGCTTTCATAAGCTTGCCTTAAGTCCGGGCTTATCCTACCATATGATTAACAAAGAAGAGGACTATGGTTACTATCTTCTCACAGAGTTTTGGGTAAATCAACATCAACGCTTCGGCATCCTCTACCGTATGGAAGATACACAGTCAGCCAAACTAATCCACTACTTTGGCTTGCAGGCAGAATTGAGATATGGCGTATAAATTACTCTGTATCCTTATCTGCGCATTAGTTTTGGGTTCATGCAACCTACTCTCTGAAAGTGACAATTCTCGTCCTGTAGTCTGCATCACCTTTGATGATCAATTCTCTAATGTGTACAACATAGCTCTACCTGTCCTTAATGCCCATGGCTTTCGTGCTTCCTGTTTTGTAAATAGCGAGAAACTGGGATCTCCCGGTAGGCTAACCAGCCAGCAGGTACTCTCTTTATACCAGGATTATGGATGGGAAATAGGCGGTCACTTTCTTCGCCACGAGAATCTGGAACAGCTAAGTTTTGCTCAGGCAGAGTATGCTATAGAACAAGACTATTACAATTTGCTCTCTTTGGGGGTGAACCCTCGTAGTTTCGCCATTCCAAGCGGGAGATGTCCGGCTGAATATTACCCGCTAATCACTAAGCACTACCTGAATATTCGAGGCAGTAGTGACTTCGCCATGCACAATCCAATCGACCGACATAGCCTTGGCTATCTCCCCTATCAGACAGGATGGAGTGTATCTATTATCCAAGATCGAATCCGCAGAGGCATTGAGAATAGAGAAGCTATCATTGTAATTGGTTTTCACAAGATTGATGACAGCTCCGAGAGCTACACAGACAATTGTAGTTTAGAGACCTTCTCAGAGATTGTCAGTTATATAGCTAATCTTGGTTTGGAGGTTATGCCTCTTGCCGAGGCAGTTGACCTTAATCTCTAACTATTCGATAAACGCTTCGTTTATGCTCAGCACGCTCGCTAATCACTTTCCTTGACAGTTTGTAGCTATGTTTATTCCTGACCTACAAGAGAAAGGTGATTAATTGAATGAAGCATAACAGAATAGACATCTTAGATAAATTCCCCATCCCCAAAGCTATCATGTATCTCGCTGTTCCCAGCGTGCTAAGCATGTTAGTTAATATCGTATATAACCTCACCGATACATTCTTTATCGGTAAGCTTAATGACCCTGTACAGATGGCAGCCGTCTCCATCTCTATGCCTCTTTTTATATTCCAAATGGCTGTTTCGGGCATTTTCGGGGCAGGCGGGGGAAGTTACCTCTCCCGATTGCTAGGCAAGCGAGATATGTATAAGGCAAGAGAGACCACCACAACTTCCATATTCAGTTCAGCGGTGCTTTCAATTTTCTTGGGTATAATCGGTATTATCTGTATCCCTTTGTTCCTGCGAACTGTCAACGCCAGTAGCCTAACTGCACTATATGCTCACAGATATATCTTCATCATCCTGCTCGGTACTCCATTTGTGATGCTTCAGTTTACTCTTGTTCAGCTTCTTCGCGCAGAGGGTGCTGCTCAAGAAGCAATGAATGGCTTGTTTATCGGCACAGGAGCAAACATTCTCCTCGATCCTCTATTCATCTTTGTGTTTAAGATGGGAGTGACCGGGGCAGCAGTTGCCACGATAATTGGTCAAGCTATGGGCATGATGTATTACTTCAGCTTTTATCTACGCAAGAAGAGCATCGTTGCCCCTTCCCGCAAGTTTCTACACTTCAGATGGGAGTGTTACAAAGAAATTCTCTTCATTGGTGTGCCTGCTTCACTGGGGCAGATCATGATGGGTATCGGCAACACAATCTCTTTCAAACTGGCATCGGTGTATGGGGATAATAGCATCGCTGCAATGGGAGTTGCTTCCCGAGTATTTTCCATACCAATATTCGTCTTTATCGGCATCTCGATTGGAGTGCAAGCCCTTATAGGTTACAACTATGGAGCTCATAATTATCGCCGCATGAAAAAAGCAATCATCAGTTCCATCACTATCAGCCTGGTTTTAGGGTTCTTTTTTACTTTGCTCTTCATTTTTGCTCCAAGGATGCTAATTACTGCCTTTATTCCTGATAAAGCTATCATTGATATTGGGATGGTTATCCTGAAAGCATATGTCTATGCTATCCCCTTTGCCGCTATAGGTATGATTCTGATGGTGAGCCTACAAGCTATGGGCAAAGCATTGCCGGCTTTAATCGTAGCACTCTCACGCCAAGGTTTCATATATATTCCTGCTCTATATCTCCTTAATCATGAATTTGGTTTCACCGGCTTAGTGTTTGCCTTACCGGTTGCTGATGCAATAACCACCGCTATCTCTTTCAGTTTTGTATATCTGATCACCAAAAAGCTGAAAGAATCGCACCGTTAATATCAAAACCTTCTTCTTAGCAATACGGACTTATTACGGACTTACTACGGTCAAAGTCCGTAATAAGTCCGCAGTAATATAGCAATGCTTCCAAATAGATAATAGGTATTAAAGGGAATGTGCATCTTCATCCACATGTCAGCAGAAGGTGAATATTCTGTCTTGTGAAACTGATTGACACAAAAAGCAGGTGCAATTTCCATGCTTCAAAAGTGATAATGCTGGAGATGAAATATGAGTGACCAGTTACAAGACCTTTTAAAACGTGTGTATGATGAAGGAATTTCCAAAGCTAATGCAGAAGCTGAAGTGATCATAGCTAATGCTACTAAGAAAGCAGAGGAAATCGTCAATCTTGCCAATATCGAAGCTGAAACAAAGCTAAAACAAGCTGAAAAGGATGCAGCAGACATTAAGAAGAACACTAGTTCCGATCTGCAGATGGCAGCCAGCCACAGCTTAAGTGCGGTTAAACAAAAAGTAACCGAGCTTATTCTTAGCCAAGCCCTGAATGCCAATCTTAATTCCGCCTTTTCCGATGTAGAGTTTCTGAAGAGACTGATTATGGAAGCTTTGGAAGCTTGGAAATCCGATTCTGCGGGTGGAACAATCGTGATCAGCGAAGCAATGAAACCCCAATTGGATGATTTCTTCCTGCAATCTGTGAAGAACCTCTTTGATGGCAAGTTGGTTGTTGATTTCAGCCCCACCATGAAGCAAGGTTTCCAGATTTCCCCCGAAGATGCCACTTACAAACTCAGCTTCACCGACGAAGATTTCGCCAACCTGTTTAAGACATATCTGCGTCCGCGCACTAAAGAGCTACTCTTCGGAAATTGACCGATGAGTCCCGATTACTTTTATTTTATAGCCGGATTGCCCAATCTCAGCTTTGAAGATACTAAGCTGAACTATTCTTTGGAGCAATTCAGGCAAGATGCTAAAGCACAGCTAAGTGCCGGGGATTACGCCAGTTTGGAAGATTTGCATCTTCCGGCAGGTATTGATTGCCTGCTTAATGTGCTTTATAAAACTGAAGCCAAACCTGTAGCAGATAGTCTTTTGTCCCCGGAGTATTGGGAAGAATTCATCGTCTTCCATAAAGAATACCTCAGTAACAGCAATCTGGAGTTGCCTGCTAAGTTCAAAGCTCTCCCTCCATTTATCAACACGGTTATCCAAAATGCCCTTAGTCAGGAAGAATTAAGCCCACGGATTCAGCTTGAGGAAATATTGCTAAATGAGTTGTATCATTGGGCAGAGCATCATGGGTGCCAATTTGTAAGCAAATGGTATGCATATGATGCCCATATTCGCAATATCTTGACGGCGATAAACGGACGAAAGTTCAATCTCCCTTATGCCAAGTATCTTAATGGAGATGGCGAACTGGTGGAAAAACTCGCCAAGAGCCATGCTGCTGATTTTGGGCTTGGTAAGGAAGATGAATTGTTCGAAAGTTTGGTACGCATCTATGAGCAGAATAACATTCTGTATCGCGAGCGCAGCTACGATGTCCTACGCTGGAAGTGGATTGATAACCAGAACTTCTTCAACTATTTCAATATTGATAGAGTTTTGGGGTATTACTGCAAATTGCGTATCCTCAACAGATGGCTGAAAGCAGACGTAAACCTTGGCAAGGAAGTATTTCACGACACCCTGAATGCAATGGAAAACAGCTTTTCCTTCCCGGAAGAGTTCAATATTAAAGGTATTAGAAAGTAACAGAAGGTAATAGATATGACCAAAGGTATTGTAAAAGGAATTATCGCTAATCTGGTGCAGGTGGAAGTATCCGGACCTGTGTCCCAAAACGAGATATGCTACATCAATCTCGGTGGTGTGAACCTCATGGCTGAGGTGATTAAAGTGATAGGTAACATTGCTTACACTCAGGTGTTCGAAAGCACTCGCGGTTTGAGACCCGGAGATACAGTGGAATTCACCGAGCACATGCTGGAAGTGAAGCTAGGTCCCGGCATGCTGTCCAAGAGTTATGACGGACTGCAGAATGACCTGAATAAGATGAAAGGCGTGTACCTCACCCGAGGCGAATATACTGATCCTCTTGATGAAACATCCAAGTGGAAGTTCTCCCCCCTTGCTAAAGTTGGGGACAAAGTTAGCTCCGGTGATTGGTTGGGAAGCGTTCCCGAAAGCTGGATAAGCCATAAGATTATGGTGCCCTTCATGCTTCAAGGTGAATATACCGTAAAGAGTATCGTTGCCGAGGGTGAATATAAGATTAGCGACAGCATTGCCATCCTGGTTGATTCGGACAGAAAAGAAACCGCAGTAAACATGATTCAACGCTGGCCGGTGAAGGTTCCCATAAAGGCATATAAAGAGAAACCCAGACCATTCAAGTTGATGGAAACAGGTGTACGTACGATGGATACCCTAAACCCTATGGTTGAAGGCGGAACAGGCTTTATCCCCGGTCCTTTCGGTGCAGGTAAGACTGTGCTTCAACATGCCATCTCCAAGAATGCGGAAGCAGATTTGATTATCATTGCCGCCTGTGGTGAACGAGCCAATGAAGTGGTGGAAATCTTTGTGGAATTCCCCGAATTGGATGACCCCCGCACTGGCAGAAAGCTGATGGAAAGAACCATTATTATCTGTAATACCTCTAACATGCCTGTTGCTGCCCGTGAAGCATCTGTTTATACTGCCATGACTATCGCCGAATACTACCGCAACATGGGCTTGAAAGTTCTTTTGCTGGCGGATTCAACTTCCCGTTGGGCTCAAGCCTTGCGTGAAATGAGTAACCGTATGGAAGAACTTCCCGGTCCCGATGCGTTCCCTATGGATTTACCGGCTATAGTCTCCAGTTTCTATGCTCGTGCCGGATTCGTGTATCTTAAGAATGGTGAGAGCGGTTCCATCACCTTCATCGGAACCGTGTCCCCTGCAGGTGGTAACCTTAAAGAACCAGTGACAGAATCCACTAAGAAAGCAGCAAGATGCTTCTATGCTCTCTCACAAGCTCGTGCCGATAGTAAGCGCTATCCTGCTGTTGACCCCATTGATTCTTACAGTAAATACCTTGAGTATCCCGAGGTTATTGAATACCTCAATAGTCACGTAAGCCCGACCTGGGTGAAAGATGTAACTCTTACCAAGGATTTACTCCTAAGAGGAAAAGAAGCTCAGGAACAGATTAACATTCTGGGTGATGACGGTGTACCTCTCTCCTACCACGACAAGCAATGGAAGAGCGAGTTGATAGATAAGATCATCCTGCAACAGGATGGCTTCGATAAAATTGACCAATCCACTCCGATGATTAGACAGAAATATATGCTTAGCCTTATCCTAGATATCTGTGCTAAAGATTTTGTCTTTGAATCCTACGAAGAGGTAATGCCATACTACGTTAAGCTTATCAACCTCTGTAAGCAAATGAACTATGTGGAATTCGACAGTGCAGACTTCAAGAAGTATGAAGCAGAACTTAACAATGTAGTTGAAGAAAGGAGAGCTAAATAATGGCAACTCAAGCTTTTCAAAAGATATACACTAAGCTGAATCAGATAACTAAAGCCACTTGCTCTATCAGTGCCACTGGAGTAGGTAACGAAGAACTTGCCACTGTGGCAGGACGCCTTGCCCAAGTAGTGAAAATCCTTGGTGATACAGTCACCCTCCAGATATTTGCCGGAACCGAAGGTATAGGCACCGATGCAGAAGTGGTGTTCTTTGGTAAAGCTCCCACCTTGAAAGTAAGCGACCAGCTTGGTGGACGGTTCTTTAATGCGTATGGCGAACCAATCGATGGTGGACCGGAAGTGGAAGGGCAAGAGATTGAGATAGGTGGACCTTCGGTTAATCCTGTTCGCAGAAAGCAACCTTCAGAGCTAATTGCCACGGGTATTGCGGGTATAGACCTTAACAATACTCTGGTTACCGGCCAGAAGATACCTTTCTTTGCTGACCCTGACCAACCTTACAATGAGGTTATGGCGATGGTTGCCCTGAGAGCTCAGAGCGATAAGATTATTCTGGGTGGGATGGGGCTTTCTAATGACGACTATCTTCTCTACAAGAATACATTCGAAAATGCCGGTGTTATAGACCGCATCATCTCCTTTGTTAATACCACGGAAGATCCCACTGTGGAACGCTTACTGGTTCCGAATATGGCACTTGCTGCAGCCGAGTACTTTGCTTTGGAGAAGAACGAGAAGGTGTTGGTGCTACTCACAGACATGACGCTATACTGCGATGCACTTAGTATCGTTTCCAACCGTATGGATCAGATTCCCTCAAAGGACAGTATGCCGGGGTCACTTTACAGCGACTTGGCTAAGCTGTATGAAAAAGCTGTGCAGTTCCCGGATGGTGGCTCCATTACCATTATTGCCGTTACCACTCTCTCCGGAGGGGACATCACTCATGCTATCCCCGATAACACAGGTTACATCACAGAGGGACAATTGTTCCTGAAACGTGATACGGATATTGCCAAGGTTATAGTCGATCCCTTCCGTTCTCTATCTCGTCTTAAGCAATTGGTGATTGGCAAGAAGACAAGGGCAGATCATCCTCAAGTGATGAATACTGCGGTTCGCCTATACGCCGACGCTGCCAGTGCCAAAACTAAGCTTGAGAACGGTTTTGACCTCTCGGATTATGATGAGCGTGTGTTGCAATTTGCCAAGGAGTATTCCGAACACATCCTTGCCATCGACGTAAACGTAACAACTGATGCAATGTTGGACATGACTTGGGAGCTTTTCCAAAAGCACTTCAACAAGGCTGAAGTGGGCATCAAAGACGAATTCATGAATCTATACTGGAAAAAGGCATGAACCTAAATATCCAATACAACAAGATATCTCAATTGCAGCTTATAAAGCAATTGGGGGTACGCCAAAAAGCGTTACCCACCCTGAAGAACAAAGAATCTGCCCTTCGTTTGGAGGTTAAAAAAGCTAAAGACAAAGCCTCGGAACTTGATGGTCTTGTTAAAGCTCGCACCAACGAACTGGAAGAATTCATGAAGCTTTGGGGGGAGTTTGATTCCAATTTGCTGAAGATTAAGCATGTGGAGATTAAGACCCGTAAGATCGCTGGGGTAAAGACACCACTACTTGCCGGCATTGAGTATGAGACGCCGGAGTATAATCTGTTTAAGGCACCTTCATGGTTTCCCGATGGCATCACCATGCTTCAGGATTTGTCCCGCTTACAAATAGAGAGGGAGTTCTTCATTCGCAAAATGCACATTCTTGAGCAGGTAAGAAAGAAGACTACTCAGAAGGTGAACCTATATGAAAAGGTGCAGATTCCCGCATTTGAGGAAGCAATTCTAAAGATTAAGAGATTCCTTGAGGATGAAGAAAACCTTTCCAAAGCAGGTCAAAAGATACTTAAAGATCGCATGAACAGAGAGGCTGGATTATGATTGAGAAAATGCGTAAGTACTCCTTTGTTCTCTATCATCTTGACTATGAGATGTTCCTTAAGGATTTACAACACCTTGGTGTCGTGCATATCATCAGAAACAAAGAAGATAAGTCTGCCAATCAGATACAGAATCTTGAGCTGATAACAGAATATGCTGAATGTAGCAAGTACTTAAACAAGTTGAACAGCAAGATCGGAAGAGCACACGTCTGAACTCCAGTCACGATCAGATCTCGT
>CALDSN010000018.1 GCA_937924555.1 uncultured bacterium | reverse complement strand
AGAAGCAGGCTTTGGCTTCGATCTTGGCGCAGAGAAGTTCTTTGATCTGGTGTGCAAGTATGGAGGATTCTGCACCGATGCTGTGGTGCTGGTGGCAACAGTGCGTGCCATAAAAGTGCATGGAGGAGCAAAGCTGAAGGATATAGCTCAGCCCAATCCTGAGGCAGTTAAAGCCGGATTGGTGAACCTTGCCAAGCACCTGGAGAACATCAACAAGTTCGGCATGAAGAGCATTGTAGCCATCAACCGTTTCCCCACCGATACCGAGGAAGAGCTGAAGATTGTGGTGGACTTCGTGCAGGAAAGCGGTTTTGAGGCAAGCATCGTGGAATACCACAGCAAGGGTGGTGCCGGTGGATTGGAGCTTGCCGAGAAGGTTATCGGCATGGTGGATAAGGATGTGTGCAACTACCGCGGTTTGTACGACTGGAAAAGCCCCGTGGAAGAAAAGATATTCACCATCGCCTCGGAGATATACGGTGCACAAAAGGTGGATTATACCGCCGATGCCAAGGCAGACCTGAAGAAGATAAATAAGTATGGCTTCGATAAGCTGCCCATTTGCATAGCCAAGACGCAGAAGTCCCTTAGCGATAACCCGGACTTGATTGGCAGACCCAAGGACTTCCTGGTTACGGTGAGGGAGATACTTATCGCCAGCGGTGCAGGCTTCTTGATACCGATAACAGGTGAGATTATGCGCATGCCGGGACTCCCCAAACACCCCTCTGCGGAGGTTATCGATGTGGAGAGCGACGGTAATATAAGCGGCTTGTTCTAAGCTGCTCTCGATATCCGAGAAAAAGAAAAGCCCCGAACCAAGATTCGGGGCTTTGTTATTATGGTGAGAAGCCTTGAGGGCTTATTTCATCATGATCATTTTCTTAGTGGAGCTGTACTTACCGGCATTCATCTTGAAGAAGTAAACACCGCTGGAGACAGGACGGTTGTTGTTGTCCAAGCCTTTCCAGACTTCACTGTAGTTGCCTGTACCCTTGGTTTCATTAACTAGGGTCTTAACCAACTGACCTTTCACGTTGTATATCTCGATGCTGACAGGTGTGTTGCCACTAACGCTGTATTTGATTGTGGTTTCCGGGTTGAAGGGATTGGGATAGTTGCCCTTAAGCTCGGTTGCCACGACAGGAGTGGTGATGTCGCTGTTATCCACACTACCACCAACACCATGGATGCTTACATCATCAACGTAGAAGATGAAGGCATCGTTGGATACACAGCGGATGGTGATATACACATTCTGACCATCCCAAGCTGAGAGATCATAGGTATATTCTGTCCACTCGAGAGGAGCTTCCACATATTCGTTTGCACCGGTTACATACTGGAAGGTGGCAGGAAGCGCATTAACATTGGTGGATACACCAACACGGAAGCGTTCCAGACCATACTGTGCAGTGTGACTCTTTGCCCAGAACTTGATGGCAGAGCCGGTTCCCAAGTGCATATAGGGAGTAATCAGATAGTCGTTGTTAGGCGGGGCAGTTGCAGCGAAGCTTGCAGCCATCTTCACGCCACCAGATCGGAAGAGCGTCGTGTAGGGAAAGAGTGTAGATCTCGGTGGT
>CALDSN010000017.1 GCA_937924555.1 uncultured bacterium | reverse complement strand
TCAGATAGATTACCCAGGTTGGGATTCCGGAGCAAGACCGGGAGTGGAATCAATATTACCCAGAGCTTTGGGTGATATAAACGGGGATGGCTGTAATGATATAGGGATTATTTATCATTGGAGCGGTCCTTCCAGGAAACAGATACAGGTGCTCTGGGGTGGGTCACTAACACTGCAAACGGTTTATGATACATATATAGAGGTACATTCCTATCCTACCATTAATGGAGTAGGGGATGTAAACAATGATGGATTTGCAGATTTTGTCATCGGACACACGAATTTCAATGATATATCAAATATGAGTGTTAACCTGTTTTACGGTTGCCAGAATATCAGCCAATGTGATAGTCTATCGTTGGTAGAGTATAGTACAATTGAGGATTATATGAAACCGATGCCCTGTGGAGATGTAAACGGAGATGATTATGATGATTTTCTTGGTAGAGTCGTTTATACGAACAGCAACCATTATGGTTACTTATGGTATGGTAGTAACGATATAACTAGTCAATGGAGCAGGGTACTCTGGCCTGCTTATTTTGGTCCCTACTGGGCAGATTATGATTTAGTGTTCGGCGATCTTAATGGCGATGGTTTTGATGACCTAATTGGCTCAGATTGTGAGGAATGGGGTGGTAGTGGACGGGTGGCTATCCGCATGGGTAAGCAAAACTTCAATGGTACGGTAGATTTGTATTTGAATGCTCCCGATGAGATATCCACATATTCATATTTTGGATATTCCATGGCTTGTGGTGACTTTAACAACGATGGATTCGATGATCTTGCAGTTGGGGCACCGGAAGCACCCCCAGGGCTATCTGATGTTACAGGTGCCTTGGTGATTTATTCCGGAAATGCTCAGCTAAGCGATACCACCGTTGCAAACGAGGATGAGCTTGCTCCCCAGCTTACAGATGCGTGGAGCTTCAGTACATTTCCCAATCCTCTGCCTATGGGTAAGGCAGTTACTCTGTGCTATCAGGGTAAGGGCTATGAGCAGCTAAACACCAAAACCATTAGCCTATATAACCTCAAAGGACAGTGGGTATTCCAAGCGCAGAACAGCAGCCGTGGGGAGATAAGCAGCATCCAACTTCCTGAACTCCCCAGCGGGGTGTATATCATCAAGGTAAGCACCGGTGGACAAAGCCTGAGCAGCAAGCGGATTGTGGTATATTAACGTTTAATATTTGTTGTAAGCTCTTTGGGCAGACACATAGGGAAAGCCCCAACAGGTGTTTGTGTCTGCAAGCAATATGCACCGTAAGTCCACGGGGAGAGTCCCATGGGGACGCAGGCTGTGGACAAAGTCCTTAACAAGCCATTTTCAAATAATACATCCTTACGTCATCCCAGCGAAGGCTGAGATCCAGGAGGACATAGAATAGCCATAACATCATAATATTCAGTATATTAGAAAAGAACTAGATTCCAGCCTGCGCTGGAATGACGGCGGGCTTTTAGCTTGTACTAAATCTGTTTCGGAATTTGTCAACACTCTCAGTCCCATGGGGACGGCATTTTAGATAGAAAAGGGATATAAGCGTCACATCCTTCTCCCATGAGAGTCCCATCGGGATGGTATTCGCACCTAACTTTACAACACCCCCAATTGAATATTGATGTGTCGTCCCGATGGGACTCATCTGCATAGGGTTACATTCTTCTATCTAAAATGCCGTCCCGCTGGGACTCGAATGGTTGCTAATTATCCGCAGTTCGTCTAACGTGTAACGAATACCCCCCCCTTTTTGCTTTTCTCTTGTTTTCTCTGCTTTGCTCTGTGTTGAATAAGTCTTCAATGCTATTTGCAATGCGCATTATCCCCCTGCATCTCCTAAATCTGTAGAGCCCGATTAACGTCTAACGTTTACCGTTTAACCCACCAGGGTTGTGTCGCCCTGAGGGGCTTTCTCATTTCGTGGGGTGCCTTTACGAGGGTCTGCGCATTGCTGGGCAATGCTCCGAACCCATCGCTATTGGATTTCGCCCTCCGGGCTTAACGGCTGGATATTGTTTGTGTTATGTGCATTCATTTGGCAGACACATAGGGCTGACCCCTACTATCCCATTAACACTTAACGCCATCGCTCCACTCCTCTGCTTTTCTCTGCCCTCGCTCTGCTTTTCTCTGTGTTAAAAGAATAATCTACGTGCCTTCACTCAGTGTCATTATTAACCCGTTAACCTGCTAACCCGCTAACCCGTTAATCTGAAATGTGCGCAGCTCGTCTAACGTCTAACGCTTAACGCTTAACCTTTAACCCTTACCCTTAACCCTCCCTTCCCCTCTTTTTTTATCCCATCCTGCGTATTTCGAGTTCTCATGCAAGAAATGCCAGGTCATTCTTAGGTGACTCCCTCGTGACTCCCGGGTGGGATGAGAGAATCACCTCGGATTGATGAGGTTACGAACAGACGTTTTCGGCTTATTGCTTCGATGTAACATAAATGGGATAATATGTCTTGCTCGGTAACTCAGTAATTCTAGTTTATAGCGTCTATCTCAAGCCGAGGATAGTATTGCAGCCTTAGGATAAATCAAGTCAGAGAAACATTTTAAGCTAAGCATTATTTCAGGTATGGAATGAATATTGCATATTTACTATGTTAGTATTGAACTGCCATAAGAGGAGGGAGCTCATGCGCTTTTACTACCTTTGCCTATGTCTGATAATTGCCATAACTGGCCTGTATGCCCAGCATCCCGGCTGGACGAATTACACTTATGGAAAGAGTGTAAGAAGTATTTGCAGTGATGCGGAATATACATGGGTCGCAACTGAAGGTGGACTGGCTCGCATCAACCGTGAAACACTTGAAACAGCTTTTTTTAATCGAGCGAATTCAGGCTTACCTGTTAACGCTCTTGACCAAGTTGCTAAAGACTCCCTTAACAACTTGTGGGTTCTTCACTGGTATCCCAATGGACTTAGTCGTTTTGATGGAACCGAATGGGTGAGTTATGAATACACAGGAGGGGTGGGGAACTTCACCAATTTCGCTGTCCGGGGACCTAACGATATTTGGATAGGAACAGAGAGTGCCGGGTTGTTTCACTTCGATGGTTCGGCTTTCACTCAATATTCGGTGTGCGGTACTCCTTTAAGCAATCCGACGGTGGAGGCCGTAAGTTGTGATTCGTTGGGTCGGGTCTGGTTCGGCACCGTTTTTTACGTCGGTGAATCAAGAATTCTGCCTACTTTGGTCTGCTACGACGGTACGGATTTCACCGTTGTTGATGTTGGTGGTTTAGAAAACTACTCTTATATAGTGAAACATATAACTTTCGATAGCCAGAACGTTCTTTGGGTGGGCACCCAATCGGATGGGCTCTGGAGCTATGACGGCTATACCTGGACTCACTACACTCCCGAAAACAACGGACTGAGCACCGATTCGGTAACAGCACTGTGTCTGGATCCATTAGGGAGGATCTGGGTAGGTACCAGTTTGGGAGTGGACTGCTTTGACGGCATCAACTGGCAGCATTTCGATCAGAATAATACAGCCCTTATAAGCGGACTAGTGAACGATATAAACTTCGATTCAGATGGGGTTGGATGGTTCGCCTCCTACCATACACTATCACGCTGGCAAAACGGCACCTGGCAGGTTATACCAACCTCGAACAGCGGGTATTCCTACTCTTATATTCTTAACCAGATTCAGGATTCCAACGATAAGCATTGGTTTGCAAACTGGGGTGGTCTCGACTGGTTTGACGAGCAGGTTTGGGGGCATGTGGACCTGCCTGGAGATAACGACCTCCTTCGTGATCTGGAGTATGATTCCCGAGGACGCCTCTGGTTGGCGACCCAATTTCAGGGGCTGCTCTGTTATGAGGAAGGTGTTATTAGTTCTTTCACACCAAGTAATTCCGAATTACCTAATGTCTATGTTCACAGGCTGGCTATCGATTCTTTGGACAGGGTTTGGATGGGCTTTCCCTACGAAGGGGTTGCCTGCTTGAGCGGAACGACAATGATGGTGTATAACGAATATAACTCCCCATTACCTTCCGGACGGGTTACAGCGCTGGAGGTTGACAACCAAAACAGAGTTTGGGTTGGTTTGACAGACGGAGGATCGACATCTTGGCTAGCGAAGCTGGAAGGGAATGTCTGGTCTATCTATAACTCCGTCAATTCGGGTTTACCGGGCTATTATATCTTTTCCATAGAGGCAAAGGACGGATTGGTCTGGATCGGTACCAACCAGGGTTTGGCACGCTTTGATGAAACGAACTGGGAAGTCTGGAACCAGAGTAACTCCGGTTTGCCTTCAAATGTTGTTTATGCGATCGCTTTCGACAGAAATGGGCATTTGTTTGCCGGCACTTCCCAAGGGCTGGCGCATTTCGCAAATGGTGATTGGACAGTATGGGATGCCTCCAACTCCGGGATTGCTGATAATGGCTGTACATATTTGTATGTGGCAACGAACAACAATATATGGGTTGGTAACTACCGAAACGGGGTGAGTGTTTATGAACACGAAGTATCTGGAACAGACGACCCTTGCGCAGTACCTGTTGCGCAAAACCTGAAAGTCAGTCCAAATCCTTTCACCAACGAAGTTAGTATTTCCGGGTTGGACATCCATCAGAAACGAGAAGTCAGCCTCTTCAACCTTCGGGGTCAGAAACTTGCGGATTGGACATTTACCCCCGGACAGGACGCACGTCTTAATCTTACTACAAAGGATCTTAACAGGCTTCCTGCCGGGGTTTATCTCTTGCAGGCAAAATCAGGAAATGAGCTAAGGCGAGGTAAGGCAGTGAAGGTCCACTGAGCACTAAGAAGCATAAAGGCTCATACCAACTTTTCCATACTTCCCACCACTATGACACTCCAAGGTCAGCCTGGTCTTTCTTTGCTTAACAACCCCTTATTACACCCAATATAGTGTTACCCCAGGCAAGTTTGTAGGAGAAAGTGTACGGGACACAGCCTAAGACTATAGCTGTTCAATGGGATGTAAAACGAAAGCACAAGTTTAGCTTGACAAAGTAGGATTATAGCAGAAGCTGACCACATGGTTAGACCAAATGGTTTAACTGTATGGTATAACAAGGAGTTCAGCATGGAGAATATTAGCGGAAGCGAAGCAAAAATATTGGCTGCGGCGGTGGAAGTGTTTTGCCGCAGGGGCTTTGACGGTGCCAGGATGCAGGAAATTGCGGATCAAGCGGGCATCTCCAAGGCATCACTGCATTACTATTTCCGCAGTAAAGAGGGGTTGTTCAAACGGTCGGTGCAGGTGCTTTTCTCGCAGATTATCAACAATGTGATAAGCCACTTATCCCCCGATAGCAGCATCGAAGAGATGATTCGTCAGTTGGTGGATAGTTACTATGAGGTGTTTTCACAGTACCGCCGTCAAGCCTTATTCTTTTTTTCTGAGATGATTAAATACGAGGAATTACTGGACGAGATTGTAAGCGCATTACCCCGACAGGAGATTCTGGCGAATATTGCGGGAAGGTTTGAACAGGAACGCCGGAAGGGGACGATTGTGGATATAGCTCCCATGGACCTGCTGGTGAATATCATCGCTATGTGCCTGTACCCAATCATCGCTTCCCCTCTGTTGAAAAGGATGTTCAGCATGACAGACGAGGAGATGAACGTCTATCTGAATCACAGAAAGAAGCACGTGGCTGATTTTGTGCTGGCTTCCATCCTGAAGGTGCAGCCATGAAGCGTAACTTGTTGATAACCGTGTTTATCCTGTGGGCAATTAGCCTAATTGGGGTAAGCTTGCAGGATTGTCTGTCGGCACTGCGGGAAAACAGCCCTATTAGCAAGAACTTGCAGGAGCTGGAGCTGCAGGCAAAGATGAAGGATAAAGCACTGCAAAAGGCGTACTTGCCCAATTTGAGCCTCAGTGCCGAAGCGGGGGCAAACAGCGAAGTAACCCGGATGTCTCTGGGAAGTGCCTTGCCCCTAAAAGCACCTGTACCGGATAAGGACAGAGAGGCTGTGGGGCTGGAGCTACGGCAGCTTGTTTGGGATGCGGGCATCACCAAAGGGCAAAGGCAGCTTAGCTCCCTGGAGATGCAGGCGAAGAAGCTGGATTACCAAAGTTCGCTTCAGGCACAGGAGATGGAACTGCTGAACCGCTATTTTGAGATAATTGGATTAGACCTATCGCAGCAAACCCTTGCCTTGAATCTGGACAGCATGAATGCCCGTGAGCGCGCACTGCAAGCCGGATTGGAGAGCGGAGTGCGAGAGAGGGCGGATTTGCTGCTGCTGCAGAGCGATATATTGAAGCTGGAGGATAGGATAGAGGGGCTAAAGAGGCAAAGGGAAGCGGCAGTGCAGCGTATCAACAGGCTGTGTGGCATGGAGTTGGAAGCAGATATGGAGTTCATGCTTCCCCAGATACCGTCCCTTAATGCAGAGGTGTTGCAACGGGCAGAGCTGAGTAAGCTGGATGTGCTTGCCAAGATGCAGCGGGAAAACAGTAGCCTTGCCAAGCGGAAGAACCTGCCACAGGTGTCTGCCAGAGTGTCCGGTGCTTATGGTAAGCCTGGATACGACATGTTCTCCACACAGTTCCATGATTATTACAGTGCGGGCATCGTGCTAAGCTGGAAGCTTTGGGATTGGGGGCAGCGCAGCTATGAAAGCAAGGTGGCGGAGAGCGAAGCAGGGCAGCTTGAACGCAGCAAGGAGAATATGGAGCTGAATATCCGCAACGAACTGCTGTCTCTGAATAAAGAAACGGAGCAGCTTGTGCACAGCACCGGGCAAATCGCCAGGAGAGTGGCTCTGCTGGAGGATGTGCAGAGAATATATGAAGAAAAGTATGAACTGGGTACGCTTGGCACCACAGAGTTGCTGCTGCAGAATAACAGTCTGCTGGAAGCAAAGCTGGAACTGCAGAGCACAAAAACCAAGCTGAGGGCATTGGAGGCGAAGAAGATTTACATTATGGGAGATAGATTATGAGATTGCAGCTTGTGTTGGCGGCTTTGCTGCTGCTTGGTGCCTGCGCCAAGAGGGATGATAGCGATGCCTGGGGGAACTTTGAGGTAGAGGAGACTGTGCTCTCTGCCAGGATAGCGGGGAATATCACGGATCTGGCAGTGAAGGAAGGAGATAAAGTTGTAGCGGGAGAGGTGCTGGCAGTTATCGACACCACCGACCTTGCATATAGCAAGGCAGAGTTGGAGAGCAATATAGCGATGCTGGAACTGAAGATACAGGCTGCCTTGGAGAAGCAGAAGCTTAGCCAAACCGAAAGGGCAAACCTGAGCTTGGAGAGAGAGCGCTTTGCCAAGCTGTTGCAGCAAAAAGCAACCACGCAGAAACAGGTGGACGACCTGGAAGCAGGCTTGAGGTTGGCGGATAATAAGCTTGGCTTGGCAAAGACTGAGATTGCCATGGCGAAAGCAGAAAAGGGCATGGCTGTGGCAAAGCTGAACACCTTGAAGGGAAACCTGGAGAAGTGTTATGTGAAAGCCCCTGTGGATGGCACGGTGCTGTCCGTATATGCCAACATGGGGGAGCTTGCTGCTTTGGCAAAGCCCATCATTAAGCTTGGTGATTTGGACAGCATGAAAGCGGTGTTTTTCATCTCGGGAAAGCAGTTGAAGGAAATCAAGCTGCAGCAGAAGGTTAAGCTAAGGGTTGATGCCGCACATGGTCTGCAGCAATATCCTGCAGAGATTAGCTACATCAGCGACAAAGCGGAGTTTACTCCCAAGGTCATCCAGACCAGAGAGGAGCGCACCAAGCTGGTGTATCGAGTGGAGGCGATGTGTAAGAACGATGGCAGCCTGAAGCAGGGTATGCCCCTGGAAGTGGTGTTCTGAAGCAATGAAAGAGCCCTTTATTGTGGCAGAAGAGCTGTGCAAGCATTTTGGGGATAACCTTGCGCTGGATAGAGTTTCCTTTACCGTCAGACAAGATGAGGTCTTTGGCTTCATCGGACCAGACGGAGCGGGGAAGAGCACACTCTTTGAGATTATGACCACTCTGCTGGAGCCTGATTCCGGGGAAGGCTATATCAACGGACTAAGTGTAAGTAGGGACTATGCCAAGATACGCTCTGTTATTGGCTATATGCCGGGACGCTTCTCGCTGTATCCTGATTTGAGTGTGCGGGAGAATCTGGAGTTCTACGCTCGGATATTTGGCAGCAAGATTGAGGATAACTACTACCTGATTGAGGGGATATACAAGCTGCTGGAGCCCTTTGCCAAGCGTAAGGCAGGTGCTTTGTCCGGTGGGATGAAGCAGAAGCTTGCTTTGTGCTGTGCTCTTATTCACAAGCCCCTTGCTTTGTTCTTGGATGAGCCGACCACCGGGGTTGACCCCGTATCTCGCAAGGAGTTTTGGGATAACCTGGTGCAGCTTAAAGAGCAGGGAATACCCGTGTTAGTCTCCACACCCTACATGGATGAAGCAATACGCTGCGATAGAATAGCCATGATATATAAGGGCAGGATACTGCAAAGCGGTAGCCCCAGGGATATTGTAGCGGGCTTTGCAGGCAGCATTCTCTCGGTTACGGGCAGTGACCGCCGCAGAATAAAGCAAATGGTGGAAGGGATGGACGGTGTGGAGAGCAGCTACAGCTTTGGTGAAGCTGTCCATGTTGCGGTGCGCGATGATGCCACCAAAGCCGTGGCAGGGCTCACGAAGCTCTTGGATGGGGAAGTGCAGCATTTCGACATCAGCCATGTTCCCGCAGGGATTGAGGATTGCTTCCTGCAGCTTATGGGGAGGGAAGATGCCTGAACGCATTGTGGAAGTAAGCAACCTGGTTAAGCGGTTTGGGAGCTTTGCTGCGGTGGATGACATCAGCTTCGGAGTGGATGCGGGAGAGATATTCGGCTTTCTGGGGGCAAACGGAGCGGGAAAGACCACTGCCATGCGCATCCTGTGCGGATTGTTGACCCCCACATCCGGCATGGCTGCGGTATGCGGTTATGATGTTTACTCCCAAAGCGAGCAGATCAAGGCAAACATAGGCTATATGAGCCAACGCTTTTCCTTGTTCGACGATCTCAGCGTGTGGGACAACATCAGCTTCTATGCCGGGATATACCGAATGAGCAGCAAGGAGATTGGAGAAGCGGGCAATGCCCTACTTGCTAAGCTGGGGATGAGTGCACAGCGGAAGCGGTTAGCAGGCTCCTTGCCCTTGGGCTGGAAGCAAAAGCTGGCTTTCTCTATCGCCATTATTCACAAGCCTCGCCTTCTGTTCTTGGACGAACCTACCGGAGGGGTGGATCCCGTTACCCGCAGAGCCTTTTGGGACATGATATACGAGGCTTCCGAGCAGGGCATCACGGTGTTTGTAACCACCCACTATCTGGATGAAGCGGAGTATTGCGACCGCATCTCCATGATGGTTAAGGGCAAGATTGCCGCCATGGGCAGCCCTAAGCAGTTGAAGCAGCAGTTTGGCGCAAGCAGCATCTATGATGTGTTCCTCACTCTGGCTCGGGGGGATGAAGCATGAGAAACCTGCTTACCTTCATCCGCAAGGAGTTCCTGCACATCCTGCGCGATCCCAAGAGCCTGATGATTATGGTGCTGCTACCGCTTATTGAGATATTGCTTTTCGGCTTCATCCTCCGTTTCGAGATAGAGAGCACCAACATTGCAGTATATGACCCCACTTCCAAGAATGAGACGGGACAGCTTATCCGTCATTTGGAGGGTACGGGAAGGTTCAAAGTTCGCTATGTGAACAGCCCGGAGGAAGCGGAAGACCTGATGAAATCCGGCAAAGTTAAGGCTGTGCTAAACCTCAGTGCCGATTTTGAGCGCAGGTTATTGGACAAACGAGAGATCG
>CALDSN010000016.1 GCA_937924555.1 uncultured bacterium | reverse complement strand
CATGCAGTGCTTGTCTGCCGTAGATATCTGTGCCATACAGGCAGCTATCCTGGGCTATCATGATTAGTTCCTTGGGGTAAGGAGCCTTCTTATGCGCACCAAGCACGGGACGTTCAGCAAGTTTTTTGGCTTCTGCCACCAAGGTCTCGATAGGAACGCTGTGCAAATCACCGCGGATGGAAGGTATCTTGCAGTAAGAACAGTGGTTCTCGCAGCCGTCACTGATGCGTAGATAAGCATGATAGCCCTGCTCCAGTGAAGCTCTTTCTGGACTGCCTTCGCTGTGCAGGATGGCTGCCAAAGCGTCAAAATCCTTTAAGCCAATCCAGTGGTCAACTTCGGGATATGCCTCGGCAAAGTTATCTGCGTTGCGGTTCATCACGCATCCGCTAACGATGATCTTGCCTATCTGCTTGTTCTGCTTCAGGTCAACCACGGTATCCAGAACCGTTTCCAGCTCTTCCAAGGCACTGGTAAGAAAGGCGCAGGTGTTTATGAACACGATATCTGCGCCTAATACATCATCCGTAAGCTGATAGCCGGCTTGGCTTAAGATGGCAGCAAAGTGCTCACTATCCACCAAATTCTTGGCACAACCCAAGCTTTCCAGATAGAATTTGCTCATTACTTCAAAAGGTGGATGAACAACCCGCTACGCAGCTTGGGCTCAAACCAGGTGGATTTAGGAGGCATAATCTCCCCTGCATCCGCGATGCCGATAAGCTCGTCCATGGAGGTGGGGTACATAGCAAAGGCAACCGCTTCTCTACCGCTGTCCACACGCTTCACCAGTTCACCTAAGCCACGGATACCACCAATAAAGTCTATACGGGTATCTCTGCGGGGGTCTTTTATCCCCAAGATGGGATCAAGCAAGTTGCTTTGCAGGATGCTGACATCAAGGTTCTCCACCACATTGGCTTCGTTCCATGTGCCGGCTTTGGGGCTTATATGGTACCAGACACCATCGATATACATGCTAACCTGATGCAGCTTGGAAGGAGCATAGTCTGCACCTGCTGCTACGGGGCTTATATCCCAGTTATCTGCGACCTTGGCGATAAACTCATCCCTGCTGTTGCCGTTCAGGTCTTTCACTGCGCGGTTGTAATCAAATATCTTAAGCTGGTTATCGGGGAAGATAACCGTCATAAAGAAGTTAAACTCCTCTTCCCCGGTATAGTCCGGATACTGCTCTCTACGCAGTAAACCCACCTTGGCGGCACTGGCGGTACGGTGGTGCCCATCTGCTACATACAGGTAGGGAAGCTTGGCGAATTCTGCCTGGATAATGGCTATATCCTCCGGGTTGTCCATAGTCCACAGACTATGTCCGATGCCGTCGTCACTAACAAAGTCATATTCAGGAGCTTTGCCTTCCATCACTTTGGCAACGGTGCTGTCTATCACCTGCTGGTGTCTGTAGGTGAAGAACACCGGTGAGGGATGCGCATCGCAGGCATCCACATGCTTGATGCGGTCTGCTTCTTTCTCAGCACGGGTAAGCTCGTGCTTTTTTATTATCCCGTCCATATACTCATCCACGGAAGCCAAGCCGACCAAGCCTATCTGTGCCCTGCCAAGATCGGAAGAGCACACGTCTGAACTCCAGTCACGATCAGATCTCGTAT
>CALDSN010000015.1 GCA_937924555.1 uncultured bacterium | reverse complement strand
CGATGTAAACAACTACTTCGGTAATCTTGATTTCTATGGCAGCGGGGATTCTTCGCTACTAATCCACGAGGACATCGATATAGACAATCTTTTATGCAACAAAACAAACCCCTACCTCTTGGTGCTAAGCGTGAACTCCACCAGAAGCTTAACGGTTCGGGGCGACCTTTGGGTGAACAGCGGGAACATGGGGCAGGATTACAGCGGCTCTACCATCGTGATGGGGAACATCACTGTAGCTTCCTCAGGGGCATGCTATTTCGCCAACGGAACAGTGCAGATGCAAGGTAATGCCAACCAGAGCATAAGCTTGCATAATACAGCAAGCTACTTTCACAATCTGAGTATCAACTGCAACACAGCAGCCATGGTGAACCTGACGACGGAGATGAGTGTTAAAGGCAATCTCAGCATCAGCTCCGGTGCCTTATATTCCTCAAACCACCTTATCAAACTTGGGGGGGATTGGATAAATACCCTAGGAACAAACGGCTTCTTTGAAGGGATGGGCACGGTGATGCTAAATGGTGGCGGTGCACAAAACATTGGCTCAGAGAGCTTTTACCGCCTGGAACTGAACAAAACTGCGGGATACATGAGTATCGCAACAGGTGCAAATGTGTTTTGCTACCATTACGATTGGACAGCAGGAGAGTACCGTGTAGCCGGGGGAAACCTCACGGTGGATGATCTGGACGATCCCGGCATCTTTGGTGATATCAAGCTCAGCGGAGGAAGCATCAGTTACACTCAAGATGCAGAGAGCTTTATTGACTTGCGCGGAAATCTGCAGATAAGCGGAGGGAGTTTCACTATTGCCGGGGGTAGCGGAAATGCGTATCTTTCCTATATTGACGATGCCAGCTTAACGATGAGCGGAGGGGTTTTAGATGTAGTGGGGCACGGCATGGTAATCCCCGATATGCCCGGAGTGAGCTTCGTAGAGGATATCACGGGAGGAACAATCCGATGCAATGGCTCTTTTTGCTCTGAGATGCCCGATTTTAACCCCCAGGGAGGAACTCTGGAACTGTATGGCAGCGGTTCTCAGGACCTGAACTTGCTTCCCGGTTCATACTTGCACCATTTGACAATCAATAAAGACAATAACGAATGTAGCATAAACCTGCAGAACCCGCTGTACCTCTATGGCATACTTATTTTAGAAAACGGTATGCTATACACAAACGGCTTCACCCTGAATAGTCATGATGTGACGATTAATGCAGGAAGCTTGATACTCTATGGTGATCATTACTGCTCCGGTAACCTCAATATCAACGGCAGGATGGATATCTATCCTTCCTATCACCTGTATATGGGTGCAGGCAAAGACGTGAATGTGAATAATGGGGGGTACTTGTATTGCTATGGGAGCGCTGCTGCTCCTGCAACGGTCACCAGATACGGTTCGTCCGGATATTATGGCTTTAATGTGGAGTGGGGAGGAACCTTGGCAGCGGAGTATGCTGTGTTTGAATATATGGATGCTTATGGCGTGAACATTAAAGCCGGAGCGATGGTGGATCCCTATGCCAGCCTGTCCTTCTGCACTTTCCGCAATGGCGCAATCGCAGGAAGGTTGCTGACCCTGAATAACAGTCAGGTGTTTACGATAAACGGTGCGGTATTCCCCGCTAATACTTGGAATGGAGCTAATAATGTGGCAAAGAATGTGGTGCGGGGCTGTGTTAGTTTCGTCGGTCATAGCGGTGCTTTCTGTGGAGAAGCTTACGAACAGGATACCTACGGCAATATCAATTGGCAGCAAAGTGGAATTCCGGGGATAAACAACCTAAGTATCATCTATATCCATGAAACTGATAGTGTCAGGTTAAGCTGGGATTATCCTCTTCCCTATTCTCTTTTCAGGATTTATTATTGTGACACTCCCACAGGGGAGTTTACATGTGTAGGCCAGACCACAGACTTGAGTTGGGTGGGGACAGTCCCAGCCGCTAGCGGTTTTTATCGTGTAAGCGTAGAGAATTAAACTAAGCCGGAGATGGTATCCCAGAGCTTTAACAGCATCTTACTGTTAAGCTATCAGTATCTTTGCGGGTGATTAGCTTAGCTTTATTCGTTGCTTGCAGCCAACTCTGTGAAGAAGAGAATTTACAAAATCAGTTACAGCATACTTTACAATATATTACGATGTAAGTAGTGCATTTCGCCAAATTGGTCACTACACCGCTATTGATATTTATTATTAGCGGTTTGCAACTCACTTGCTATCCATAAGCTCTTTGTTTGTGGACTTTTAGCTGCTTGACAAATCGGGGGAAGGGAATTTTTTGGCAAAGTTGGTTGCAGCGAAAACGCAGGAAGAGGCTAACGCACAAAGAGAGAGTTTATTAAGCTTGGTGGAGCCCATTTATGTGGATAAGTTGTGGATAAACTGCTGTTAAAGGGAACCATGTAATCAGCAGACATGTCCATAACTAGGCTAATGATAGTAAGATAGCTTCTCTGCCGTGTTTTCTGAGCCGCACCAGCATGACTTGTGGATAAATAACTTTTAATAGGGATCGGACTTATGGATCAAGACATTTGGCAAAACATTCTGGATAAACTGGAAGAGAATATAAATCCCCAGAGTTTTAAGACTTGGTTTTCTGACACAAAACTGGTGGATATGACAGATAAAGCTCTGATGATCCGGGTGGCTACGCAATTTTCGGCTAATTATTTGAACCAGAACTATAAGGAAGCACTTTCTGAGATATCTTTCGGCTTGTATCGCCGTAGATACGATATTCAGTTTATTACCCACCCTCACAGGGTAGGCAGTGATACCGGTGAGCTTCCCGAATTCAATAACAATCGTATTACGGTAAATACCAAACTCAATGACCGCTATACCTTTGAGGATTTCGTGGTGGGGCGCAACAACAACTTTGCCTACCACACTGCTAAAGCTGTGGCAGAATCCCCGGGCTACACCTATAATCCGTTGTTTATTTATGGGGAAAGCGGAATGGGGAAAACACACCTGATGCAGGCAGTAGGGAACTTTGTGGCCAAAGAGGGGAGAAACTGCTCCATTTATTATACTACTTCGGAAGCCTTTACCAACGAAATGATAGACGGCATCCGCTCCAATAAAATGTCCGAGTTCCGGGCAAAGTTCCGCAAGGTGGACTTGTTATTGGTGGATGATGTACACTTCCTCTCCCGCAAAGAGGGTACTCAGGAAGAGTTCTTTCACACCTTTAACACCTTGTTTGAGAATCGCAAGCAGATTGTGCTTACCTCGGACAGACCCCCAAAAGATATACCTGATTTGGAGAAGAGATTGGTTACCCGTTTCGAAAGCGGTTTGCTGTGCGATCTTAAGAATCCTGATTTTGAAACGAGAGTGGCGATATTACGCAAAAAAGCAGAGCCGGAGAATATCGTGCTTAGCGATGATGTATTCAGCTTTATCGCCGAGAGCATAACTAGCAGCGTACGAGCTTTGGAGGGATCACTAATCCGCATCCTTGCCTATTCTTCGTATAATAAGCTAAATCCCGAGGAAATTGATGTTACCACGGCAGAGGATATCCTGTCGGATATGATCTCTGAGAAGCTGCGCAATATCAGCTTGGACGCAATTACCAAGCAAGTATGCCTCACCTATGGCTTAAGCCAGGCACAGATGATGGAGAAGACACGCAAACAGAATGTAGCATTCCCTCGCCAAGTAGCTATGTATCTTGCTAATGTGCTTATCCCTCAGCTATCTCTGAAGGAAATTGCGGAGTATTACAACCGCAAAGATCACACCACCGTGCTGCATGCCAAAAAGATGATAGAAAACCAGTTTCGTCAGGATGAGGACTTTCGGTCGCATGTGGAACTGATGATAAAGAACATCAGGAATTAAGAATGGATAATGGGAAGATTGTCGATAAACGAATTGAAGCTAAAGTGCATCTTGACAGCAGTTCATGCTCCACAGATGGAAAGTTATCCACATATGTGCACAGTTCTCTGTGGATAGCTGTGAATAACTTGTGTATAAAGGCATTAGCGTTTTTTTATGTGGATAGCAAGGCAGTTAGAGCCAAAGTTATCCACAGTTTATCCACATGAATACAGGATGCCTAAAGTGCTCTATCAGTATGGAAAAAAGAAAATACTTGACCGATTATCCCCATATCCACAGAGCCTACTTCTAACCCTAATCTACAAAATCTCTCTTTAATAGGATTATTATTATGGATTCGTTTAAAAAACATATGCTGCGTTTGGGAGTGTTTTCTCTTTGCTTATTGGCTGTGATGGGATGCACCAAAAAGAACAACCTTACGGGAAACAATTGGAGTAACATCCACAGCAACACTGTGGACGATGCGATTGGTTTGGTGGATGGATTCAGCTTTCCCTCAGACACTCTTCGCACTATAAGCGGTAGCGAAACCAAGCTGATAACAGGTAACTACCAGGGAAATCAAGCTGTGGCTTTTCTACGGTTCACAGATATCCCCCGCCAAGCCACGATTAGTGTTACAGAAGATGACAGTTGTTATGTTCGCTTGATGTTAGTTAAACGTTCCCCCATAAGCCGGAACCCATTGAAGCTTCGACTTTACAAAGTTAATGGAGTATGGAACGATACCTTGTCGGTAATGAATAATCTGGAATATTTGGATGGTTCAGAAACTGCAGTTCCGGATTCAGTTTCCATATTTGGCAAGGAAGTGTACCTAAAAGTTAGGGGAGAGCAACTGAAAACATGGGAAGCAAATGCTGACAGCACAGGGTTTAATCTGGCTGTGAAAGTTGCAGATGATGGGTATGTGGAGTTTCGCGCTGCCGAGAGCTCTGTGGGTGCCAAGATAAATATCAAGTATAAGGACTCAGACGATACATCCTTCCAGGTTGTTAGCAAGAGTGCGGTAACAGATAGCTACACGTTAACAGAAGTCCAAGATGCAGCCTCTGCTGTTTGGAAGATAGATAATGCCAAAGCAACCAGAATGTATCTGAAATGGACACCAACTAACAGCCTGTTTACCGATGATGAAGGAAACCAGTTGAGCACTCAGGAGATTAAGCGTTTAACTGTTAACAGGGCTACTATTGTGCTGCATGCCAAACCGGGACATTACTACACTGGCGGTTCCAGTTTCAGCATCTTTCCTTTTAACTTAAAAAGAGAGAATATCAGTTTGGCTTCTCCACCTGTTGTGGCAGATTATCAGATTATCAATTATACTCCCTACAGCACTGGAAGCGTTACAGGAGATAGCCTGGAAGTGGATGTTACCCCCTTGGTGCAAGCATATGTTTCGGGCGAGAAGCTGCCTTTGGGAATGGCAATTCAATCCACCCAGGAACGGCAGAATTTTGGGAGCATAGAGTTTTATGATTTTAGCGCAAGCACACCTGTGGGTAAAAAACCCTATCTGCGTATCAGTTATACACCGCCATATTTGAAGAAATGAGATATAAATTAGCATTACTTATTCTGGCTATTCTATGTCTAAGTTCATGCCACAAGAAGGAAGAAAAGGGCATAGCATTGGCTCAGGTTGGCGATGAAGTGCTATATCTGGAAGACTTTAAAGCAAGCTTCGGAGTAAGTGAATGGGATGCTCTATCAGCAGATCAACGTAAGAAGTATATCGAAGATTGGGTGAACTTAACTGTTTTGGCTCATTATGCCGATGAACATGATGTAAGTAAAGACAATGCAGTTAAGCAACGAATTCAATATGCTGCCAAGAAAGTAAAAGCTAATGCTATGATTGCTAAGAGGCTAGCCGAAGTTCAAGTAAGTGAGGATCAGTTATTTAACTATTTCCGTATCCACCAGGGTGAATTTCAGAAGACCGCAGAAGTATATAGCATCCAGCGTATAGCCTTAGCAGATAAAATAAGTGCAGAAAAAGTACTTGGACAGATAAGCCAAGGTATGAACTTCACGGAAGCGGTGCAAAGGTATTCCACGGAAGAGCTCAAAAGTAAGAATGGGATGATGGGATTTGTGTCTTCAGCCGGAGCGGACAGTACTTTTTGGTTAGCTGCCAGGAATATCCCGGAAAGTGGATTGGGAATTGTAAGTAGCAACCAACAATGGTTCGTTTTTCGCATAGCAGAAAAACGGGATAGTTCTCAGGAAGCCAATTTTGAGGATTACCGCGCTGATATAAAGCGTAAGATTATCCTGGAAAAGCAAGATCAAGTTTATCAAGACTTGCTGAAAGAGGTGAAATCCCGCATGGATAAGATATATTATTACTAAGAAGGATTAACGCATGAAGAAAGCTTTGATAGTTCTTCTGCTGTTGTTTGCGGTGATTGCAGCAAGGGCAGAGGTGGTGGATAGAATAGTTGCCAAAGTGGGTACGGATATAATCCTGCTTTCAGACCTGCAAAAACAGCTTGCACAGATGCAAAGTGCCAAGGTGCTTAAACCTGATACAGATCCGCGAGCTGTGTTGGTGGAGATGATTGAGCAGAAGCTGATGATTCAAAAAGCCAAAGACCTGAATATCAAGACAGATGATGCTAGAATCAAAAGTAATGCTGAGAGATATCTTAAGCAGATTAAATCGCGTTATCCCAATGAACAGGCTTTTATCACCGATTTGAAGAAGAGCAAATTAACAGAATCAGACTTACTGAAATATTACGTCGATATGCTTACAGAAAGTGCTCTGACTGACCAGTTGGTGAGCAAATACATTTCATCCAAGGTAAAGATTAACGATAAAGAGAAACTCGCTTTTTACAATGCCACCAAAGACACATTGGCGGTGAAACCGGTGTCTTGGAAGCTGGGGATGATCATGCGTGAGGTCAATGCCGGAGCTCAAGTTGATGCTCAAAAACAGGTAGAAATACAAAGTTTACTGGCTCGTTTAAAAGCTGGAGAGGATTTTGCTACTCTTGCTGCGGCTGAGAGTGATTGCCCCAGCAAAGAAGTTGGCGGAGATCTGGGCTTCTTTAAACGGGGGATGATGGTTAAGCCATTTGAGGATGCTGCATTTGCTTTAAACGAAGGTGAGATTAGTGGTGTGGTAAAAACCCAATTTGGTTATCATATCATTAAATTGGAAGAAAAGAAAGGTGATGAGATTCGCGCCAGACATATCCTGAAGATGGTTTCTGCAACAGGTGCCGATTCCTTGGCAGAGCGTAACCTGATGGAGAGCATCAGAGAACGTTTTATAGCTGGTGAAAGCTTTGCGTCTTTGGCTTCTGCATACTCTATGGATCCCGAAACCAAAAATGATGGTGGAGTGATTGGTGAGTTTGCTGAGTCTGAACTACCGGAGTTATTTGCCGTTAATATCATGCAGGTTCCTGTGGGGCAGATATCTCCCGTGATGGAAAATGAAGGTTTATTGTACCTGTTTATTCGCTTGGAGGAGCTTCCTCCGCGGGTATTCAGTTATGAAGAAGTAAAAGAGCAGGTGGAACAATACTTGTTCCAGAAGAAACAGATGGAAGCATACGGAAAGTGGATGAGCGATCTAAAACGCGAGTCCTATGTGCAGATATTGCTCTAATGAATAAACAAAAACCAGATATATATAGTTTTCTTGCCACTTTCCTTGGGGTTGGTTACCTGCCCAAAATGCCAGGAACCTGGGGTTCTTTGGCAGCTTTCGGTGTTTACCTTATGTTGCCTTCATCTCTTTTTATAATCCCCGGATTATACTTCAGTATTCCTGCATTACTGCTTTTCAGTTTATTTGCCGTATTTGTTTCCGGCAAGGCAGAGCTAAAATTGGGGCATGATGCCGGAAGTATTGTGATTGATGAAGTATGCGGTTATTTTATCGCTGTGATGTTTTTACCCAAGATGGCATTAATCGGCGTATACGCTTTTTTGTTCTTTAGAGTGTTCGACATAGCCAAACCTTTCCCGGTTTCGCGTTCCCAGAAGCTTCCCGGAGGATGGGGTGTGGTGACGGACGATCTTTTGGCAGGCATCTACGCTAACTTATTGACCCAGATAATAATTAGAATATATCCAAGATTCTTTGGATTATAGGAGACCAAATGCAATATATTTTGTTACAAGCCGCAGCTCCAGCAGGACAAGCCCAGGGAGGTTTTGGGGGAAGTACGATGATTTTCATGCTTGCCATGTTTGCCATTCTGTATTTTCTTATGATTCGCCCACAACAGAAGCGTGCCAAAGAACTGCAAAAGATGCTAGATTCTTTACAAGTGAACGATAAAGTAGTCACTTCTTCCGGAATTTACGGCAGAGTGGTTTCGCTTAAACCGGATAAGGGTATCGTGGTTTTAGAAATTGACGACACTAACAAAGTGCGAGTAGAGTTTCAAAAGAGTGCCATTGTAAGTATCTTGAATGTTACGGAGAATGCTACTGTAAAATGAAGCCAAAGCTTTTACCGATAAGACTATATGGTGATGAGATTCTTAAGCGCAAGCTGGAAGAATGTGATTACCAAGATCCTGCCCTGCAAGAGCTGATTCCTGACCTCACTTACACTATGTACCAGCGTGATGGTGTTGGTTTGGCTGCTAATCAAGTTGGCTCAGTTTTCCGAGTTTTTGTTGTGGATCCCTACTGGGCACGAGATGATGGTAAACCAAATCCCATCGTAATGATCAATCCAGTCATTGAAAGCAAACAAGGTGAGATAGAGGGAGAGGAAGGATGCATCAGTCTTCCCGGTATCTATGCTAATGTGCATCGCGCTGCCCGGATCGACTACTCATATACTACACCTGAGGGGGAACGGATCCAAGCGAGTGCTGAAGGCTTTGAGGCAGTAGTTATCCAACATGAGTATGATCATCTGGAAGGTATTGTGTTCACAGACAAAATTGGCACTCTCAGCAAGCTTAAGCTCAAGCGGAAGCTAAATGAACTTGCGGCAAAAGCAGTGAATGGCAGCAATATTATGGAAGGGTTACCTGATGATTAGAAGTGTGTTTATCGGCTCTTCTGCCTATGGATTACCTGCCCTGGAAACGCTATGTAAACATGGAATGCAACCTCAATTGGTAGTTAGTCAGCCAGATAAACCAGCGGGGCGAAACCTGAAAACTGTGCCCACTCCCATCTCTAACTATGCCCAGGAGCATGGGCTGTCTGTTTTTACTCCAGAGAATATCAACACCCCCTATTCTATTAACAAGATAGCTTCTGCTCAACCTCAGATACTTGTTACTGCTGCATATGGCGGGATCATAGGTAAGGAACTACGCTTTCTTGCTGAGTTTAAATCCATCAATCTTCATCCCTCGTTGTTGCCCTTGTACCGTGGTGCGAGCCCCATACAATCTGCTTTGCTTCACGGAGAAGATATCACAGGAACAAGCATGTATCGTCTCGTAGCTGCATTGGATGCAGGACCTATATTACATCAACAAAGCTTAGCAATTCTACCCAACGAAAATTACAGCAGTCTGCATGATCGTCTTGCCGAGCAAGCAGCAGAAATGCTCTTAGATTTTATGAAATCCTTAACCATTGCCTATCCTCCAGAGTCGCCCCAAAAACATGAACAGGCAAGTTGGTGTCCTAAGATAGACAACTCGCTATGCATGCTTAATTGGCAACAATCTGCATCGACTGTGCAAAACAAGATCCGCGCCTTTTCCTACAGCCCAGGGGCATGGTGCTATTTCCGCACCAACAAACTTAAGATTCTAAAAGCAGAGCTAACTGATTATGCACCAGATGGGCTTTGCGGGACTATATCTAAAATCATCAAGAACACCGGTTTTACCGTTAATTGCACTGATCAACAGCTACTTATAAAAGAAGTGCAAGCTGAAGGTAAGAAGCTGATGGATGCTGCAGCGTTTGCCAATGGTGCGCGGCTCAGTGCCGGTGAAAAGCTATGGATGTGATATTATGAAAGAACACTATCTTGCCGTGATTAAATTCCCCATGTTTGTAAGCATATCGCTGATTATTCTCAGCATAGTATACTTCTCTTTAGCGTTGGTAAGTTACCACAGCCTTGGATTATCCCTGATGGAAACTGTGTTGTTCACAATCTTATTCATCTTGCTGACTGTGTTGGTTAGTACTTGGATTCTTACACTAATGAGTACTCATCAGAAAATTAAGCCGAATGGATTGCGAGTTTACACGACTTGGATGCTGGTGAATATCTATTATTATTTTGCCAAGTGGCTGGGCAGACTTTTCTTACAGAAGAAGAGCTTGATGCAGGAGTCATTCCTGAACTTTAACAATGAGATTGTACTAAGTAACTTCAATGGAATCCACAGTAAAAACATCCTCCTGTTACTGCCCCATTGCTTACAGAAATCTGATTGTAAGATACGCATCACCAATGATATAATTGAGTGTGCAGAATGCGGTGCTTGCGATATAGCCAAAGTTAAAGGCATTATGAACAAACATGGAGTGCGTGCAGCAGTAGCCACTGGTGGTTCACTTGCCCGAAAACTCATTCAAGATAGTAAACCGGATGTAATTATTGCTGTTGCCTGTCATCGTGATCTCACCGATGGGGTTCGTGATAGCTGGCGTTTTCCTGTTTATGCTGTTTTGAATGAACGTCCCAAGGGTCCTTGCTTTGAGACAACAGTCAGCACCTCTGCTATCGAATTTGCCATAAAGAAGTTTGCATAAGAGGTGATATCTTGAAAATAGGTTGTTTTGGTATTATCCTAATCGTGCTGCTCAATGCCGGAATCACTTTAGCCTTGATAAACCATTTTAACGATAAACCAACCGATATCCAGGGAATGTTTAAGGATAAAACTGATTCCCCAACCAAGAACGACATTGCTACGCGGGAAAATGCTATAACTAAAGCCGTGCGAATGGTTGAACCTGCCGTGGTGAGCGTTAATGTGATGAAAACCGAATTGGTGCGAACTCGCAGTCCTTTTGGGTTTGGTTTTTTCGATTTCTTTGGGGATCAGTTGATGCAACGCCAAGTGCAATCCATTGGAAGCGGTGTTATCTATGATCCTGAAGGCTATATCATCACCAATGCCCACGTGGTGAGCGGTGCTACCCAGATTAAGGTGGTGCTTCCTGATAAACGTGAGTTTGATGCAGGGATTATCGGGATTGATCAAATACATGACATAGCCAAGTTGAAAATCACCGGACACAAACTCCCCTACGCCAAGCTGGGCGATTCGAAAAACCTGATTATTGGGGAGTGGTCCATCGCTTTGGGTAATCCTTATGGTTTCTTGATGAACGATTCAAAACCCAGTGTGTCTGTTGGAGTTATCTCTGCCATAAATCGTTCTTTTGCCCCACGTGCAGATAAGCATGTGTATAGAAGCATGATCCAAACAGATGCTGCAGTCAACCCAGGAAACAGTGGCGGTCCTCTGGTGAATATTAATGGTGAAGTGATCGGCATAAATACCTTTATCTTCTCTGAAAATGGAGGTAACATCGGTATCGGATTTGCCATTCCCGCCAACATAGTGAAGTCGATTATTGATCAGATGTAACTATTCTGATCCTGCATTTCCAAGGACAGCAACAGCCACTTCAGGTAAGTTATTAAGGATAGGTTGTTTGGCTGGTTAGTGGGAATCTAACATTAGTGTTTACTTTGCTGCTGTGGCGGCGAGGAGTGAAGAAATGAAACTGCATCTGTTAATGTTGATGTTTTGCCTCGGTATCATCCTATCTCTATCTGCTCAACCGCTATTAACCTGTTATGATATTCAATATAGCACATCCGGTGATGGAGTGTCTCCTTATCAGGGGGAAGTTGTGCGAGTACAGGCAGTGGTTACAGGCACCAATTTCTTCAGTGGCTCAAGCTCCACAAACTTTGGCTTTTTCCTTTCGGACCCAAGCGGAGGGGCATGGAGCGGGATATTTGTATATAATCAAACTTATTCGCCCGCAGTTGGTGACATAGTGGATATTACAGGTACCGTCTCCGAGTATTATGGCTTCACAGAACTAACAAGTATTTCTGCTTACCAAGTGATGAGCGTTAGCAATCCTCTGCCTGCGCCTGCTCTAATCAGTACAGTTACACTAGGTTCTGTTGCAACAGGTGAGCAGTGGGAGAGTGTGTTGGTGAAGGTACAGAATGCCAATGTTGTCTCCACTCCAAGCACTTATCAAGAGTTCAATGTGAATGATGGTAGCGGAAATTGTCAGGTAGATAATCAGTTTTTCCCCTTTGGTCACACTTGGGATGGGATAAGCATAGGAAATAGCTACAACGAGATAATTGGTATAGTGGACTATGCTTATTCAACTTATGGTTTACAACCGCGAGATATGACGGATATGCATGAGGGAATCACAAGCCTCAGCCTGAATGTGGGCAATGTAACCGCTTCTTTGCAGGATGTGCTTAGTGTACCAATAAACGTCTATGGTATTGACCCAGATGGTGCCTATCAGGATTACCATTTCACCCTCAGTTTCGATCCCACAAAACTGGTGTTTCAGGCAAGCGATACCGCAGCTACGATGTCTCAAGGGGGAACCCTGAATGTTGTTCCCGGTGTAGCTTCCTTGGTGGTAAGCTTTAACGGTAACAATGTGCTGAGTGGTGAGGGGTTGTTGTTGAAGCTCAATTTCACAGCACTGAACACAGGGAGTTCCGTGCTGGCAATCTCCAATGCCTTTTTTGGGGATGACGAGGTGAGTAGCCTGCAGAATGGTAGCGTCACCATAAATTCCAATTACAATAGCCCGGGAGATTATATTACGGTAATCCAAAGACCATTGATGAATGTACCTGCCATACAAATTCCCGGGGAAAGCATGAACATCACCTGTATTGCACCGCAGAACACCACGGGATTCAATGCGTGGCTATTGCATGGAAACAAACGCGTTAGTTTGCCTCTTATCAGTGCTAATTGGCTCACCAATCCCAATAGATGGGAACTGGTGGTTAGCATCCCTCAAGTGAATGTGTACGAGTTATATGATTTGGAAGTGAATGCCTCAGGTGGGATTCATGATATAAGCTGGAATGCGGTTCAAGTGTTGCCAACCAGAAAGAGCAGCTATTATTTCGTGCATATCACTGATGTTCATATGCCAACGCGAATATTCTACCCAGATGCAGGCTATGACACGGATTCGTTGGCAGTAGTGGATTTTAGAGCAGTGATGGATGATATAAACATCATCCGACCGGAGTTTGTGCTGCTAACCGGGGATCTGGTGAACGAAGGCGAACTTGAGGGTTTTGGTGGGTTATATGTGTTTGGCTGGGCACAAAAAGTGCTCGCGGAAATGGAGGTTCCCGTATATCTCACAGTAGGTAATCATGATATTGGTGGTTGGAACAGCACCCCTCCTGTGGCAGGAAGCTCACGGCGAGCTTGGTGGCGTTACTTCGGCTGGAGTTGGCTGGACAATACGGATGAGAACTGGCCCTATCATACTCAGGATTACTATTTCACCTATGGCAATACTTTGTTTATTGGCTTGGAAAGCTATGATAACTACGATAACTGGCGTCCCAATATCTACGGGGCAGAGAGTTTTACAGACCAGCAAATGGCTTGGCTTAACGATACCGTTAATATGTTTCCCACTCAAAACAAAGTCCTGTTTCACCACTATGACTTTCAGGAAGAGCTGGATTTGGAGAGTTCGGGGATAGATTTGGCATTGTGGGGGCATATCCATTACAACTCTGGCTCTATCACAACCCAACCCTATAATTTAGCCACCAGTAGTACCTGCGATGGCAACCGTGCCTATCGGGTAGTGAAGGTGAATAATGATCAGTTTACCCCGCTCAACACGGTATATGCTGGAGCAAGCGGGGCAACTATCAGTGTGGATTACTACCCTTCCAATTATGCCGTGGCAGACAGTGTTATGGCGGTGGTGCACAATGGTCAGGGCATTGGCTTCGATAATGCACTGATCAAGTTTAACATGCCATCGGGTAATACAGACTATTTGGTAAGCGGTGGCATCCTAGAGCAGGTTGACCGTAGCGGGACATACAATGTGTGCTATGTGCGGGTTAACATGCTGCCAAACATGAACAGGTACATCAGCATCAAGAGTAATCCTGTGGGAGTAGTAGATTCCTACAATGCTCCAGGTGTTACACAGATAAGCTCTTGCTACCCCAATCCTGTTAAGCATTGTGCCTCGATTTTGCTAAATAGTGACAAAGTGCTTAGCGGAGCGATGCTGCAAGTATATAACCTAAAGGGACAGAAAGTGCAGGAACAAATCCTGGGGACTCTTAACAGCGGTGCGAATGAAATCAGCTTTTTGCCGGATAGTAGCCTTTCCAGCGGTGTATATTACTTTAAGCTAAAGGGAAGCAATGCGAAGCCATATCGCTTCGTAATGGTAAAATAAACGGAGGATTTATGAAGCTTAAACCACTTATCAATAGAATGCAACACATCCCTTGGATGCTATCCCACTTACAATATTACCTCTACCTCAACAGCCGTATCCTGGCAAAAGGTGTTCCCTTAAAAGAGCTACTGATCCTTAAATACCCCTTCTATATGTCCGATGCTAAAAAGCCTCCGTTGCTCTCGGTGGATATCACGGATGCCTGTGATTTAGCTTGTGTTTATTGCAACAATCCTCTCTTTCCACATCCCCGGACTATGATGTCGGACGAGGCGATTGCCTGTTTGCTGAAACAAGTGGAGCGAAGCAAGATAAACCGAGTCCGGATTGGGGGTGGAGAACCTACTCTGCATCCCAAGTTCGCTTATATCATGAGAGAGCTTTCCAAGCGCACCAAATTTCTTTCCCTGGTTACCAATGGTCAATGGAAAGACCCGGCTTATGCAGAGATATTACTGCGTACTGGGGTTGATTTTATCGAGGTTTCTTTAGATGCAGGTGGGGCAGAAGTGTATGAGAAAGCTCGCCCCGGAGCAAATTACAAGAGATTGCTGGACAATCTGAAAGCACTACAGAGAACCAGAGATATCTTGGGTTGTGATGTCATTATCAAGGTCCGTTTGATGCTGCGTCCCTCCACCATGCACCTTGAACATGAGGAAACCAAGAGGCTGAAACGTTATTGCGATTGTGTTCACCCACAGTGGTTGTTAAAGCACCCGGAGAGCGATTATGATGACGATGTGTTTATGCAACGCTCAATAGCTGCCCACGAGATACCGGTATGCTCCGTTCCTTATCGCGATTTACAAGTACGCCCTGATGGCAGGATTCCTCTGTGCCCGGCAAAAGGGTGCAGTATTCATACAGAGAAACAGCAGTTTATCGGCGATATCTGCGGGGATTCCTTACTCGATATCTGGAATGGGAAGGAAATGAAGGAGATTAGGCTGGCACATCGCACCCGTAAGGGAGAGGTGCTGCAGGAGTGCCTCGGCTGCCATTACGGTTAATATACTTATAACTCCAATAACGAAATAAAGCTTCACCGTAGCGATGAGATACTAACGGTGAAGCTTTTGAGCTATAAGGAGGGATTGGGTAGGTTATTTACCGGCGACACTCACTCCGTCACACAGGATAGACGGAAGCTTGCGAGAACCGGTGTTGTGGCATTTGTTCTCTATTTCTGCCACATTCATTAATGTTTCGTAGGCGTTTCCGGAGAGCATGCAGTCCTTAACTCTGCCCTTGATTACGCCATTTTCAATATAGAACCCGCTGGAAACACCCACCGAATACTCACCATTCAGAATATTCCCGGAGTGTGCTCCCATTAGACTTTGCACGATGATGCCTTTATCTATTCCCGCTATCATCTCCTTCAGGGATTTGTTTCCTGTTTCCATGCTGATATTGAAAGGTTGAGCTGCGGGATTTGCCTCAATGGCACCGCGCAATCCGTTACCGGTGGGCTCCAACCCCAGTTTGTGAGCATAATTCAGGTCTGTGGGGATAGCTTTGAATACTCCCTTCTCAATGAAGCTAAGCTTTCGGGTGGGGGTTCCCTCACCATCAAAAGACATTTGGTTGCTAAGCTCTTGATCAAAGGGATCCTGCCAAATACTTAGCTTCGAGGCAACAATCTGCTCTCCGATGCGATTCATCAAAGGTGATACCTTGTTATAGAAACTTGCGGGTGAAGCTGCGGCAAAGAAGCGGGATAGCAAAGCAGAGTGTGATGATTCTGCAAATATTACCGGCATCTTCTTGGTTTCCGGCACAATCTGGTTCTGGCTTAACAGGAACAGCTCAATCATCTCTTCTACCTGTTCTTTATCCAGTTCCAGATGTTTCTTGCCCGTACTTAGTTTAAACAAACCGCTTCCTGTCCCAGGGAACACCAGCATGGCATAAACCCAATAATCCGAACTTCTTTCATAAAGGTTGGTGCCTGCACTGTTCATTATTCCACCCTCTGAGATGGAGTAACCGAACCCCGCATTCACCTGTCCCCCGGTTCTTTTGCTGATGTAGTCTATCAGTCGTCTGCCTTCTTCCACCAGGTCTTTCTTGTTAATCTTCTCGATTGCTGCGTCATAGCTATTCGTTGGGGGCACATGGGCTGTTTTGGGGAAGCTAAAGCCCACATCCATGCCATCCTTTGCGCTAAGTAAAGCCTGATTGACCAAGGCTTCTCTATCAAGTAAGTTGCGAGTATGCGCCAATCCAATTTTACCATCCTTTATCACCCTTAGGGCGATTCCCGCACTCATGGAGGTATCTGCTTTGTCCAACTTGCCATCGGTGAAGCCAAGGCTGTCACCCGTGTCGCTGGCGTAGAACAGTTCTGCTTGGTCTGCTGCGGTAGAAGCGAGTTTCAACAGCTTTTCCATTATTTACCTCCCACGGTAAGATTATTGAACAGCACATGCGGACCTCCCAAGCAGGAGCGGATATTTGTCTGACCTTTTCCGCAACCACCTGACTCGTCCAGGACAAAGTCGTTACCGATCATTGCCACGCTGTTCAGGGTGCTATACAGGTTGCCCACGATGTTAATATCGCGGATCATCCCCTGTAGTTTACCATTCTTCACGATATAACCATAGTTTGCGCCAAAGGTGAAGTTCTCTCCGGAGGTTTGTCCACCCATGGCATCACAGATATAAAGTCCATCATCCAGCGAAGCCAGCAGCTCTTCAAAGCTGTGGGGTCCCGGCTGGATAAAGATATTCCCCATCCGCACGATGGGAGCATAGCGGAAGTCCTCTGCAGTAGCATGTCCGCTGATAGGTTCATCCATCTCATAGGCGGTAAATCTGTCATGCAGCCTGCCGGTGAGCACGCCATTTGTCATCAGATTCACTCTGCGTACAGCCACGCCTTCATCATCATACTGATAATAACCAAGCTGATCCGCCATGGTGGCATCATCGATGATGTTCAGGATGTCTGTACCAAGCTTGGTGCCTATCTTCATTTTATCCCGCAGAGCCGGTAGATCACGCACAATATCCGCTTCCGAGAAATGCCCAAAAGCTTCGTGGGTGAACACCCCGGCAATCCCGGGATTAAGAATCATGCGATAAGTTCCTGCTTTTACAGGTTCCGCCTTCAGCAGGTCTGCGGCGATCTTGGCACGTTCAATTGCCTCTGCTTCGCGATCGCGTACTTTGTGAAAGCCATTGCTGCCACCAAAAGCCATGCGTACGGTTTGGGTAAGTGAGCCTTCCTGGCTGACCACGCCTGCACCGAGCTTGGTGGTAACCAATTCTTCGTTGATCTCGCTGCCTTCGCTATTAAGGAAATACTTGTTGCGGTACACATCATAATACTGAATGTCCACATTGGCAATCTTGGGTTGGGCGAAAAGCAGGTCGCTATAGTGTCTTACCAAGGCAATCTTTTCTGCCAGGCTGATCTTGCGGGGGTCTTCCACCAGTTTGGCTTGAATGCTTGCTTTAACGATGGGGGCAACTGCCGCTTTCTTGGGAGTGTGGCTATTTGCCGCCAACACTTCTGCATTCTCCAAAGCGCGTTTAATCGCCAGTTCGGCTTGCTCAGGCTTGGTAAAACTCACCGTAGCCAAACCGCCGTTTTTCAGCACGCGTAACACATAACCATCTCCAAGATTAGAGCCGCAACTGCGAATCTCTTTCTTGCTCATTGTAACTTGCTCGACCCGCTTGGTTTCGTAACGGATGTCAAAGTAGTCCGCCGCGATATTGCCGGCCATTTGCTTTAGTTTTTCAATCATAACAACTCCTTTACCTGAGTTTATGCTTATTTTTATCTATGATTCGTGTAATATGCTCCCGCTTACCACACGCAGGATTCATCTTTGGGAGGAAGAGATACGCCTTTGCCGTAATAACCGTGCAACAAGTAGTGCGCCTGTTCAGCATACAGATAGGGGTACCCATCTCTGAAGGTAAGATAGGAATTCTTCGGTTTTCTTAGCGAATTTATCATGCTGCCATAAAGCTGTTGCTTGGTTTCTTCCGCCAGAAGCTTCAAGATATTTTCGCCCCAATTGCGGTAAGCCTTAGCTCCAAGCTCGGTGAGTTTAATGGATGTGTTGGGCTTGTTCCCGCGGAAGCTCTTTAAAACGCTTATATAGCCATTCTGTGCAAGTTTATTGAGGTGAGTGGTGATGTTGCCCGAAGTGAGCTCTGTATGCTCCATAAGCTGCGTATAATCCATGCTCTTGTTTCGGGACAATAAATATACTATCATCAAGCGCGCGGGATTGTGGATTGCGCTGTCAATCCCGGAGATGTGTTGAGCTATATCTGTCTGTTTCATCATCGTTGTCCTTTCCTTGTGCGTAGCATGTTACTGGTCTTTTGCTGCGCACAAAGTATCTTGAAATTCAAAGTGCTTTTTTTGTCAAGACATTTCTTGAAACTCTCTAAAATTTCTCCTGACGATACCGTGTCTGTCAACTTCATTTTCTAACTGGAATCCCTATTCACTCATATGCGATTCACAGGTAATTCCCTCATCCCACCCGGGAGTCACGAGGGAATCACCTGAGATTGACCTGTGTTGAGAATCAGAGAATAACCGGGGAGCATAAATGCTCATGCCAATCTCTGGATGGGTGCGGTGAACACCTGATTCACATAGCGGGGCATGGGCTGCGTCAAGTGATAAAACAACATGGGGTTATACAAAAACGCCCCGACATTTGCCGGGGCGTTTTCTGTATGATTAGATTGTTAGGGTTCTTATTCCATCAGCATCATCTTACGGGTGGAGCTGTAGCTTCCTGTTTTGAAGCGATACAGATACACACCGGAGCTGAGAGGCTGACCGTTGTCGTCCTTACCGTTGAATACCACGTGGTAGTTACCAGTGGTTTGTTCGTGGTTCACCAGAGTGCGTACTTTCTGACCCTTGAGGTTATATATCTCCAAGCTGACAAACCCGGCATCCTTGATGGCATAGCTGATGGATGTTTCGGGGTTGAAAGGATTGGGATAGTTGCCGTTGAGGGCAGTGGCAAGCACGGGGCTAACATCGTCTTCATTGGCAGAAACTGTCATCGTGAAGTTCAATGTGATGTTTTGGTTGGCGTTAACCACAACGTTGCTCTGGGTGTTTGTGATGTAACCCGTGGCAGAGCAGCTTACGCTGTAGGTGCCCACAGGAACGCTAAGGCTGTATAAGCCGTTGCTATTGGTAACGGTTGTGTTGGCACCAGCGGTGATAACAGCACCGGCAACGGGTTGGTTATTGGCTTTACGCACCCAGCCCATGATGGTACCGGAGGCTACGCTTCTCACCAAGGTGTTGGTTAACACGGGGATGGAAAGCACGCCATTGGTATAAGCAGCTTTAACAGCCCAGCGGTAAGTTCCGTTACCAAGGGTGTTCCAGCCGGCATCAGCGTAGTTAACCGCGTTCACGGGGTCGGTGGTGAGGAGAGTCCACAGGGATTCGTTGTTCTCTTGTCCTTCGCGCATACGCCAGATTTTGTAACCGGTCAAGGAACGGCTACCGGAATCGGTGGCAGCTACGAGCACTCTTTCTTCACCGACAGTTGAGACAGCTTTGGACATAGCCTTGCTTGATGAGGCAGCGGACTGCACAATCATTTCTTCAGGATCGAAGCTCATCATTGCTGCTTCATTGGTTATCCTGATGTTATCGATATACCAGTCATACCACAAACCGTCGTTGGTTGGCGGATCATCGGCGTGGAAGGCGAACTTGATCTGCTGTCCGCCATAGCTAGCCATGTCTAACTGGATGGTGATGGGAGCGGTGGTGTAACCACCTCCCAAGCCTGTGGCATCCCACAGAGTTGTCCAATCCTGACCGCCATTGGTCGAGACCTTAACGGCATAGTGGTCGTTATAGGTAGAGCCACGGAAGCACAGGGTTGTGAAGCTCATAGTGGCAGACGGCGGGCAGAAGAAGGGGTGGGATATCAGCCATTCATCCTGATGTGAGTAGGAGGTTGAGAAGGCGATACCTGCCTGCTTGGTACCGTTGGTAGGTACGGCAGTATAACCGTAGTAATCAGCGGTTCCAAAGCTGCACCAGGTGGGGAATACGCCATTGGTGTTTGCGGGTTCGGTGTTGTTTATCACTTGCGTCCAGTTGGTGGGCGGGAAGGACATAGCCTCGAAGCTCTCGTAAACATCCACGGCATTGGGGTTGGGGGCATTCCAGGTGAGGTTTGCCACGGTTTGGGCTTCATTTAAGGCAGCCACTGCCCCATAGGGAGCAAAGGCAAGCTCGGTTAACACGATGGGAGGCATGATGGTGTATGGTGTGCTGCCCACGGTGAATTCACCGGTGGCATTTCTATAACCTGCATGCGACACCACATAGGTGTAGGTTTGGTTGGCGTAAACGGCAGGAACGCTGAATCCGCCTGTAGTGGCTACAGAAGTAGCTGTGTAATCCTGATATCCATGGATTTGGATGGTAGCTCCACCTAAGCCTGCTGCGGTATCGCTGGCGTGTACTACGCCGGCAAGGCTGACGGTGGGCATGGGCAACAAGTTTATGTTGATGGTTTCGGTTTCATCCTCTTCCAAGGTGAAGTTCTGGGTTTGAGTGATGTAACCATACTTGCTGAATCCCACGGTATAGGTATTGGGAAGGATATTACGGATTTCATATTGTCCGGCTGCATTAGTGGTGGTGGCATAAGTGGTGGTGGCAACCTGGACGGCTACTCCTTCCAGAGGTATATTGCCTTCACCAAGCACAGTACCGGATAAGTGACCCACTCCACCGGGGATACCCAGAATGGTGAGTTTGGGATATTGGGCTGTGGGGGTAACAGCAGGTGGTGCAGCGGGATCATAGACAATAGAATCGCTCTGCACGCGTTTTGCACGATGGGTGTTAACAGGGTCTGTCTGGCACTTGAAGACGTTGGTGGAGTTCCAATATTGAGCTTCTTGCGGGCGTTGGAACAGGAACACCAAGTTCTGTCCATCCAGATACAGGTAGTTGGAGATGAAGGGGATGGTGATGGTGTTTTCGCCCAAGGGGAAATCCAACAAACCATCAAACACCAGGGTCATATCTGTGGAAGGAATCCATGCTTCCAAAGAATCGGACGCGGTGGTGCTAACCCACACCTTGATGGGCTTCTGCAACAAATCCTGAGAGAAGTTGTTATATAGCTGAATACCTGAGATAGAGCCCATGAAGTCTCCCATTTCTTCAGGGTAATACAACACTTCAAACAAGCTGGACTTGAAATACATATTGATGGGGATGTTGGCGGTTTGGTTCCCATCACCAATGGTTACGGCAAAGATACCTGAGGCGAGCACCAACACGGAGATACTTCCGCTCTGGTCATTCAAGGCATTCTGATCACCGGTTAGAACCACTTTGGCATAGATGCTGGCGGCACCTTCCACAGTTGGTGTCCAAGTAATGGGAACCTGCACTGTGGCGCCGGGACCAACGTTTATGCCGGGAGCAGAAGCAAGCTCAGTTCCGGCTGCATTATACAGTTTCACGGTATATGTACTTTGTGCGGCAGTACCCCAGTTGAAGATGGTAGCATTATAAACACTGGGTGCACCCACGCTTGGAGTGGTGTTACCGGCAACAGCAAGAGCCGCAAGATCATTGGTGGGGGTGACTTCAATCATCACATCATCAATATAAAGCAGACGGCTGGTTCCGCCCAAACCATGCTTGAAGGCAACATGTTTACCCGTTCCGGTGTATCCGGAGAAGGTCACCACATATTCTGTCCAAGTGGTGGTGAGGGCAATGTTCTGAGTTTCAGTATAAGTTGCGCTGTTAACGGCATCGCTCATAATACCCACGCTGAGAGGATAGTTCGCTCCACCTGCTTTTGCCCAGAATTTCACTCTGGTGGTGTTGGTAGCGATGGTGTTGCCAAGCGGAGGAGCTATCAGTATAGCTGTGGCACTGGCATCGGAACTATTGGTCATACCGGCACAGTTAGGTGTGCTGTGCGGGCTGGTTGTGTAAGTCTGCACCAAAGCAGTGGAAGTTGATTGCACCAGCTTCAACCAATCCGGAGGAAGGTTGGGAGTGGTGACAGCATCAAAGGTCTGCAGGTAGGGCAGGGTGTTTATGGTGGTATCTATGCAGGTTCCGCTAAGAGCAACGGTGTGTGCTAAGCGAGTATCGGAATTGCGACTTTCGCGGGCATTGGGGCTAACCTTTAGCTCATAGGAACGGGCAAGGTTATCGGTTATGGTTATAGTTGCTGTGTGGTCACCGGGGGCAGTAGGACTGTAGCGACCGGTGAAGATCATGGTTTGACCTGTGTTCAGACTAACGGGTAGGGTAGGCACATTCTGCAGGGAGAACATGGGGCTTCCGCTGATGCTGACGTTATTAATAACCAAAGCACCACCGCCCACATTCATCACGCTGAAGTTCTGGTTGTGAGTGCTGTTCAGAATAACTGTCCCGAAGTTCTTGCTGGAAGGGGTTACCATGAAGGCAGGATCACCACCGATGGGGCTAAGCACAAAGGTGGTCTTGGGGAATTGTCCGGTAACGGTACCGTCGGTCATGTTTTCGGGATCGTAGGTCACGGTATCACTATTTTTGTAGCGGGCACGGTTGGTACCAACAGTCTGGCATTTGAAGTAATCGGAACTGCTGAAATACTGGGTGTCCATGGGACGGTTCCACATCACGATTAAGTTTCCGCCGGTGTAGTTGAAGGGAGTGGTTAGCGGGATAGTGATGGTGTTTTCGCCACCTGGATAGGTTACTGTTCCATCAAACACCAAGGTCATTTGGCTGGCAGGAACCCAAGCAGCAGAGAGGTCTTCCAACTGGGTGATCCCCATCCAAATCTTGGTAGGCTTATCCACCAAGGTGGTGGTTACAAAGTTATTGTAGAGGCTTACCGACAGGATGTTGCCGATCACACCCATTTCATTGGGGTAGTATATGGTCTGATACACACTGTTCTTGTAGTACATGTCAATCGGCATACGAGCATTCTGAGTGCCATCACCGATGGTGACAGAAAGGATCCCGGAGGGCATAACAGTGATGTTCATGTTTGCCGTTTGGTCGTTTGCAGGGTTAATATCTCCCGCAAGGATAACCTTGGCATAGATAACTGCGGCACCTTCGACTGCCGGTGTCCAAACTAACTGAACCTGAACAGTTTCGCCTGCTGCGACGGTTGTTCCCGCTGCAGTTGCAAGCTCAGTTCCGGCGGCATTATATAGCTTAACACTATATGCGCTTTGGCTGGCTGTGCCGTTGTTAAACACGCTAACTGTGTAGGTGGAGGCAGCTCCCATACTGGGGGTGCTGTTACCTGTCATGGCAGTGGCTGCCAGGTCGTTGGCGGCGATTGCTTCAAACTGCACGGTATCCAGATAAATGGTTTGTCCCGCAGCGTTATTGGCATGCTTGAAGGCAATATAGGTTCCTGTGCCGGTGTAGGAAGTAAGCGGCACGGCATATTGCGCCCAAGCAGAGGTCATAGTAACAGTCTGTACGGGAGTGAAGCTTGCAGCATCGGTGGGGCTGGTCATTACACCAACTATAACAGAATAGCTACTCCCTTTTCCCCAGAACTTCACTCTGGTGGTATTCATCGGTAAAGTGTTAGACATAGGAGGAGCAATAAGCATAGCAATGGTTGCTGTGTCGGTGGGGTTATACAATGCTACGCAGTTCGGGGTACTTTGCGGGGAGGTGGTGACTGTCTTCACATAACCGGTTGTAACTGAAGCTTGGTAGATGCTGCTCCAACCAAGCGGTAAAGCTGGGGGAGTAAGCTCATCAAAGCTCTGGGCAAAAGGCAGGGTGTAGATAGTAGCATCAATAGCTGTGGCACTAATCTGAACAGTATGCACCATGCGGTTGTCGGTTATGGTCACGGTTGCGGTATGAGTGCCGGCAGCAGTGGGGGCATAACGCACCACAAACTGAGCTGCTTGTCCTGTTGCTAAGCTGGCAGGTAAAGTAGGCAGAGTTTGCAGGGTAAAGAAGGGGTTTCCACTGATGCTGATGGCAGAGATATTCAGGTTGCCGCCACCTGCATTCATGATGCTGAAGCTCTTGTCTGTGGTTGTATTGATCAGCACACTGGGATAGGTATAACTGGCTGGGCTCACCACAAACAAGGGGTCGGGGCTGAGGGGAGTCATATGCAGGGATGTTTTGGGGAATGTCCCTGAAAGAGTTCCTGCAGCAGAAGGAGCAGCGGGATCATAAGTTACGCTATCAGACACAAGTCTTCTGGCGCGGTTAGTGCCCACGGTTTGCGCCTGGAAGTTATCGTTTGTGTTATAATACACCGTATCCATGGGGCGGTTGGCATACAGCACAAGGTTCCCGCCGGAATAGGAGAAAGGTGTCTGCAAGGGAATGGTTATGGAATTAACTCCGGTGGGGAAGTTCATGGTGCCGTCATATACCAATGTCAATTGGTCGGGCAGTATCCATCCGGCACTGAGGTCTTCCAGCTGAGTGCTACCGAGCCACAACTTAATGGGCATATTCTGCAGGTCAGACACAAAGTTGTTATAGAAGGTTACAGCGGTTATATTCCCGAACATTCCTATTTCAGCCGGATAATAAAGAGTCTCATAGAGGCTGTTCTTGAAATAGAAATCATAAGGTAAGCCATCAACTAATTCACCAGTACCGATGGTCACAACTGCCATACCCGCGGGCATGACGGAGATGTTCATAGGCGGAGTCTGATCGTTGGCGTTGTTAACATCACCGGGAAGCACCACTTTACCGAAGATGCTCATTGCACCCTCGGTGGTGGGAGTCCAGCTAAGCTGCACGCTTCCTGTGGCACCTGCGGCGATGGTGGGACCTGCCACGCTGGCAAGCTCGGTGGTGCCGCTCATCAGTTTCACTGTATAAGTGCTCTGGGATGCGGTGCCCCAGTTTCTTAAGCCAACGGTATAGCTCGTTGCAGTTCCCACGGAAGGAGTTCCATTACCTGTCACGGTTGTGGCACCCAAGTCGTTAGGAGCTATCAGTTCATAGCTGATTCCGTCAACATATATGGTCTGATATGTTGATGTGCTGGCATGCTTGAAAGCAATGGTTCTACCGGTTCCTGTGTAAGGGGTCATATCAACCACATATTCGTTCCAGTTGGCGGCAACAAGCACATCCTGCACTGTAACAAAGGTAGCCGGGTCGGTGGGATTTTCCATCACACCCACAAGCAAGTGATAAGTGGTTCCGCCTTTACCCCAGAACTTCACTCTCACCGTGTTGGTGGGAATAGTCTGAGCAAGGGGAGGCCCAACCAGAATTGCTGTGGCTGCAGCATCGGAGCTGTTATAGAGAGCCACGCAATTGGGAGCGCTTTGCGGGGTGGTGGTAACTGTTTTCACATAGCCGGTAGTAACTGTGGACTGGTAGATAGCCGTCCAGTCAAAGGGCATTTCCGGAGGAGTTAGGTTATTATCCCAGTTCTGGGAATAGGGCAGTGTGCTGATGGTAGCATCGCCATGGGTGGTGAAGCTCCAAACAGGGCAGTTTGAGGCATTGCCAAATGTGTTGTAAGGCACAATGCTCCAATAGTATGTGGTGGAGGGAAGGAACTCACCCGCGGGGTCATAGGTTGTAACTGCACCTAAATCCACGTTGTCCAAAACGTTTGTAGGCGGGTTATTGGTTCCCAGGGACAATTTGTAACCTGTGGGTAAACCTCCGCCGCTCGACCAACTTAGGATAGCAAAGGGGCTAACCAAGGTTGCAGCATTGGTGGGAGAAACGAGGTTTGCCGGATTGGGTGCCTGGTTGGCGATGGGGAAATTGTAGTTAAAGGTTAGTCCATTTGCCGGATAGTTCACATCACTTAGGACCACATAATCGGCATTTGTCACTGCCACGGTGGTCTCTGTCCAACTACCTGCACCGGCACGGGCATTAAAATCTGTGGCAAGTGGTCCGCGTAAGCCAACCTGCATATTGCCGGGGGTGGCATTGGGGGTTATGGCACCATATACGATTTTTACGTTATTAGTGGTTTCATGTAGTTGAATTTGGAAGTTATAGTTATCTCCGGTTCCATTGGTTCCGTACTTCTTGTAGTTTGCCCACTGTATCACGCAGATACGATTGGGGGCAGTGCCAATGGTTTCCAAACGAAGTGAAGCACCTGTTTGGGCTTGAAGATCCTTCCCCAATGCTGATATTCTATTCACCAAGATATCAGGGGCTATAACCGAGGTACTGGATAGAGGTGTGTACCCTGAGGTGGAATTGATATTTACAGAGGGAGTCAGAGCAGATTGCCCTAAGGAAATCCAGCCATTGTTATTAACGGCGAGGCGATTAAAAACCGTTCCGTTGAAGGTGAAGTTGAACCCAATATCAAACCCTGGTCCGGTTAGCACCGTTGTGCTGCCGGCAGGCGTTGCTGGATCAACAAAACGCTGATCATCGGATGTTTCGGTGCCCAGTAACAATCCACCACTTATGGGGGTGTATGTTCCCTGGGTTGCGCTAAAACCATATTCGGAGGTTTGGGCAAATAAGCCTCCGAAAACCCCTAATCCAAAGATTAGGAGCAGTGTAATAAGCAAGGTTTTCTTCATTGCTTTTCTCCTTGAGACCGTTTGAATAATAAAAGATATAACCGAAGAGCAAGTGTTCATTGCTCTTACGCACTAATTCACACCTATGCATCTTTTGGGAAGCACACAAGCTCCCTGTGGAACAATTACTTTTGTTCCCCACAAATTGTAAAGCTAAAATGATGCCAATTTGGTAAATATCTTTAGGTTAGCCATGCGAAATATGGAATTAAACTGTGGGTTTTCATCAGTATGATGCGCTGATGCTCCAATATTAATCAGCGTCAACGCACAAAAAATAAGAGGCAAGCCCCAGCCTGCCTCTTGATAAGGTATAGTTATGGCTCATGTTACGCTTCTTTTTTCCCCACACTGGCGATGTAGATTACGAATTCCTCCACTCCGTCCACTTCAAGAGCTTCGTTCATCGCCTCATCCAGGTAAGCACCGATCATGCAAGCTCCGCTACCAATTGCTTCCGCAGCCAGATGGATGTTTTGCCCCACATGCCCCGCATCCAGATACAGATAGCGGTAACCGCGCTGACCATAACGCCATGAAGTTCGATATGGTACAGCGGTGAGGATGATATTAACCGCAGAAGTCTTCAACATCTCCTGACGCATGCACGCTTCGTAAATTGCCTCAGCTTTCTCAGAGCTTGAATCCAGCATTACCAAGCAATGCTTGATGGGGTGGTAATAATACAATCCTGCTTTGATGCCCTCCACATTGCGGATATCAACATATGTTTCCAGGGGATGGCGAGCTCCGGCAGAAGGGACATTACGCAAGGTTATTTCCATCCGTTCATTACTGCGGAAATCTCTTGCCCAAGAACTGCTCCAAAGCAGAAAGGAAAGCTCATCCTGGCTTAGTGCTGCACCGGAGTATTTACGCAAACTGCGCCGTTGTTCTATGGCTTTATGCAGGCTCATCTCCGGCATGTTTATCTTGCCTATTGCCGGCAGGGACACCAGTTCTCCGGCACGAACCTTCACCGCATCCGGACGAGGCACGCCAAGAGTCTGGTCGCTTTCCCGTTCATAGATGTAACGGGTTAAACGCACAAAATCTGCCCCTATCTTTTCAGCTTGGGGACGGCTTTCGTCAATCTCACTTAGCACATTGCCCAAGTTCTTCTCAAAGAACTCGAACTCGTCTTCGCTAAGCTCTGCTTCACGCAGGATGGCTTCCGGCTCGTAACCGCGTGCCTTGTAATACAAATAGCCAAAGGTCTTCATATCCATGGCTAATATCTCCTATCTGTCTTTTACCAACTGCATGGGACGAGCAATATAGCTGGTATGTAGCAGCTTCTTTGCCTTCGCAGAGTTCGGTTTGCCAAGGTATTCTCTATATAGCTTTTGGATAGATTCGTTATTGTGGCTTTCGCGGCGCACACACTGCTCATCTTCCTTATACAGCCCTTTAGCACGGGCAAGGCGAATGCGGTTGGTGCTGCGATATGGCTGTCCGCCTCCGCCCACACAACCTCCGCGGCAAGCCATCACTTCCACAAAGTGATAAGGTGGCTCCAGGCCTTTCTGCTTGGCGGCTCTAATCTCGTTCATCAGCTTGCTTACATTACCCAAACCGGAGGCAACGCCGATGCGCACCTCTTTGCCCAGTATCTCAATCTTGCCTTTCTTAATGCCTTGCGCACCGCGCACAAAGTCTATCTTGGGGTCTGGCAGTTCCTTGCCCGTGGCAAAGTTGTAGGCGGTTCGCAGAGCTGCTTCCATAACCCCACCGGTTGCGCCGAAGATGGTTCCGGCACCGCTGTATTCGCCCAATGGGTTGTCCGCTTCGCCATCTTCCAGTTTTGCCAGGTCTATCCCGCGGGTTTTAAGCATGCGTGCCAGTTCGCGGGTGGTGATGGTTAAATCCACATCTTTATAGCCGGAGGCATACATATCCTCCATGCGCTCAATCTCATACTTTTTGGCGGTGCAGGGCATCACGGACACCAGGAATATCTTCTTGGGGTCTATCTTCATCTTCTCTGCCCAATAGGTTTTAACTATGGTGCCCACCATCTGATGCGGGGATTTGGAGCTGGAGAAATGCGGGATGAGGTCGCTGTGGAACTTCTCCAGATAATCCACCCAAGAGGGACAGCAGGTGGTGATTAGCGGGAATTCCTCCGGGTGCTGGGTGAAGATATGCACAAACTCGCTGGCTTCTTCCATAATGGTGAGGTCTGCCCCAAAGTTTGTGTCGAACACATACTTAAAGCCCAGTTCACGCAAGGCGGTGTACATCTTCCCTTTCACATTTGTGCCCACCTTCATGCCAAATTCTTCGCCCAGGGCAACACGCACTGCCGGAGCTTCCTGCGCCACCAGCACCATGTCCGGATTGTCCAAAGCCGCCCACAGCGCATCGGAATCATCCGCTTCATAGATGGCAGCTACGGGACAGTGAGCACTGCATTGACCGCATTTCACACATTCCGTTTCCTCCAGGGGACGGTGGAAGGTGGGTCCCACAAAGGTGTTGAATCCCCGTTCGGAATTCTCCAAAGCATGCACATCCTGAATCTCGTTGCACACATACACGCAGCGTCCGCACTGCACGCAATAGGATTGATCCAGGGTGATTGCCACGGAGGATTCGTCCCTGCCCTTATATTTACGGCGCACTTTCTTTAGGTTCATGTGGCGGATGGCAAGCTCTTGGGAGAGGTCTTGTAGCTCGCATCTGCCGTTTTTGATGCATTCCGGGCAGTTGTTGGGGTGGTTGGAAAGGATTATCTCCAAGGCATCGCGGCGTAAATCCAACAGTTTTTTACCGGTGGTTTTTATCTGCATCCCTTCTTCACAGGGAGTGGTGCAAGAGCGCAAGACTCTGCCGTTTATCTCCACCACACAAACACCGCAGTTGCCAAAGGCAGGCAAATCTTCGTGGTAGCAGAGGTGAGGGATGGGGAAGCCTGCTTTGGTGCAGGCATGCAGCAGATCGGAAGAGCGTCGTGTAGGGAAAGAGTGTAGATCTCGGTGG
>CALDSN010000014.1 GCA_937924555.1 uncultured bacterium | reverse complement strand
ACCACCGAGATCTACACTCTTTCCCTACACGACGCTCTTCCGATCTAATCCGCTGCCGAGTAGGAGGAAGCACTTCGGTATTGCGCTGCCGCGTTGTAACGAAAGTAATTGACTAAAGAAGTACGCACATCGGTGGAATACGCACCGCTGCCATCTGCCCCATACATCATGTCCACCGATACCCCGCAATGGTAGAGGAGGGTGGAAATGTTGGTATTTACACTGGTGATATTGTTTGGCATGCTTGCCCAATTGTATGTGGTGTTACCGAAATTTGCGCTTTGACTGCCATAGCCGGCGGCATTGTAAGTGTGAGAGCCATTCCCGGTGGGTGGATAGTTCCACTTCTTCATCACCTGCCCCATTGCCGTGGCAACGCACCCAGCATACACTCTACCCCCCGGTCCCGAAGCATCGGTGGGGCACATGGAGTTATATGGCCAGTCCTGATCCCAAGTGGTGTTTAGCAGAGGAGCTACATTCCTGCTTAGCCCATAGGCGGAGTAATCCCCTCTGCTTAGGGAAGACCAAACGGGATTAATCTGCCACTCGGGGTGACTGCGCAACAAGGTCATGCTACGCGAATATTGGCTGAGATACCATCGCACATGCGCAGGCATGCTCTCGGTTGGGAAATCAGCTTCCAGAGAAAAGGCCAACACTGGTGCGGAGCGATCTTCCGCGGCAAGCAACAAGAAGCCTTGCGGGGCAAAGCGGAGCACATACAAATCCACGTTTCCACTTTCTGCGTTGAAGTACGGGTTCACCTCTCTGAGTGCTGCATCTCTGCCGCAAAGGTAGGAAAATAGCTGTCTGCCAACTGCTTCAGCTCTTTCTGCGGTAACTGCCTCAGCAAATAAGCCAAGGATGGACAGTAGGAATAGAAGAACAAGGATTTGCTTTTTCATAAGGTCTCCTTAAGAAATAGATTGTTTGTTCATGGAAGGAGGTACAAATAATGCAACCTGAATACACTGACAGATGTATTTGAAGAAGTGAGGAACCATATAGGGATAAATGGACGCGACAGCTCTGTAGTGTGGGTTAAGCCTTACACGAGTATTAATGCAGATGACCATAAAGTCTCCTAACATCTCATTGCCAAAAGGTTTGCCTATCAAGAACCAATCAATATTACCTACAGTATCAGGCATCCATTCGACGCAAATTCACCATCTGTTTATATCATTTCACTGTCAAGTTAATTCTCAAATAATTAAGTAAGAAATTGGACGTATAATTTTGTATTGCGAGCTTTAAGCATTTAGTGCCCAGTGCGGATGCCCTTAGCACAGATATTTTGGTGAGGGGGCATGCATGCTGGCTACTCCTGTGGCCGAGGATGCTGCTATCCAGCAAATAATAACAAAGCCACGGCAACCCTTGGGTAACCGTGGCTTTTGGATATGCGATCTTGTGCGACTATTTCATCATTACTATCTTCTGAGTGTTGCTATATTCTCCGGCACGGAACTTCACGAAATATACACCGGAGCTCATCTGGTGATTGCTATCATCTTTGCCGTTCCACACAACTTTATGACTTCCGGATTCCACCATCATATTCTGGAGGGTTCTCACCTTCTGACCTTTTACGTTATACACTTCCATGCTAACATGCTTGGGAGCAGAAAGCGAATAGGCAAGGTTGATTTCTGGATTGAAAGGATTGGGGTAGGCAGGCAATAGCTCTGTGACAAGAGAAGGAATGTTCTCATCGCTATTTGCCGTGGTGGTGCTGATATTGATGTCATCTACCAACAGGATAAACTGCATCGGATCGCTGAAGCAATGGAAGCCCAGGAAGTACACACCATCTACTGGAGGAACAATGGTGGATACAGAGTTAGTGTAAGGAACGGGCGATACGATATTGTCGTTATAGAATAAACTGTTGGTCATAGCCTCGGGAGTGGGCAGCAAGCCCCATTTAAGCTCCAATTTCTCCACGCAGGGATCGCCGGGGAACTCAATGGACTTGTACCAGAATGATACGCGATAACTCTGTCCGCCATTAAGTTGCATAGGCGGCAGATACATCCAATCGTTGTGGACGGTCATGAAACTAAAGCCCATGTGTATGGCTTTGGTTCCACTATGTGCGTTCTGCGAGGAACTGCTGTTGGCAATGGTTGTCCAATACGCCGTGTCATTATCCAGATTGTCAAGCTCAATTCCCAAGGGGATATCACCCACAGCAGCAGATTCGAAACCTTCATTGTAGGAAGTTGCAGGGGTAATTGTAACCGTAGGGTTAGGCATGGTGGTGAAAGTCCATACAGGGCAGTTTGCGGCTTCACCATTGGCATTGTAAGGCACTATCTTCCAGTTGTATGTGGTGTTGTAGTTCAATGCCTGGTCAAATGCCAGGTCACCGATTAAACCAAGATCCTGATTGTTCACCATGTTAAAGCTGCCATTGGTGCCAAAATACAGCTTATAGCCCGTGGGGTCACCGCCACCACTGGACCATTGCATCTTGGTTATCAGCTTTTTACCTACATAATCGATGCGGACATTGTTGGCAGTGTTGGAAGGATACACAGCTGTTGCGGGATTGGGGGTTCCACCCTGAACTTCCCAGCCGATATCATCCAAATACACCGCATAGTTCTCACCCCCGCCCAATCCATGTTTGAAAGCTATGAAGTGAGCGTTAACGGCGGGAGCAAAGTTATAGCTGAAATGCTGATAATCTGCGGTGAGCCCCAGGGTTTGCACAGCGGTGAAGCTGTTAGCATCCGTGGGGTCTGTCATATAGCCCAGAATCATGGTGTCCGTGGCAACACCCCAACTGCTCTTGGCATAGAAACTGAGGCTGTTGGCGGAAAGATTGGTGAGGGCAGGGCTTACCAATATTAGATTAACATTAAGGGTGTCTTCAGCGGAATTGAATATCTTGATGAAGTTGCTGCCGGAATAGGCATCGAAGTTAGAGGTCTTCACAAACACACCGCTATACTGGTTGCTGGCTTCTACGATGCTTGACCAGTGGACAGGCATGGCTGTGGTTTCATCAAAGTTCTGGAAGAGGCTGCTATACATATTATAGGCAGAACCGCTGAGGTTGATGATGTTGTTGCCACTAAATGCGCCATTAACATTGAAAGTGAGCGAGCCATTGAGCACCCCGGCACTGATGGGACTGAAGGTGATGGGCACGGTAATCGTTTGTGAAGGATTAATCGTGGGTGGGGTGGGGCAACTGAAGGGACCCACTGCTGTAACGCCACTGAAACTTAAGGGGCTGCTGCCCAGATTGCTGATGCTTATGGAATGGCTGCGGGTGGTGTTAACCCCAATTTCGGGGAAGCTGTATGTGGAAGCGCTTAGCGAGATAACCGCATTGGAGCTTATCTCCTCGATGAGCAAATCATCCAGCAAGGCACCGTATGCATAGAGGCTGCCATCGGTCACATCACGCCAGCGAAGATACACTGTTTGTCCGGCATATTGGTTCAAATCCACTACAAACTCGCTGTATGCGTTCTGATATGAAGCAGCAGAGAGCACACCTAAAACCGTCCAGCTTTGACCGAGGTTTGTGGAAATCTCGAAGTAGGTGCTGTCGTGCTGCACAATCCTATCCGGCAAATCGTCACAATCTGCCCAATAAAAGTGTACACGTGCAGGATTTGCGGGTAGTTGGATGCGGGGTGTGCGCAAGCAGGCGTGGTCGGTGTGATAATAGTTCACCTTGGCACATGCATCACCGGTGTTGGGGTATAGGGCTCTGCTCCAGGCGGTGGAGTTCGCTGTCCAGCCCTGGGGGGGGAACACGGCATCCTCGAAGCTTTGGCTGTAGGGCAGTGTGGTAACCAGCCCCTCTGTGCTGAAGCTCCAAACAGGGCTTAGCGAGAAGGCAGTGCCATTTAATGCCTTAACCTGCCAATAGTAGGTGGTGTAAGCCTGTAAGGGAGTTGTGGGGGTGTATTGATAATTGCCTGCGCCGTTCACTGCAGTATAGGTAAGTGGGTTTAGCTGAGTGGGAGAGGTTCCAAGCAGCACTTGATAACCTGCAGTGTTACTGCCCAGAGTGAAGCCGAAGGATGCATTCAGAGATACACCTGTTGCTCCCGTAGCCGGATTGGGGTTAGCGGGAGTGGCCGGGTCGTTGGATGAATAGTAATAACGCAGGTTAGGCAAGGCCAAAGGCCAAGGTGCAAAGCCGGCAGTGGTGGGGAAAGCTGTGTCGCTTCCGCTGCATTTGATAACTCCGGAGTTGCAATCGGTGGAGTACCAGTTGGTGTTATAGTTCGAAGCGCCGGAGCGGTTCTCCCAAAGTACTATCAGATTTCCTGTTCCCGTGTAGTTAAAATCTGTGATATCTATTTCGGTCCAGCCGGTAACAGTGGTGAGACTGCCATTAAACACCTGAGTGAAGCCGTTGCTTACAGGCTCGTCATAGTTGTTATTGGCAAAGGTGGCAGCAGGAGTTTCCTTCAGGTATATCTTTTGGTTTGCCATGGTAACATTGGTGCTGTTGATGTGGTTGAAGGCAAGCTTGGTGATGGTTCTTGCCCCGCCAAAAGATGCCGCGGGGTAGATAGCTTCCGACCACGCATAGTTCCACAGTGCGTAACTGGGGAGGTTTGAAGATACAGTGCCGGTGCCGATTTCGCCATAGGACTGGGCAAAAACCCAGAGCCAGGCGCATAACAATATTATGGTAAAGAGGATGCGTTTCATTATTGCTCCTTGTTTGTGTTAATAAACAGACCGTTGAGGAAGGTATCGATGGTGTGGTTTACCAGCACCTCATGCTCCTTCCAGATAAAACCTGAACGAATGGTAAGCAAGGTGGTTAGTCCAAAGACCACCGTCCATATTGCCTGCACAGCGATATTTGGATTCGGGACACACACCAGTTTTGCAGCTATACAGCGCTCCACCAAGATTTTGAGGTGGCTATACACCTGTTGCCCATGCGAGCCGGAGTTATCGTATGATTCTCCTGCTTCAAACAACTGCACCATCAGCTTATAATAATCCGGCTTGGAAAGTCCATTATGCACGAATAACATCATGTAAGCACGCAGGCTAGCCTTGGGGCAAACATCCTGTGCTTGCATCACTTCTTCTGCCTGCATGATGAAATCGGAATAATAATCCTGAATCAAAGCTGAGAGCAAATCCCGTTTATTCTCGAAGTATAGATATATCGTGGTGGGCGAATATCCGATGCAGGTGGCAATCTTGCGCATGGACACATGCGACACCCCCTGCGCCAGGAATAATTCCTGTGCAGCCTGTAGTATCTTGTTTCTAACTTCGGAATTCGGCAATTTCTCCATATGGGTACCTCACTTAACAGTGTTAAGTTTGCCGAACCCCCATATATGTCAAGCATTTTCCGCAAGCCAAAAGATTTTCCTTGACTGCCTATGCCTGTGTTTTTAGATTTGGAATATTAATAAATATCATCCG
>CALDSN010000013.1 GCA_937924555.1 uncultured bacterium | reverse complement strand
TGAGTAGTGAGGATCACTCCCTTGGACAGCTCACCGGAGAGGTTTACGTACAAGGATTGCTTCAGGTCGAAGGACTCGTTATCCGAGAAGGTGATGGCAAAGGTTTTAACTCCCTGTATCTCCAGCTTGGTATCGCTGCCCCATACGGGATTTGTCTTCCTTTTGATGCTGCTGAACAGGCTGTCGCTGTGGGCTTTTACTTCCCAGTTCTGCAAGGGGCTGTTCATGGAGGGGGGGATAAGCAGATATGATACCTGTAAAGATGAGTTGGGGGGTGTTCGATAAAGCAGTAAGTAGCCCCCGAGATAGTCCATACGGTAGTCTATGCCGTTTATCAGCAATAGGCTATCCGCATATACGGTTTCGCTATAATGCACGATGGGGGATTCTGCAATACGATAACGGAGGATGTCCACTTCCAGATTGATGCTTTTCTGTTGGTAAAGGCTTTGGGCGTAATGGGCAGAACAAAGGGTTAGGAGAATAAGAGTGAGAAGAGTAAGTCTATAAGTAGCCAAGGCTTACACTTGATGTATAACGAAGGTAACCACACCCCAGATGGTGAAATCCATCCCTTCTTTGATTTGGATGGGGGGATAATCCTTGTTTTCGGGGACGAGGTAGTATTCATCAGCCACTATCTTGAGGCGTTTAACGGTTAGTTCACCGTCAATAACAGCAATGACAATCTTGTTGTTAACTGCTTCCAAAGCTCTATCCACCACGAGGATGTCATCCGGCATAATGCCTGCATCAACCATGGAATAGCCATCCACGCGAACAAAGAAGGTGGATGCAGGATGCGCAATCATGTATTCGTTCAAGTCCAGCTTGCCCTCAATGTAATCCTGAGCGGGAGAGGGAAAGCCTGCTGATATCTTGGAAGACATGAGGGGACGGAAGAGCTTCTTACCCTCTTGCAGAGAGTATATTGCCTTCACTGAGCCGTCGTTACGAAGTTTTGCAGTCATATTACAAAAAAGGGGACGGATGAAACGCTTCACCCGTCCTCTTCCTTAAGCTTTAATTATTTGGGGAACTTCTTGTCTTTCAAGATGTTCTTTGCTTGGGTTCCCCACTTGGCATCGTTCTGGATGCGTTCCAGATCTATCTTAGCGGAGTTGTAGTTCTTGAGCTGATAGTATGCCAAGCCACGCAGCATCAAAGCATCGGCGTTGCGGCTATCGGCAGTAATGGTCATTGTGGCATAGCTAATCACTTTCTGATAGTTTTTTGTGCTGTTATAATAGCTGGCAAGAAGCAGAGCAAGCTGGGGATCACGATCCAAGGCTATGGACTTCTCGTAATACTCCACCATCTTCTTCTTGTTGTTGAGCTGGTCATAGTTTTTGCCAATCATAGTGTAGATAGTGGCAAGTTCGCCTGAGGGAGGATTGGTGGCAACAAGCTTCTCCAGATACACATTGGCGTTTGCCCAGTCTTTGGTTCCGCGATAGAAGTTTGCCATGCGGCGGAACATATCGGCGTCACTCTTCAGGGCAAGAGCTCTATTGTAATACTTCAGGGCTTCGGCATTGTTTCCGCTTTCCGCATATTTATCGGCAAGATTGATGAAAGCTGCGGGATCCTGGGACACTTCGGCAAGTTCGATAAGAGCGGCATAGGCACGGGTTTCGTCCTTAATGTTATCCTTAAGCACAAAGAACTTGGCGTTAAGGATGTCTTTATCATTGGGTTTCATGGCAAGCATGGAATCATAATACTTGAGGGCTTCCTCATATTGACCGGCACTTTTGGCAGTGATGGCAAGGTTGTTATAGACTCCAATTATGTTGGTGTTAAGCTCTTCTTGAGTAATCTTCACCGGGCTGATGGTTTTGTAAATAGTGAGAGCATTCTCATAGCTGGTGATGGCTTCAGAATACATATTGGCTTCCATGCTTTCGGCTGCCATATCGATGTGAGACTTGGCAATGTTAAGGTTCATCTTCTCGATGTTTAACAGGATTGAATCACTGGGAACCGCAGTCGGGGCTGCTTCATTGAAAAGGGTGATGGCTTCATTAAAGGATATTATTGCTTCGTTGTAAAGCTTGGCATCATAGTCTTCAGTACCTTTGGCAGATGCTTCGTGGGCAAGCACGAGGGGATTGCGCACCGGGACCGGCTCCACAGGAGCAGGCTTGTTCCCGCCACAGGCAGACAATAAAAGCATAGCGACAATACTTATGAGACACAAAAACTTCAGTTTCATGAGTAAATCCTCCAGATTCTTTTGATTCCTAAAGCACTGTCAGGCGTTTTTTTGTCAACTTAAAAAAGCATTTAGCTCTCTTTGGGCTGTTTTTTTTGAGGGAAAATTGGACTTTCGTCAACATTGCTTAAGTGCTTTGCTATCATTATGATACAATTATGTGCAAAAGCTGTGAACCCGCAATAAACCGTTAAACCTATTTATTAGCGCACTTTTTTCTATTGACAGAAATTTCAAAGCGGATTTGTATATACACCAATATGACTCTCACTCTTATCACAAAACTAACAGGAGGTAATTATGAGCAGAGATGATTTAGTAAAAAAGATCGCAGGTGCTGCCGGTATTTCTCAGAAAGTCGCCGGTCTTGCCCTTGCCGCCGTCCTTGAAGGCGTCACCGAAACCCTTAAGAAGGGTGGAAAGGTTTCATTGGTTGGTTTTGGTTCATTCAGCGTTGCCCAGCGTAAAGCCCGCAACGGTATCAACCCCAAGACCAAGAAAGCTTTGAAGATCCCAGCCCGCAAGGTTCCTGTCTTTAAAGCCGGTAAGAAACTTAAAGAGGCTGTCAAAAAGTAAGCCTATTAATTCACATTACTCTAAAGGACAGAGAGGTAACTCCCTGTCCTTTCTTTTTTG
>CALDSN010000012.1 GCA_937924555.1 uncultured bacterium | reverse complement strand
ATACGAGTTCTGATCGTGACTGGAGTTCAGACGTGTGCTCTTCCGATCTGTTTGGCATTACCTCTAAGTTCAAATATAAGAACCTCGACCTTAGCGTGATTGCCAGTAAAGAAGAAAGCGAGAAGAACACCCAGACTTATATTGGGCAAAGCCAAGCAGACTCTACCAATGTTAGAAGCAAAGATTATACGCCACGTAACATGTACTATCTTGTTAATCCTTATCGTTTGTATCAGATTTATCAAGATGGCGATGCAGGCATCCCCGAAGGGTGGAAGAATAATGCCATCATTACGGATGCTAGCGGTGCTTGGATGATTGCAGTTCCTGATTCCCTCCCCGCAAATGGAACCGTTCGTTTATTCTATGATGACGCAAATGCCAATAATAACATTGCTTCTGCTCCGGGTGATGTAATCCGCTTCTCAGACACAGATTTCTACACTCCATACTACGATGAGTTGATTGAGGGAACGGACTTTGTGACTGATTATGGAGCCGGCACAATAAATATCCTCAAAACAATTGACCGCCGAGCAACCTTAGCAGTAACATACACACGTAGAGATGGAACCAAAGTTCCTGCGATAAAACCCAACCAGGAAAATGACGGTATCGTGCACGCCTATGTGATTCGGCGTAGAAATCAAGAATATGCCCCTAATGATCCAAACAATGTTTGGCATTATCAAATGCGTAATATCTATAACATGTATAAAACTAACATCAAGAATGAAGGCTTCAACCTCCAGATTTATACTGAGAATGTGGATAGAACGCGTAACTTCAACCTCCCCGACAGCATTTCGACGGCTAGCCCTGGTTTTATCACATACACTGACTATCTTCGAATGGATAGCAACAAAGATGGGTTGATCAATGGCGACGATACAACGGTAAATCTTGCCAGTGGACTAATTATTATGCCATTCATTGAGCCTTTCAAACCTTTGGGTGACGGCATAGTTTACCAGGAAGAGAATGAGAGCATTAGCTATCAGGATATCAATTTCTATATCGGCATCAAGGGCAAAATTGGCAGAGATGCCATTGAACTAGCTCAAGGCGGCATCCTGAAAGGCAGTGTGAAGGTACGTGTAAACGGCAACGAGCAGCGTGAGAATGTTGATTACATCGTGGATTATGACTTTGGCAGAATTACTTTCTTAACTGCGGCGGGGAAAGATCCGGATTCAAAAATAGAAATAGACTTCGAGTTTCGCAGTGCTTTCAGCGTGGCAAAGAAATCCCTTGCAGGTATCCGGGCAGACTGGCAGATAAATGATTATGCCAAACTTGGGGGGACATTGATTTATCGCAGTGAAAATGTGGCAGATAAACATCCCCGTATTGGAAATGAGAACATAGAGCTGTGGATGGGTAATGTAGATGGCTCACTAACCTTTAAACCAGCATTTATGACACGTTGGTTGGATTCGTTGCCATTGATAAAGACAACTGCAGAATCCCAACTTAGTCTATCGGGAGAATTGGCATTCACTTTACCGAATATATATGGAGATCCTTCAAACAAGAAGAAAGAATCTTATGTAGATGATATGGAATCGATCATGGACTCCTATCCATTGGGAGTAACTTTCTCATCATGGGTGCAAGGTTCCAAGCCATTTGGTACAGCTTTATCAAAAGGTAGAATGAACTGGTATAACCCCAAGAATATACGAAGAGAAATGATCGAAGATGCACAAACTCTAACCGATAGAGAGCGCACCGAAAATGTTACAGTATTAGCGCTAAAGGCTTTTAAGAACAACCTCAGCTTACCCGGTGCTTCAACAAGGAGTTGGGCTGGTGTGATGAAGTATCTGGGAAACCAACTTGACTTTTCTCAGAAGAAATACATCGAAGTACTGGTTAAGCTAGACAATCCTTCTGCCAATGTTGATCTTCATATCGACTTGGGAGATATGTCCGAAGATTTCTATACTGAATATGGCGGCTATAATGTTTTAAATAGTGAGGATAAAAATGCAGATGGTGTGCTCACTTCAGATGAAGACTATGGCTTAGATGGTTTACCAACAGGAACAACTGGTTCTGACCCCAATGATGTAGCCGATAGTGATATGGACCAGTACGATGATTACCCAAGAATTAATGGTACTGAAGGAAACAGAGTATTGGATACAGAAGATCTGGATGGAAATGGAGTAGTTAACACCCTTGATAGATATTTCAGCTACGCTTTCTCCGTTAGTGATACAATGTCTGCGTTTATCGAGAACACAAATAGTTTCGGATGGAGACTATACAGAATCCCTGTGAATGATCCCTCTTTCTATCAAATAGTTAGTGCTTCGGGAACAAATGTGCAGCCAAGTCTAAGAAAGATTTCTTACGCCAGAATCTGGGTTGAAACCGATCAAGATGCTCGAGTTATGATAGCTGATATCTCGTTGATTGGTAACAAATGGCAAGACTTCTATGTGCGCAACTTCAGCAATAGAATACTCAGTGATTCAGAGTTAAGCTCTCAGGGAACCTCGTACTTATCAGGGATCGTTAACAACCAGAAGAATCGAAGCCATTATAAATCACCTCCCGGTACCTTCTATATCGAAGAGAATAGAGAGTCCTCTGAGTCTGCACTATCTCTCACGGTTAACAAACTCTATAAGGGACAACAGTGCTTGCTTCGACAAAGAATGTTTGACCCATATAACCTACTATCTTACAATAGCCTTCGCTTTTGGTTATACCCCGAGGGAGACAGCAATCCTGCTAACAATAACCCAGATTCGTTGGATATTATCTTTCGTATCGGGGCAGATTCTCTGAATTACTACCAAGTACGGCAAAGAGTTCCTGTTAAGCCCTATAGTACAGTAATGGATGCGAATTCGTGGCTGGAACTGGATTATTCTCTACAGGATATGATTGCGCTAAAGTTGCAAAATCCTGATGCTCAAGCTGATTCCCTTGTTACCGATAATAGGGTTTATTACTATAAAGGGAGACCGACCCAGATCGGAAGAGCGTCGTGTAGGGAAAGAGTGTAGATCTCGGTGGTCGC
>CALDSN010000011.1 GCA_937924555.1 uncultured bacterium | reverse complement strand
GACCACCGAGATCTACACTCTTTCCCTACACGACGCTCTTCCGATCTGTATCCTGTCCAATGGCTTCAAGCTCCGTATCCTGCGGGACAACGTATCCCTAACCCGCTCTGCTTATGTGGAGTTCGATCTGCAAGCCATGATGGATGGGGTTGCCTACAGCGATTTCTTCTTGTTATATCTACTTTGCCATCAGTCCCGAGTGGAAGTAAAGACAGATGAAACAGGCAGAGCTCTGCCCCCTGAAACCTGCTGGCTGGAAAAATGGTACAATGCTTCGATCAAAGACGGTGTCCGTGCCCTGGATGAGCTTCGTAATAACGTCCAATCTGCCATCGAGTCCCTGGGCGCAGGTTTTCTCTCCCATCCCGCCAATACTGAACTCAGGGAAAAACTCCGCTCAGGCACCCTTAGCTTGCAGGAATATTATCATCAAGTCCTGCTACAGATCTATCGCTTACTCTTCGTGTTTGTGGCAGAGGATAGGGACTTGCTTATTCCCAATGATGAGCCTGACACCACCTCCATCATTCCAGCGGAGGGGTCATCCACACCCGGCTTGCCGGATGGTGGGGTAAATAAAGCTGGAATCCAGTCCCCAAAACAGATTTACCTGAAATATTACTCCACCTATCGAATCAGGGAACTTGCCCGCAAGAAAAGAGGAACCCGGCACTGCGATCTCTGGCAGCAGCTAAATTTGCTTTTTACTAGCCTGTATGAAGGCAACACGGCTCTCGGACTGCCAGCCTTGGGTTCTTTCCTTTTTAGAGTAAGTGGTTTGGAAGTAAGTAGTAAGGTAGTAAGTGGTAAGTGGAAAAACAGTGGCAGCGAAGCTGATCCCCAACTTACTACTCACCACTCACTACTCACCGATTCTTCCACCCCTGATCTGGACTTCTGCTCCATTGCCAATAGTGATTTACTCTCATCAGTCCGTTTTCTCTGCTATACTCAAAAGAACAATATCTTCCAACCCATTAACTATCGTAATCTAGGACCTGAAGAACTCGGCTCAGTCTATGAATCCCTTCTGGAAATGCATCCTGAAATCAATCTGGAAGCAGGTTATTTCAAACTCAACGTTGTCTCCGGCTCTGAACGTAAGACCACTGGAAGCTATTATACGCCTTCTTCTCTGGTTAACTGTCTGTTGGATTCGGCACTGGAGCCGGTAATTGAAGCAGCTTTGAAAGGGCGAGATACCACCTCGCCATCTGGCCATCTCACCACCTCGCCATCTGGCCATCTCACCACCTCGCCAGAAAAAGCTCTGCTTGCTCTCAAAATCTGCGATCCCGCTTGCGGAAGCGGCCATTTCCTCATCTCAGCAGCCCATCGGCTTGCCAAGCGTCTGGCTTCTATCCGGGTTGGTGAAGATGAGCCTGCTCCTTCCGTAGTCCAGCATGCCCTCAGAGACGTGATCGGTCACTGCATCTATGGAGTGGATTTGAATCCTATGGCTGTGGAACTCTGCAAAATCTCCCTCTGGATGGAAGCTCTCGAACCAGGGAAACCTCTGACGTTTCTGGATCATCATATCCAATGTGGTAATTCCCTCCTGGGTTGCACTCCGGACTTACTCCAAAAAGGCATCCCCGATGCAGCCTTTACTCCCCTAACCGGAGATGATAAAGACTACTGCAGCAAGTATAAAAAGCTCAACAAAGAAGAGAGGGATAAGGACGTCCTCGATATCTTCAGTGGCGACGAAAAGCCTTGGGAGCATCTGGGTAACCATGTGCCATACCTGATAAACCTGAATCAGATGGATGACACCAGTATCGAAAACCTGAAACGCAAAGAAGAAGCCTATGCAGAGATAATGCGCTCTTCCGGATACCTGAATAGCAAGTTTATCTACGATGCCTGGTGTGCTGCCTTTGTTTGGAAGAAAGCCCCCGGTGACACGCTTCCCTATCCCATCACCCAACGCTTGCTGGATAATATCGATAGCAATCCCTATAGCGTAAACCCCGCCATCAGACAAGAAGTTATACGTTTGGCGAATGAGTATAATTTTTTTCACTGGCATATCGCCTTCCCTGAAGTGTTTAACCCCTTCCCTGATGGAATGTCTCCTCATAATCTCGAAAAGCCCAGCCGATTCCCGGGTGGCGACGAGGGAATCACGAGGGAATCACAAGGGAGTTACCAGACATTAAAACAAGGGACAAGCAATGGATTTGATTGCATCTTGGGAAATCCGCCATGGGAAAGAGTGAAGCTTCAAGAGAAGGAATTCTTCTCTGCCGTAGATGCTGAAATCGCCAACGCTCCCAATGCTGCTGCCCGCAAAAAAATGATAGATGCTTTGCCAACATCTAACCCCTTGCTGTATCAGGCATTTTTGGCGGAGAAGCGCATATCTGAAGGCTCTTCCCTTCTGATCCGGGAAGGTGGCAGATATCCTCTCTGCGGACGGGGTGATGTGAATACCTACACCGTGTTCGCGGAACTCAACCGCATTCTACTTTCAGATCATGGAAGCTGTGGTTGCATAGTTCCCAGTGGTATCGCAACTGATGACACTACCAAGTTCTTCTTTCAAGATCTCACCGATACCGGTTCTCTAGTAAACCTCTATGGTTTTGACAACAGGGAAAAGCTCTTCCCAGCAGTTGGAAGTATGATAACGTTCTGCCTCCTCACTCTCCGGGCACCGCAATCCACTCACCACTTACCACTTACCACTTACCAGTCAGCCGACTTCGTCTTTTTTGCCCACAACATTGCTGACCTTGGCGACGAGCAACGGCATTTCCAACTCTCTGCCGAAGATATAGCCCTCATCAACCCCAACACCCGCACCTGCCCGATCTTCCGCAGCAAACAGGATGCAGAGCTAACCAAATATATCTATCGCAGGGTGCCGGTTCTGATAAACGAAAACGACCCCGAGCACGGCAATCCGTGGGGCATATCCTTTATGCGCATGTTTGATATGTCCAACGACTCCCACCTCTTCCGTACCAAGGAGCAACTGGAACAAAAGGGCTTTGAACTGCAGGGTAATAGATTTATTAACGGAAATACGGTATATCTGCCCTTGTATGAAGCCAAAATGATGCATCACTTCAATCACCGCTTTGGGGATTATGCTG
>CALDSN010000010.1 GCA_937924555.1 uncultured bacterium | reverse complement strand
TAATAGTTGAGAAGACTGATTCTGCCGATACTTTCACTGTTAAGGGCAGGGGTGAGTTGCAGCTTTCCATCCTAATGGAGAATATGCGGCGTGAGGGATATGAGTTTCAGGTATCAAAACCCAGAGTGTTATTCAAAGAAATTGACGGAGAAACTTACGAGCCCATCGAGCTTGCTGTAATTGATGTAGCCGAAGAATTCGTTGGTACCGTAATCGACATGATGGGAAGACGCAAAGGAGAGATTACCAGCATGACTCCTCCTACCGATGGATACACCAGACTGGAGTTTAAAGTTCCTGCTCGTGGCTTAATAGGATGCCGAAATGAGTTCTTGACCGAGACCAGAGGTACAGGCATTATGAGCCAGTGTTTTTATGGCTATGAACAATATAAAGGCGAGATACAGGGTAATACACATGGTTCCATGATAGCCATGGAGACCGGAGTAGCTCTGGGATACTCTTTAAACAACTTCCAACCCAGAGGTACATTCTTTATCAACCCCAACACAGAGGTCTATGCAGGCATGGTGGTTGGGCAGCACAGTAAAGACAAGGACCTGGTGATAAATGTGTGCCGCGCCAAAAAACTAACCAACAATCGTGCAGCAGGTAAGGACGATGCCATAAAACTGATCCCGCCACGTATCTTCACTTTGGAGCAGGCAATCGAATATGTAGGCGATGATGAGTTATTAGAAATCACTCCGGATAGCATACGTATGCGTAAGAAGATACTGGATCATACAGAGAGAAAACGCAACGAGATAGCCACTTCATAAGTAAAGAATATATTGTGTTCATAAAAAAAGAGGGAGCTTAGATAAAGCTCCCTCTTGATATATAGGTTTTCTACTTCAAAGCTGTTATAGCTTCTGCATAGTTAGGTTCGTGTACGATATCGTCCACTAACTCCCGATACACTACTTTACCTTTCTCATCTATTACCACCACAGCTCTGGCGAGCAAGCCTGTCATAGGACCATCAACTATCTCCAAGCCATAATCCCTGCCAAACTCTCTGTTTCTCAGCTCGGACAATGTAAAAAGCTTATCTATTCCCTCGGCAGCACAGAAGCGACCTAATGCGAAAGGTAGATCGCGGGAAATACCGAGAACAACCACATTGGGCAATTTCGCGGCTTCGACGTTGAATTTGCGGACACTTGTGGCACAAACCCCAGTATCTATGGAGGGAAATATGTTTAACAGAATCTTCTGTCCGGAAAAATCGGCTAAAGTGTGATCCTGCAGTTTAGCATCGGTAAGGACGAAATCCTTTGCTTTACTTCCTATGCGGGGTAAGTTTGCGTTGGTATTTATAGGATTGCCTTGTAATTTCAGTTTTGCCATGATATATTCTCCTAAGTGTTTTAATACATAAGATAAGTGGTTGCAGCGCTGAGGCAAGCAAGTTCCCTATGTGAGTAAGGATTATCCCGGGGGCTAACAAAAGAGGTGGGAACTCGTCCCACCTCAATGTAATGTTATTGGGGTATTATCAATAGAAGAACAGCTTAACGAGAATGGCAATAAGCAAAATGGAGTTTATCGCCAGCCAAATCCTTAGCTGCTGAAAACTCTTCAAATACACTTCACGATTCAATTGAACTTTCTTTTCAAGGCGAACCAGCAGATGCTCCAAAGTGCCAAGTTTATCTTGAGTCTTATCGTTCTTGCGAATACTTTGGTTGTGATTTGTATCACGGCGAAACTGACGGAGCAACTCGAAAATGAGTGGTATGAACGCAGGGATGAAGCGATTAAATGCTTTTGCCATATAAGCTATCTCCTCTCTATTTAGAAATTGTAACCAAGGCTGAAATAGTGGGTACCTTCAAGCACAGAGTGGTGTGTGTAAGTGTAATCCACTTGCATGTTCTCAACGTAGAAACTGGCACCGGCGTTGTATGTCGCAGGGTTCTGATGTACCCCAAAGCGTAAGGCAAGAGGTTCCAGGATTCTAGCTTCCACCCCACCCATGAATTCCGTTTCGTGGGCAAAGTCTTTTTTCAACTCTACGCTGGTGATCACCCGGTCATAAGGTTGGTAGGATATTCCTATCGCAAGTTTATTGGGCAGGTCAATCTGATTCTCGTGACCCATTTTGGCTTTATTGATGTTGGTTACCGCAAAACCAAACTTGGTTCTGCCATGTAACAAGGCTTGAACACCAAGGTCGATACCTATAGCACTGTCATCTTTCTCTCCATCCATAGAGAGATTGTAGAAATTACCTGCATAGCCCAAACTAATCTCAGAATGAACATCTTTAAGCAGAGTGATGCCGTGTCCAATACTAAAAGTCTGCTCGCTAAGCAGTGAGAAATCCTCGAAATCTACATCCATCATTCTTGTTCCGATGGCAATGGTACCCAGTTTCTTGGGAAGTTGGATGCCCACGGCTGCAGTTTTTAGTTCGGAATACTCTTGATTGAACAGATTGGCAAAGCCAACATTTATCCCGTAGTGAGTGTTACTGAGACCAGCAGGATTGTAGAAAAGGGCATTAGCATCATCGGCAACCGCAGTGTAGGCATTACCCATACCACGTGCACGAGCAGAGGGCTGATAATCATCAAACACAGCCAACAGTAATGCGGATAGGATCAGGATTAGGCTTATAATCAATATCTTTTTCATGCTTCACCTCATTTCAATCTGGACTTGATGATTATGGGTTGAGTAGCTCTTGCGATGGCACCCGTTTCCCTGTTTGCTACTTCCATGTGACAGTAATACAATCCGGGAGGAAGCAGATTCATCGCTCCGTCTCTTCCGTTCCATTGGAACTCACCAATCTGCTGCACAGTGGTTAAGCCCGTGAAGTTCTCATTTAACGGAGTGGCAACCAATCTACCCTGTGCATCGTATATGCGAATGATTGTGCGAGCAAGAAATCCACCTTTGGTACCATATTGGATGCGTAATGTTTCGTCATGAGGGTTAAAGGCATTCTTGGAGTTTATCACCGAGTATGAGGAACCTGCGACACGAATTACATCTATCCCAAGATAAGCCTCAAACTTATCAATAACTACTGACAGTGTTCCATCTTCAAAGTTATTCAAAGCTGTGTTATTATAGCTGAAGCTGCTAATCTCAATCGGGACAAGATCGGAAGAGCACACGTCTGAACTCCAGTCACGATCAGATCTCGTA
>CALDSN010000009.1 GCA_937924555.1 uncultured bacterium | reverse complement strand
CTACATCAATGCCATATATCTTTCTATACCAAGACAACAGATCCTCAGAATTGTCAGCTGATCTGTTAACACCAGTAGCTATCATATACTTAGTACTTGTAACATGCCTATCAACATTCATCAGAGGTGATGTGATTTCTTGAACACTGCGGAGTCTAGCTTGAGAGAAGTGATTTGTCTTTAGACCTCTCCCCAACTTTGTAGAAAGATGCGCACAATGCAGCTCTTTTCTGTTATGCAGATCAAATAGGCAGTAATTCAACGAATTGCTGCCCAAGTCGTAAACGCTTATCAGTTTAGAATATGGATTGGAATCCTTTAGATATGCAGATACTATTGTTCCTGCAATTTTGCTGTTCTCATTTTTGAACCAATTCTTGAAGCTCTTCCTGATCAAAGTGGAGTTAAGCACCTGTCGCCAGTTACTCGTACTTAGCATAAAACTTGGAATATGTTTCGCATTCTTGTACCTATTTATTCCATTTACCAAAGCTATCTCTTCTGGATATGCACCTCTTGGACAGTATATTATACGCTTGCCAAACTGAGCTACCTCAGCAAAAGTACTATATCCAGGTTTGCATATCACCACATCAGCATTATGGATTAAGTTTACGAAGTCTGAATCAAAACTTACGGTAAAATGGTTTGAGGCAAGAACATTCTGATTTGTGGAGATCACAATCCCCTGAAATGCCGTACATAGGTTTTCTAAGCTAATCTCCATATCTCCTTCCCCTCCGAACATAACGAGAAGAATAGGTGTTTCTTTAGCCCAGTTATTTTGTTTCCTTATGTTAACGTAGTTATATCGCTTTCTGGCTAATAACCCAACTTCGGTGCATCTACTTAGTGCTTGAGTAGAATCCTTTGTACTGAATGGTAGAACAAAGCTGTGGGTAAAAGCTTGATACATTCCCCAGATACAATTTAACACCGGCCTCATCTCTGGATCATCCTTAAAGAGATCTGAATATATATACCACCATTCAAAGTTAGACACTGCGTACGCAGGTATTTTGGCATAAACGGCAATCTCAGATACAAGAAAGGGAACATCTGCAATAATGAAGTTAATATCACACTCACGTATAAAGGAGACTTCTCTGGCAATTATCTTATCCTTGTCTCCCATTAGCCTCAGAATGCTTTGTTTGGTTTGTATAAGGTCAACTGTCAGGTTCTTTCCATGCTTTACCCCGACATCAACCGAGCGAAAATGCTGACTTGAATATTCGGGGTTTAGATTCTTAAAAAGGAACTTGGGTTTTTCGCTAACAATGTGGCAGTAAACACCTAAGGAGATAAATTGCTCTGCCAATGCGCTAATCCTGGATGCATGACCAAAGCCATGGTTCGATACATACATAGCGATTTTAATCACGAAACCTCACTGTAGAATCAATATCCGGTCTTTTTCTTTTTCGTAAACCTCAACCAATAAGTGGTTGGGTAAGCATATTATGGGAAGTTTATCGGTAAAACCCTGTTTAACACACCGTTTATCCGGACAATCCGACTCAATCATCCCTACCTTGTTATGCCTGATCTCCACTGTGTTGTGGCTATCGATCTTTATTATCTTATCCTCTGATAATTGATACTCACCCCATAAGCTATTGTTCTTGTATATCCGGACAACGGCATCTGAGCTATTTAGAGACAAACCCTTATAGCTTATTGCTATTGTTATAATTACTACAAATACCAATACCAGATCAGCTAAACGGATTTCCCTAAGCAAGTTGTTTTTATTCATAGGCTGAGATAGAGAACTCCGGTATCATTACATTACCTGCATAAACATATGTAAGATATTCTGCAGCTATTCTGCATGCTCTAGTGATATCGGATCCACTAGTCCTTGGAATACTAAGTCGATAGTCAGGATGGTAAGCGCTGATATGTAAGGGTATCATTGGATCTATGGAACATATGAACTGACATAGACTTCTAATCTCCTCCTCACTATCGTTTAAACTGGGAATTAGAAGATTTGTTATCTCAATATGTAGTCCCGCTTCATATGCGAGGCTTATATTGCTCAAAACCGGATTCAGCCCTGCTCCGCATTGAGTTTCATAGAATATGTTATTGAAGGACTTAAGATCGATGTTCATCGCTGATATGTAAGGTAAAATCTCTCTGAATGGTTGGGGGTTAAGATAAGCGTTAGTCACCAAGACTATATCTATTTCCGGAGCTGATTTAGCGAAGTCTATAATAAACTCATACCACATAAGCGGTTCGCTATAAGTAAAAGCAATTTGAGCGGGAGATTGTTTTCGTGTTAGCTCTATTAACTCATTAACCGATATACTTTTGGTAGGATAATCCTGTTGTGAGATTGTCCAATTCTGGCAAAAGGAGCAAGCGAGATTGCATGAATTAGGACCGATCGAGAGGATGCTTGTTCCGGGATTGTACCTATAAAGCGGTTTCTTCTCAATAGGGTCTATTGCCATAGAAGCATACTTGCCATAATTAGTGGTATACAGCTTATCTCCTATAGCCTTCCTACCTCTGCACATACCGATTTTACCGTTTGTAAGTGAGCATTGATGAGGACATATATCACAGACAATCAATCCCCTTTCACTGTGATAGTACATCGCTTCTTTCAATTTATACACCCAATAACAGCTTTATAATGCGAAGTAAGAGCATCTTGGTTGCCTTTGAGAACCTGCTTGGCGTTCTTTCCCAATTGCTGTCTATATTGGGGATTATGATATAGGGATAAAATATCGTTTTCAAGACGGAGCTTATCGGATACGATAATACCCTTTCCCCGGAGGAGTTGTGATACGGAATCCTTGCAAGAAGTATAATGAGTTCCGATTATCACTGCTTTCTCATAATAAGCAGGTTCAAGAGGATTGTGTCCACCAAAATCAAAGAATGAACCACCAATAACAGCAATATCGCATATGGAGTACGCTTTGTCCAATACTCCCAGTTTATCAATCACCATGATGTTGGACACTTCATGCTTCTCTTTGTGAGAAGAAAGTAAGGTATATGGTTCGCTTCCCATCCACGCCAAAGCCTCTTTCACTCGTTCCGGGTGGCGAATGGCAATTATCACCTTTAAGTGTGGGATAGACACTTTCAGTTTTGGATAAATCGACATAAGTAATTCTTCTTCTCCCGGTCTGGAAGAACCCCAACATATTACGAAATCTTCTTCTGCAATGCCGAATTCCCGCCTAGTGTCTTTAAAAGGATACTCATTAAGATTCAGACAGTATTTCAGATTACCGCTATTGTAAACGGGTTTGTCAAACAGTAATTTGAACCGCTTGGCATCGGTCTCACTCTGAGCATGGATTTCTTGTACACACTCGCTAACCCTATTCAGCAACGGTTTGATAACTTTATACCTTCCTAATGACTTCTCGCTCATTCTGGCATTAATAAAAAGCACTGGGACATGATTATGTTTGCACCAATGAAGCATATTAAGCCATATTTCTGTTTCTACGATACACACCAAACCAGGATTCAACTGCCTCAATTGCCTTGCCCTCAGGTGTGGGATGTCAATCACAGAAAGGCAGGTTTGAAGTTTAGGCGTGATTGATTTTGCTTGCTTAAGACCGGTCAATGTGGTGGTGCTAATACATACATTTATCTCGGGGTGAAGATTAAGTATTTTACTCACAAGAGGCTTTATGGCATTAACTTCCCCCATCGATGAAGCATGGAATAAAATGCCTCTTTGGGTATCTAAAGCACTAGGCTTGAGGGCTTGGCTGTATTTCTTGAAATGGAGGACAACTACAATAATTGGATATCCCAAGAAGTATAAAACCTCCAATAACAAGTTGAATAGAGATAGAACAATCATACTAACACCTGATATGAAAAAAGACGCCCTAAGGCGTCTAAGATAAGATGGCGGGAGCGACGAGACTCGAACTCGCGGCCTTCTGCGTGACAGGCAGACGTTCTAACCAAACTGAACTACGCCCCCAGCGCGTTCAAAACTGCATTGTTAGAAGCAAGAAACAGTATGCCGCTCTTTTTGTCAAGAGAAAATATACTCCAGAACTCAGAGGAACCGGCTAATCTGCTATCTAACACAGTATTATGCTTCATAAAATTATTCCCACTCTATCGTCGCAGGCGGCTTTGAGCTTATATCAAAGACCACTCTGCTAATCCCTTTTACCTCGTTACAGATGCGGCTGGATACTTTTTTCAAAAACCAGTGAGGTAGTTCTGTCCAGTCAGCCGTCATCCCATCCACACTGTTTACTGCCCGTAGGGCACAAACCTGATCATATGTGCGTTCATCTCCCATTACGCCTACACTATGGATGGGTAACAATACTGCAAATGCCTGCCAGGTGCTATTGTAGAGCTTATTCGCGTATAGCTCTTGGATGAATATCTCGTCTGCCAGTTGAAGAACCCTTACCTTAGCTTCATCAACAGATCCTATGATCCTCACTGCAAGTCCTGGTCCCGGGAAGGGATGACGATGCACCAAGCTATCCGGCAAACCAAGGCAACCCCCAACCTCTCTCACTTCATCTTTGAACAGCTCTCTTAGGGGCTCCACCAATTTAAGCTTCATCTTCTCCGGTAGCCCACCCACATTATGATGACTTTTAATGGTAACGGATGGCCCCGCAAAAGATACACTCTCTATCACATCGGGATACAATGTCCCCTGTGCAAGAAATTCTGCATCTGAGTACTCTTTAGCTACGCCTTCAAAGACATTGATGAACTCGGTTCCAATAATCTTTCTTTTCTGCTCTGGGTCGCTGATGCCATCAAGCTTCGCCAGAAACTGCTTTCCAGCATCCACAAAACAGATATTTAGATCGGGATACTCCGCAAAGAGTTGTTGCACTCGCTCACATTCCTTGTAGCGCATTAGACCCGTATCAACAAAAATGGGGATTAGTTGGCTTCCAATAGCTTTATAAAGTAAGATGGCAGCAACGGTGGAATCTACTCCTCCGCTCAAACCAAGGATCACTCGTTTATCCCCCACTTGTCTGCGAATGTTAGATACTGTTTCTTCGATAAAAGAACCCGCAGTCCAATCAGCCTTCAATCCGGCAATTGCCAGGATGAAGTTGCTGATAATTTGCTTCCCACAAGGTGTGTGTACAACTTCTGGATGGAACTGTAAAGCATATCTGTGGTGTCCGGGAAGCTTAATGGCAGCATATGGCGAGTTGTCAGTAGTTGCCAGAACATCCAAACTATCCGGTATATGTGCTATGGCATCACCATGACTCATCCACACCTGTTCTCTATCCTTCAAACCTGCAAACAAGCCACTAGAGTCCATAATGTTTAACTCCGCAAAGCCATATTCTCGCTTATCCGCCTTCTGCACTTCACCACCGATATGGTCAACCAGCAATTGCATACCATAGCAAATACCCAATATGGGTACTTCCATATTCCATATTTCTGTTGTGGGGTGCGGAGAGGATTCATCATAAACACTGCAAGGGCTACCGGAGAGTATAACTGCCTTAGGGCTATATGCCTCTATTTCTTCCCAACTCATATTGTATGGATGTATCTCACAATATACATTCAAGGAGCGGACAACCCGTGCAATCAACTGAGTGTATTGTGAACCAAAATCCAGTACCAGTACTTTATCGTGCATCCAATCTCCTATCTAACGAATGGGTTGTTTTGCTTCTCCAGTCCAATGGAGGTGGCAGGTCCATGCCCAGGGAAAACGAGGACATGATCTGGCAGTGTGAAGAGCTTTTCCTTGATGGATTTCCTAATCTCCGCATTACTTCCACCCGGGAGGTCTGTTCTGCCAATGCTTTGCTCGAATAGCGTATCACCGCTAATCAGATAGCTTTCAGCCAACAAACAGATACTTCCTTTGGTGTGCCCAGGGGTATGGATAATCTGCACTGGGGTCAAGCCAAGCATCAATTTATCTTGATCTTCCAGCATCTTTGTGGCAGAGCTTAATGCTAGTGGTCTGCCAAACATGGCACTGAAGTTCTTGCTGTTATCCGTTAACATTGGTGCATCGGCAGAATGGATGGCAACCCCGACACCCAAGGCAGTGGCAAAATAGTCATTCCCCCCAATATGGTCAAGGTGTCCGTGAGTATTAAGTACATATATCATCTTAAGCTCATGCTTATGAATGAAATCCAGCAATGGTGCCGATGGTGCTGCAGGATCAATCAGCAATGCTTCCTTGCTTTCTGTTTCCCACATCAGGTAGGTATTGGTCTGATACTCCGGGAGCAGTATGCTTGTTTCGAGTTTTATCATCCGGTTCAATTTCCTCTAATCATAAGAAAGTCTATATTGTTTGGCGTTATCTGCAGAGGATTTACTTGCTTTTTGTAGCACTGTCTCCCCCACTTTGTGTCCATCAATGTATCTATCAACTTCAATCAGCCATGTGTTCTCAGCTTTGGGGTGATAATAAAGAAAGATGTTCACCGCCTCTTGCTTGGTTTGTTCATCCACTTCATCAGCAATCAGCAGCCCCAAAGGACCCATTATGTCTTTTGCCAATAGACGATACCCGTTCTTGAAGCTGGATTCCAGAGCATCATTATCCGGTTCATCCCGTCCGATTATTAGCTTAGCACCATCAGGAAATCTGAAGTGCCTGCCATTGTTCAGCAGCATCAGGTTGCTGTAATCCATCTCCTGTCTTTCCATCAGGTCCTTAAGCCTCAAGCAATAGTTACGGTCGGTCAGCAGGCATCCTCCGGCAGGAGGTGGAAAGTCTTTCACGCCAAGCTCCTTGGCGAGTTTCATCTGAGCTTCTCTTCCTCTGCCATGAAAGTCCAACATGTCATCTTTATCCACCCAAGCTTCTCTAAGTGGCAGAGTATCAGGCAAATGCTGTTGGCATAATGGGCGGACAATCAGGTCGCGAATCCCGCTTAATTTGGCAACACTATCTAAGGCATCACGCCTCTGAGACATAGGGCGTTGACCTAAAACTTCTCCGCTAATGATGTAATCCGCGCCAAGCTCGTCCATTAAGAGTGAAGCCTGCCGGAACATGAACCCATGACAGTCAATACAGGGATTCATATGCTTGCCGAAGCCGTAAACAGGGTTGTATAGGAGAGTTACATGCTCTGCGGATACGTCTTTTATCTGCAAATCAAGGTCATTCTGTTTTGCTGAAAGGATAGCTCTTTGTGGAGGCAGGTAGGGGGCAGTGAAAAATACGGGGATAACCGTATATCCTCTGCTTTGCATCCATTTAACCGCCAGGATGCTATCCAGTCCACCCGAAAATAGAGCTATTGCTTTGTGTTCTTTCATGAAGCAAAGGCTATTTGACAGGGCATTCTGTCAAGCATGAAATAGTGTAGATATCTCGCAGAAGTTCCCTTGAGTTCACCTGCTGGAACTACGGTATCATTGCAGACTTATTACGGACAAAGTGCGTAGTGACTCCGCAGTGATACCGTGATGCAAACAGGCAAGAATAAAAAAGACTGCTGAGAATTAAATCTCTGCTTTTTGCAGGAACCCTAAGCCAAGCAGGAAAAAAACAATATTGGGAAGCCAAGCTGCCAAAACCGGATGCATAACACCTGTATAGCCAAGGCTTTGGATAACACGCACGACAATTAGATAAGCAAAACATACCATCAATCCGAGCATTATTACCCATCCTCTACCTTTGGAGCGGGTATTGGAGGTAGCTATTGGCATGAAGAAGAAGATTACTATCAGGTTGGTTAAGGGAAAGGCTATCTTCATGTGCAGGTCAACAATTTCTTTGGTTGCCTTCTCACCCAGTTTCTTAATACGTTGTATGTAATCCTTCAATTGCCAGAACGTTAGAGATAGTGTCTTTTGAGTAATACGAATGAAATCCTGGGGCTGAACATCCAGAATAGCCAAGTTGGTAGAGGGATAGTATTGGTGCAAGATTTGTTTGCCGGCTCTAAACCTGCGGATTTCGCAATCCTGGATTATCCAGCGCGAACCATCCCAATCTGCCGAGGAAGCAGTGATGTGCTCCACAATCTCTTTGGATTTATAATCCATTCTGGTTAAGTCTATGATTTTCAGGTTATTCTTATAGCCGTCGAAAAAGCCGAAATAGTAGAAGTCGTTTGCCTTTCCCTGATAGTGGATGTTGGCTTTCAGCATCACATTATCCGGTTGTTCGCCTTTAATCTGAACATTGTAAACATAGTTCCGTTGAGTTTCAGCCCATGGAAGAACATATTCACCCAGAGCAGCTATTGCCACGCTGATTAATAAGCCGACACCGAAAAGCGGTAGCATTGCCCGTTTAATGCTGATTCCTGCTGCCCGCATTGCGATGCTCTCATTGTGCTTGGAAAGGGCATTCATCATGAACAAGCCGGTCAAGAGCACTGTTACCGGAGAAGTAAGCACAATAAGGTAAGGCAACCTGAGAAGATAGTAGATTGTTGCTTGTTGTGTGGTGGCACCATTACGGATTAAGCGAGGAAGATTATCCACCACATCAATAACGATGAATACTACGGCAAAAGAGAAGAATATAATAAGATAGGTTCTAAGGAACTCTTTCAGGACATAACGATCAAGTATGCGCATCGTACACAGCCTCAATATACAATTTCGTCGGGTGGAGGGTTCTTGCGGTTGCGAAGGTGCTTCAGCTTCCAAAGTAGGGTGGGCATATCCAAAATACGCTTCTCTTTGATGGAGGCATTAATCAATAATAGAGAAAGAATGAAGAACACAATGTTGGAAAGCCACATTGCCATGAATGGTGGCATTAAACCCTTGTCAGCAAGCTGCTCTCCCCCATTAAGGGCAATATAATAGACCAGAAAGATAACAGAGGACACCGAAAAAGCCATCCCAATACCACTGGTGCGGGTCATTAAGCCCAAGGGAATGCCAACCAAGATGAAGATGATGATGGCAAAGGATAGAGCAAACTTCTTATGGAACTCCACTTCAAGGGAGTTAATTGTCTCCGAAAGCTCGTTAGCTCTGGATGAAGCCATCTGCTTCATGGATTGCAGCCTTCTGGTTTCCACTGTTTGCGAATAACCGGGATTCATTCTAAGCGTCAATGATAGCCTGTTCTCCAAGTTCTGAACTTCTTTAAGCTTGGTGGCAAGCTCTTTCTTATCTGCCTTCAAGGTTTTAATAATCTGTAGCACCGTCATTTCTCTGTCAGTACGGAAGCCTGTCTCAAAGAAGTCGTTGTTGTTACCAAGGTTCTTAACATTGATTATATAACGACTGAAGCTTGTGGCTTGGTACTTGCCGGGTTCTTTTTCGTTTCGCTCGTGCATTTCGCCGTTATTAAGGATTATCTGCAGGCTGTTGCCGTTGTCCATCTGTATCACATTTCCGCTTTTGGCAAATACTGTGCGGGGAAATCTGGATTGGCTTCTATCGTAGATTAGCACATCGGTAAGCAAAGAATCGGAGTTCCCCTTGGCGAACACTGTATAGTTCATGAAGGTAGTGAATTCATTCTCTTTGATGATGGTCATTGGCTTGTAATATGCAATCTTGATCATTAGGTTCTTCAGCTTGTGGTTTGTGTTAGGCAGGAACCAGTGATTGAAGTACACCATAAGACCAGTAAGCATCACGGCTGTGAGTATGAGTGGTCCAATCATGGAGTAGATGTTTACCCCGCTGGATTTAATTGCTACAATCTCTCTATCTACGCTCATTCTTCCAAATGCAAGAATAGTTGCCACCAAAACAGCCATAGGGATAGATAGAGCCAGCATGTATGGCAAGGATAAACTGAACATCTCCAGTACTGTTTGCATGGGAAGCTTCTTTTCGATAATCATGTTGAGCATGTCTATGATTCTATCTATAAGCAGAACAAAAGTAACCACCATTAGTGATATTAGAAATGGTGGCACATGCTCTTTAAGGATGTAGCGTTTCAGTATCTTCATTACTCTGTTTCTTCTCCCAGCAGCTCAAGCACGTCAGCCTCGCTGACGATCTGAACAGTACCAAGTTTGCGAGCTTTGTCCAGCTTTGAGCCTGGTTTCTCTCCCACAACTAGATAATCAAGCTGCTTGTTCACGCTACCCACTATCTTGCCACCATGCTTCATAATCAAAGCCTCCATGTCCTTTCTGCCAAATGTAGGCAAGGAACCTGTGATGATGAAGCTCTTTTCGCTAAGCTTATCGCTGAGTTGTTCGCTTTTGTAGGTGAAGTTCACTCCCAAGGAGATAAGCTCTTGAATAAGCTCTCTATTCTCTTCGCGGGCAAAGAAGCCCAATATGGAAGCAGCCACTGTGTCACCAATATCAGCAATGTTGGTTAAATCCTCTATAGAGGCTAGCATCAAAGCGTCAATATCAACAAATGCCTGTGCCAAGCTACGTGCCGTAATGGTCCCCACATGCCTTATGCCCAGCGCATAAAGGCTTTTATCAAAGTTCTTGCCTTTAGATAGCTCTATAGCTTGTTTCAAGTTCTCTGTACTCTTTGTCCCAAGCCTATCAAGTTGAGATATGGACTCAAAGTCCAGCTTATAGATGTCTGAGATGCTATGAATAAAACCTTCATCCATCAATCGAGAGATAAGGCTCTCTCCAAGTCCGGTGATATCCATTGCGTCCCGAGAGGCGAAGTGCTCTATCTTGCGTTTGAGTTGTGCCGGACAAGCAGCATTGGCACAATAAGTAATGCTCCCTTCTTCATCTCTCTCCAAGGGACTGCTACATACAGGGCAATACATCGGATATTGAACTCGCCTAGCAAGCACTTCACGCATATCACTTTGGACTTCCACAATCTTAGGGATAATCTCTCCACTCTTAACTATCTTCACCGTATCACCGAAGTGAAGGTCTAACCTTTTTATTTCATCTTCGTTATGCAAAGTTGCACGGGATACAGTAGAGCCGGATATATAGACAGGGGATAACAACGCAACAGGGGTAACAGCACCTGTTCTCCCCACTTGGAATATAACATCCTCCACCTCTGTTAATCTCTCTTCCGGTTTAAACTTATAAGCAATAGCCCACTTGGGGCTTTTACCCGTGTAACCAACCTTCTTCTGCAGTTCGATGTCGTTAAGCTTTACCACAACACCATCAATATCGAATGAAAGATTATATCTATCCTGCTCAGTTTGCTTACAAAAGGCTTCCACTTCGCTGAAACTATGGCATAGCTTCCCTGTGTTCGTGGGAAACCCTTGTGCTTTTAGGAACCCAAGAATCTCATACTGGGTGCTTATCTTTAGTTCATCCCTATTATAATAGCCCAAACTATAGAAGATGGCACGCAGATGCCTCCTTCTAACCTCCGCAACGTCTTTGAGCTTAATTGATCCGGCAGCAGCATTGCGGGGGTTGGCAAAAGGCTTTGCTTCCTCTTCTCTTCTTGCTTCATTCATCTTCAGGAAGTCTGCAAGGGGGATGTATATCTCTCCTCTAATCTCTATCTGACCCTTAAAGTCTATCTTATGCGGTATCTCAGGTATGGTCATGAAGTTTACCGTAACATCTTCGCCTTCAACTCCATCACCTCTGGTGGTAGCATATTGCAGGTTGCCATCACTATAGAACAGGTTTATTCCAAAGCCGTCTATCTTCAGCTCTGCGCAATAGCTGTTTTGCTTTCCCGTATCCAGTTCCAGCTTAGCTAAAAAGGCACCCAGTTCTTCCAGGCTGTAAGCATTATCCAAGCTTGCCATCCGCACCCTGTGCGCAATGACTTTGGCACCTGCAGACAGATCATTCCCCACATGTGTCAGGGGTGATTCATCCGCTATATTTCCCTGCAACTCAGTCTCAAGGTTTTTCAGCCTTCTTGCCAGCATATCATATTCATAATCACTGACCTCTGGGTTGGCAAATTCGTAGTAGAGAAGATTGTGTCGTTCAATCTCTTTACGAAGCTTTGCTATCTCTTGAACAAGCTCATCTTTGTTCACAGTTTGTACATCTCCGGTCTTCTATCTGCAAAGGCATTGTTATGTTTCGTTACTTGCTTGTTTGTTGATCTCTGCTCATCTATCTCTACAGACGCAATGCTTTCTTCGTCTCTATCTAAACGAACCAGTATCTCACCCAATGGGCTAAGAATCTGGCTGCAACCTGTAAACTCCAACTCCAGTTCCCCGTGTCTGTCACTTCCCACACGGTTGGCTGTGATGCTAAACACCCTGTTCTCAAGCGAGCGTGTTTTCATTGCTTCCTGACACCATGGCAGCACCAGGTTAGATGGATGGCAGATTACCTGAGCACCCTGAAGGGCAAGGCTACGAGCAGCCTCCGGGAACTGCCAGTCAAAGCAAATCATCAAACCTACCTTAACTCCACCCTTAGCCTCTGTTACTTCAAAAGCCTTGTCTCCGGGACTGAAGAACAGCGTCTCTCTATCAAACAGGTGCACCTTGCGATATACAGCATAACTCCCATCCGGATTCACCAAAGCACAGGAGTTATACACTTTATTTCCGCTCAGTTCTGGAAAGCCATACACAATCGAGCAATCCAGCTTTGTCGCCAGTGCAGAGAAAGTGCTGTATGACTTCCCCTCCGGCACTGTCTCCGCCACAGCGAATACTTCCTCGCTGCTGCCAAACAGATAACCGCTGGTTGCCAACTCGGGCAATACCAACAAATCCGTTTCATGCCCGTTGAGCATATTCTCCATGCGTGATAAGTTGGCATCTACATCCAACAACTTGGGCTGATATTGCAATACACTTACTTTCATTTACTGTCTTTCTTAACTCTCAGCAGTGGATGAATAACTCTTCCCAACACACCCTGTACCAGGGAGATACACATACCGTAGTTAGTAATCGGCACCGCACGGCGATGGCATTCGATTATTCTGCGATTCATCTCCATTGGATTAATCATACAGGCTCCACAGTGTACGCAAACCGCATAATCTTCCAGGTTATCCGGGAAGTCATGACCTGCATAATTATGGAACACGAGGTCTTTCCCAGTATATTCCTTTATCCACTTGGGAAGCTTGTATCTGCCAATATCATCTTTTTGCACATGATGCGAACAAGCCTCAGCAATTAGTACTTTATCCCCATCCTTTAGCTTGTTTATAGCTTCAATTCCCTCCAACAGGATATCCAATTCACCCTTATAGCGGGCAAAGAGGATAGAGAAGGTTGTTACATCCACTTCCGGTGGAACTTCTCTATTTACCTGTTCAATTGCTTGCGAATCGGTTATCACCAGTTTAGGAAGTACTTTTGTCATGGCAAGGGAATCCAGCAGTTCAGTTTCTTTCACCACGGTTACTATTGCATCGTTATCCATAAGATCACGCAAGACTTGCACTTGCGGCAATATTAACCTTCCTTTGGGAGCTGCGGAATCTATGGGGGCAACTAAAATCACATGGTCTTTCGGGGCGATAAGATCACCACTTAGAATGCGGTTTTCTTTCAAATACTTGGGAGCAAGCCGGATTATCTCTTCCTTACAGGCAAGCACACCCTCTTTACTAATGGTGGATACTTTAACATAAGGTAACTTATGATCGGAACAGTACAGCAGGTTTCCGGGATTACATTCTGCTAAATCGCTTTTGTTAAAAACAAGCACCATGGGAATTTCCATTTCCATGATACGCTCCAGCATCTCAAGCTCTGCCTTTTCGAAAGCTTCACCATCATTAACATAGATAACGATGTCGGCACGGTAGAGAATCTTACGGGTTGCTTGAACGCGTTTATCCCCTAATTCTCCTGTATCATCCACTCCTGCTGTATCGTAGAAGGTTACGGGACCAAGGGGCAAGAGCTCATAATGTTTATCCACAGGATCGGTTGTGGTGCCCGGGATATTGGACACAATGGCAATTTCTTGCCCGGTTAAGGCATTTATTAAGCTGGATTTACCGGCATTTCGCTTACCGATGAGAGCAATTATCAGTCTTTCACCGCGGGGAGTGGAACTCATAGTCCCTCCTTTATCAATTTTCTAATGACATACACGGAAAAACCTTGCTATTAGTCAAGACCTTTCTTAGAATTAACACGGTATCAATACGGACTCATTACGGACAAACACCGCAATAAGTCCGTAATGATACTGCGGTGATACTAAGGGACAAACGGACACCGACCATGCAGCTATGTATTGGGCTACTATTTGACAGCCTTTAGCCGGCGGATGCTCTCTTCCAGTCCGAGAATCGCAAGTGTGCTGGGTAAATCTGGACCATGAGGTTGATGTATCAGAGCAAGCCGTAAAGGAGTATATAGATTTTTGCCTTTTATCCCGGTCTCTGTTGTGAAGCGCTTCACCATATCCTGGATGGTATCAGCTTCCACAAATTCGAGTTCACCCAGTTCTCGAGCAAACCACTGCAGCACGGTTTGTGAATCCTCACTGTGAAGTATCTGAGAATCTTCTTCGGATAGTGCCGCATCCAGATAGAACATCTTGGCGTATTCTGCAAGCTCCGGTAAAAGAGTGCAGCGTTCACGGGCAACCTCTATGCTTTTAAGGTATTTGTGCTCATCGCTTATATCGAGTTCAACAGCGAGATAATATGGCTTTGTCCGCTCGGCAATGATCTCTAACGGAAGGTTGCGCAGATAGTGCCCATTCATCCAATCTAACTTCGTGAGGTCAAATATGGCACCTGCCTTGTTAACTCTATCCAAACTGAATAACTGGCACATCTCTTCCAAGGTATAAAGCTCTCTGTCATCGGCAGTATGCCAACCCAATAAGGCAACGAAGTTCAAGAGAGCTTCTTTAAGATAACCCTTACTGAGATAGCTTTCTACCGATACATCATTCATGCGTTTGCTTAACTTACTGCGGTCAGTAGAAAGTATAAGAGGTAGATGCACCCACTTTGGAGCATCCCAACCAAAGCACTCGTAAAGCCAGATATGCTTGGGAGTGCTGGAAAGCCACTCTTCCCCCCGGATGACATGGCTAATCTTCATATAATGATCATCTACCACAGCAGCAAGATGATATGTGGGAAAACCATCGCTCTTGAGCAACACTTGGTCATCGGATTGGGAGCTATCCATCTCCACCTTATCCCGAATTATATCCTCAAAGGCAAATACTCTGTTTTCAGGCATCTTCAAACGGATAACATGCTTATCGCCATTGGCTAGCTTAGCGGCAACTTCTTCCTTACTTAGTGACAAGCATCGACGGTCATATTTAACAAATATACCCTTGGCTTGCTGTTCTTCGCGCATGGCAGTTAGCGTTTCAGCACTGCAGAAACAGTGATAGGCATGTCCGCTATCCACAAGCTTTTGGGCGTGTTCCTGATATAAGGGTAGCCTTTGGGACTGAGTATATGGAGCGAACTCTCCGCCTATAGCAGGGCTTTCATCAAAATCTATTCCAAGCTGGTGGAGGGTATCAATGAGGTTCTGCGCAGCTCCAGCCACTTCTCGGCTTTGGTCTGTATCCTCAATACGCAGAATGCACTTTCCCTGCATGGAGCGCGCAAAGAGATAGTCATAGAGGGCGGTTCTGAGTCCACCAATATGCAAATATCCGGTGGGGCTTGGGGCAAAACGAACGCGGACAGGTGTCATTATATCTCCTAAATATGATTACTAAATGCTCTTGGTTATGGGGTTTAGGAAGGTCTTGGCAAGATCGTTAGCTATAATCCGATAGTGGGGATCGTATGTTTGTTTGAAAGCATCAGAATGGCTGGGAATAATGTTGCTCTCAGCAAGAGTGGTAATGGCATTCCACTCTTCATTGGAAGCGGGAAAGAAATCCAGAATAGTCTTTTTATAATGCTGCCATAAGCTGGACATAGAGCCTGCGACCGGCTCAGCAATGCACGATTGTTGCATCAGGTTTGCCAGTAACTCGCAATTACGTAGGAAGGAACTGGGGGGCAACTTATCTAATGCGCTCAGGCTTATGCGGCAATAACCTATACCCATGCCAATATCTTGGATTAAAGGCTTGTAAGGCACCGTCATATTTGTGTACTCAGTGTTGATACCCAAGCTGATGGAGATCAGATCAGTAATCGCATGGGATGGACCATAGAACGCTCTGAAAAGCAGCTTATAGATGTCGATAAGCTTACAGTTGGGGTGCACGGACAACTCATCTATGATAATCCGCTCTATACTGAGATAGCTGGGTTGTAACATACTATGATTCATATACTATCTCACCGCCTCTGACGATATATTTGGTTGCAGGAGTGGCATGAGAATCATCCAGAGCGTGGGACATGATGCTGAAATCGGCTCGATAGCCGGGAGTAATCTCACCGCGAGAAAGTTCCTCACCACTAAGCCAAGCTGCGTTGCGAGTGTAAATATCAACTGCTTCTGCGTGAGAAAGGCGTTCTTCCGGGTTATGGTGGTTCATGGCTGCACGGATAGATTGAACAACATCCATGGGGGTTATATACCAATCAGAACCACCTGTTATTCGTATCCCCTTGCTGTTAAGAGAACCGAAACGGTTCATATGCTTTGCTCTCTCCACCCCCAGCATTCTTTCATATAAGTTGCCCTTCCCGCCCCAATAATGGTCAAAATTGGGTTGCATCACGGGGACGGCACCAGAAAGCTTGATATCATCGATTAGTTCGTTATTGGTCAGTTCGCAGTGAATTAGTTGATGGCGAAGATCGTGAGCATCAGATGCGGTGATTTGCTTGTAAACATCATTGATTTGTTTGATGGCTCTATCCCCAATGCAATGAACAGCAACTTGCATTTTGTTCTTATGGGCTTCTTGAATAAAAGACTTCCAGAATTCATCGCTCTGATATAGTATGCCTCGGGAAACACTGTTCTTGTAGGGATCAAACAATGCTGCTGTATTGGAACCGATGGAGCCGTCAGCTAAGATGCACCCGCCAATTCGCTTAGCTCCTACATCCAAAGCAGCTTTGATGTTGAATGATTGTGGATAAATGGTATAATCTATTGCAAAAGTGGATAGGTTCTCGCGTATTAGTTGGTAATGACCAATGCTCTGATCTGCATCACCAATCATGGTGTGGGCTCCGGTAAAGCCATTTCTGAGGGCATATTGAGCTGCTTCAGAATATGCTTGTAAAATGACCTCCTCATCCAACCTACTATGGAAATAATGAACGGCTACATCATTGTTCTTACCACGAAGTATCTCGGACTCGGTGCTTAAATCATTAGCGATCAGCTTACGGGCAAATGTGTTTAATATGCAAGAATGACCGTCTATTCTCCTTAATATAATGGGTTTATCACTGCAAATCCTATCTAGTTCGGAAACAAAAGGAAAGCGTCTTTCGGGAATAGAGCTTTCATCAAACCTCCAGGCAAAGATAGGATATTTTGGTGATTTAGACCTACAAGCCTCGGAAAGTCTGGCAAATAGATCAGCCATATCCACAACGTCGTCAAGCTTCACTCCAAGGGAGTAAAGTCCACCTTCAAAACAGTGGGTATGAGTATCGATGAAACCGGGATATACAAAGCTCCCCTTCAAATCAATAGAGCTTACGGATGCTATTGGAGTATCCATATCATTAGGTATAATCAGCTCTATCAATCCATTATTGACCAATACCTTCATCAGGTGATGACTGAACTTTCCATCTTGCCATATGTAACAATTATGGTATAACTTCATCGCAAGATCGGAAGAGCGTCGTGTAGGGAAAGAGTGTAGATCTCGGTGGTC
>CALDSN010000008.1 GCA_937924555.1 uncultured bacterium | reverse complement strand
CATAGGGCAGGGATGCTATATCCCTGGCTCTTTCTTTCACGGGTCGAACGGCTTTAAAAGGCTTGAAGGTTGCCATTGTGTGCTCCTTGTTTCTATCTTATTTATAGTATTCAGTTAGGGCATCTATAAGGTACAGGTGGTCTTTACATCCCCCCGTCTCCCTAATAGAGTGCATTGCCCAGATGGGGTTGCCGATATCCACGGTGTGCAAGCCAAGCTGAGCGGCAACGATTGGTCCCACCGTGCTGCCACAGGGCATATCACTGCGTATCAGGAACTTCTGGCAGGGCACCTTAGCCTTCTCGCAGATGGCGATAAAGTGTGCGGTGCTATCGGTGGTGGAGGCATAGCGGTGATTGGCATTAAGCTTAATCACGGGACCTTGGTTCATTTTGGGTGAATAGTTCGTGTCATATTTTTCCTGATACGAAGGATGGAAGGCATGCGCCATATCGGCACTAATCATAAAACTGTTACGCAAAGTAAGGTAATAATCCTCACGGGAGTTGCTTTGGCTTAAGCACAGCCTTTCCAAGCTTTCGGCAAGCAGGGAGGACATTGCTCCCTGTGGTGTTTCGCTGCCAATCTCCTCGTGGTCAAAGAACACTCCCATCACAGTCTGTTTGGGCTTTTCTGCCTTCACAAGCGCACTTAGGATGGCATGCGTCATGGCAAGATTATCCAAGCCCTGAGCGCAGACCATATCATCTTCCAAACCTATTAATGTGGCGGGGCGAGGGTCATACAGATACAGCTCGGTCTCCAGTATGTCTGTAGTTTTCACTTTCAGCTTCTTGGCGATAAGCTCGATAAGTGGATTCCCGCCGCTTCCTTTCACACTTAGGATTGCTGGCAACTGAGTCTGTTTGTTATACTCAAAGCCTTTGTTAATCTCACGATTCAAGTGTATTGCCGCATTGGGAATGATGGCAAGAGGCTTCTCGATATCCACAAACCTGCCTTCCACACCTTTGGCAGTTTTAACCAATACCTTACCCGCGATGGACAGCTCTCTGTCTATCCAAGTGCTTATTATGGGACCCCCATACACTTCCACGCCGTAACGAAGCACATCTTTATCGATGCTAACACTCTCAGTTTTCAGCTTCATAGAAGGGCAATCTATATGGCTTGCCGCAAGCTTAACTCCACCTTTTGCAAGGCTTTCACTCCCCATCACAAACGCCAGCACAGCAGTATCCTGACGGCAAAGATAGTACTTTCCGCCTTTCTTCAGCTTAAAGGCTTGTTTCTCATCCAAGGGGATAAATCCTGCTGCCTGCAACCTGCTTTGTATCTGCAGACTGGCATGAAACCGACTGCTACTGCCATTCAAGAAGGCAAGGAAATCCTTGATTAGTGTATTCATCGCTGTAAACTCCACGTAAATTTATCTGATGCTATGATTTTACACGGCAGATTTGTGTCAAGGATAGGGTATGCGTCAAGGCAAGGGAGGCTGGTTAAACAAAGCTATCCATTATAGCCGTGCCCATGCGTTTGAAATATCCCGGTCGTTCCGCCTTCAGCAGTTTTCTTCCTGCACCAAAGCTAAGGATGGTTCCCGCTTTGTAGCTTTTTCCTTCCACTGTGGCGGCTTTGTCCAGGGTCAGTTTGGTCAGGCTGCCATCTTCCGCAAATTGCACAGGAGAGAAGGAACCAGCTTTGGCGGTGAGTCCGTTTATCACGGTTGCCTGCTTCAAGTATGCGCTTTTTAACTTCCCGTTTTGCCAGAAGTTAATCTCGGGGGATTCCAGGCCATAGCCCACACACAGATAGCCTTGGATGCGGGTTACTTTGGCAAGCAGTATGTGCTTGATTTCGCCCGTTTCGTAAAGCGCAAATCTGCTGCCCGCGGGGATTCTATCCTGCCCCATTTGGTATAGCTTGGATGAATCGAAGGCGATGAGCTTGCCTGCGGGACTGAATGCCACCCAATTCTTGCAGGGAAATCCTTGGATTTCTTGTGCTGCTAATAATCTGGCATGGCTAATTAGTCCATTGGGATGATACTTTACTGTTCCTGCTTTGATGTTGCTTGCGGGGACCTGTTGGGCAGTAAGGATGCTTATTCCAAACAAAGCCAAGGTGATGAGGCTTATCTTGATAAAGGCACTTAAAGTCATTTTAACCTCCATGGGGTTAATCTCTTAGGCACTCTGCCACGGTGAGCTTACACCTGCACACCAAAGACAAATTAGCCCACTATGCATAGTATGGCAAGTCTCCTGTTTGAATTACGGGATCATTGCATAATCATTGCATGTTTCTTATGTAATGATTATGCAATGATCATGCAATGATACCAAGAGGGGGCAAAGAAACCCAAGCCCGAAGATGATTCAGCAGATAGCTTTATTTAACCGAACCGCTGAAGGACAGCTTGCTGATATCCCACCCGCCTTTAACCAAAAAACTGTTTATCTCTTGCCAGCTTGCATTGTCCAAATCCGGTGTGCGGGTGAGAATCCAGAGATATTTCTGTTTGGGGTCACTAACCACAGAGTAGCGATATTGCGGATCCAGCTTTACAATCCAGTAATCTCCCTTGAAGGGCCAAAAAAAGCTTACTTTGAGCTTGGAGTTCGTCTTGTCGATGGGATATGCTTTTCCTGTGGCTTGCTTCTTGATTTTTTTGCCTGCTTTATCGCTATAGCACGTGTTCAAGACAATAATCTTACCCTTGGTATCCAGAGAGTAATCTGCCGTGGTAAGGGCACAATCCTTGGGCTGGAAGCTGTTGGGAAAATAGGCAAATTGATACCACCGCCCCAGATACTTCTGCAAATCCACGCTTTTAACGATAGATACAGCCCCAAGGCAGGAGCTAAGCAAAAGTAATGCAGCTATCAAGAGCAAGATAAAGTGGTTCATCATAGCTCTTATGGCACTAAGTGGAGATACCGCGCTCCGCGTGTTGCACGAACTCGATAACCTTCATTTGCTCGGGGCTGAGATTTGCCATCGAGAGGGCTTTTTCCAGTGCCTGGGTGGTGTTCAGTTTGCTGCGATAGAAGAGGTTGTATATCTCTTTGATGCCGGCAATGGTCTCGTTAGAAAAGCCTTTGCGCATCAAACCAACGCTGTTCAGACCCACTGTTTTGTAGGGGTTGCCCTGTCCGCGGGTGTACGGCACCACATCCTTTTTGATGGCGGAGGCACCGCCCACAAAGGCATGGGTTCCAATGTGCACAAACTGGTGCACTGCAGTTACGCCCCCAACAGTGGCAAAGTCGTGCACATGCACATGTCCGGCAAACTGCACCACATTGGCGATAACACAGTTGCTGCCGATTTGGCAGTTGTGCGCCACGTGCACATATTCCATCAGCAGGTTGTTGTTGCCAACCACGGTGTCCTCTTCCAGCATGTTACTGCGGTTGATGGTTACAAACTCGCGGATGGTGTTATTACTGCCGACACGCAGACGGGTGGCTTCGCCCTTGAACTTAAGATCTTGGGGATCTGTTCCCAAAATGGCATAAGCGGAAATCTTGTTGCCATCGCCGATGGTGGTGAAACCGTCGATAACCACACTTTGGGCAAGGATGTTGTTTGCACCCAGCACCACATTGGCACCAATATGACAATATGCACCGATGATGCAGCCTTCTCCGATGACAGCACCGGGTTCAATA
>CALDSN010000007.1 GCA_937924555.1 uncultured bacterium | reverse complement strand
CTACCCCAACCCTATCACTTACGAATTACCCCAATCCCTTTAACCCCGAGACTACGATTAGTTACTCTGTTCCCAAGGATGCCAGGGTACTCTTAAGCATCTACAACACCAAGGGACAGCTTGTGAGAACATTGGTAAACGGAACCGTGCTCAGTGGCACTCACCGGGTTGTGTGGAATGGTGCGGATGATAATGGCAACAAGGTATCCTCCGGCATCTATTTCTCCCGCATACAAACAGAAGGAAAGTCCTTGACAACAAAGATGCTTATGCTGAAGTAAGCACTACAATGATTATGGGGCGGTGATTAGTCACCGCTCCATGATAACAAACATGAGGGAGCAATGAAACGATTAATCACCATGGGTTTGATCCTGTTACCGCTGATTATGCACTGCATAACCAGGCACGTGGCAATAGACGGCAGCCAGGCTTACACTTCCATCCAAGCTGCGATTAACCAGGCAAACAGCGGAGACATAGTGTTGGTGCATCCGGGACGTTACATGGAGAACATCAATCTATCCAACAAGAGTGATATTGTTCTGGCATCTTTGGAGTACACTACTGCCGACAGCAGCTATATCAGCAGCACAATAATCGATGGCAGTGGCAATCCCAGTTCCACCATATTGTGCTATGAGAACACAATCAACTGCACCATATCAGGATTATCCATCACCGGGGGACAGGGCTATGATTATTACCATGGGACGAGCCCTTACCAGATATTTGGGGGTGGGATATTTATATTCAGGAACAATTCAGTGATTCTCAAAAACCTCAATGTTTACGGTAACACTACCTCTTGGGGTGGAGGAGTGAGTATTCTCTCACCAAACACTGTGTTACTCTCAGGTGTATCTATCCATAACAATATTGCCAGATACAGAGGAGGAGGTTTAACAATAGGCAGTGGAGTGGACACTTCACCAAACATTGTCTTTGATTCTATTAACCGATGTAGCATCTATAATAACTTTGCTCAATGGGGAATGGATATTGATTGGTATCACATCAATTCCGGATCTGTAGCAGTTTACCTAAAGAAGTTCACCGTACCCCAATGGGAGAAGTATTTTGCAGACTATTATGACTCAAGTTACCCTCCCTCCCCTTACACGGTTTTTGATATTCAGGAGTCCTATCTACAGCCGCTTGATGCAGAATTGTACGTAAGCCCCATGGGCAATGACAACAATGATGGCTTAAGCCCTGCCACACCCCTCAAGACACCCTCTCTGGC
>CALDSN010000006.1 GCA_937924555.1 uncultured bacterium | reverse complement strand
ACCACCGAGATCTACACTCTTTCCCTACACGACGCTCTTCCGATCTCTGCATCAATGGCACGGGATACTATGTCTCTGGGGGCAAGGTTAGCCTTGGGATGATAATTTTCCATGAAGGTTTTGCCATCCAACAGTCTGAGCACACCACCTTCTCCGCGCACCGCTTCACTAATCAGAAAGGTATCGCCATCCGCACTCCAGAATGCAGTGGGGTGAAACTGGACGAATTCCATATTGGCAAGCCGGGCACCAGCCAACCTTGCCATTGCCATGCCGTCCCCTGTTGCAACCTTGGGGTTGGTGTTATGTGCATAAATCTGAGCTGCACCACCGGTTGCCATCATGGTCTTCCTTGCTTGAAAGATGTCCACTTGATTGGTGACAGTCTCCAGCACATAGGCACCCCAGCAGGAAATGCCAGGGATGAAGCCATCATCCTGAACAACATGATGTTGGGTGATGAGGTCAATGGCAATACGGTTCTCAAATATTTCTATGGCGGGATTGGCTTTGCATTGGGCTATTAAAGCTTCCATCATTTGGTGCCCCGTGGAATCGGCAGCATAGGCAACCCTACGGCGGGTGTGCCCACCTTCCATGGTGAGGGACAGATTCTCCAAACTGGTGTCATAGCTTTCGTCCAAGCGGGTAAAATCCGTGCCCAACTCGATTAGATATTGGATTAGAGCAGGACCGGCTTCAATAATTTGCCTAATCACCTGCCGTTTCCCGAGTTCAGCCCCTGCTTGGTAGGTGTCTTCAATATGTTCGGCAAAGGAATCTTTAGCATCTATCGCTGCGGCAATGCCTCCCTGGGCATAATCTGTATTACAATCGTGCAGGTCACTTTTGGTAACCACAGCCACAGAGCCAAGACGAGATACCTGTAGGGCATATACCAACCCAGCTATACCGCTACCGATTACCAGGAAATCATGCTTATAAGTCATACATCAATACCATTACCAAGGCATCCTCATCGGGATGGCTGTAATAATTCTTGCGTGTACCGATTGCAACAAAACCACTCTTTCGGTATAGGGCAATCGCTTGATGGTTGGAAGCTCGCACATCCAGGAAAAAGCGGGTAACCCCTGTAGAGCGCAATAGTTCCATACTTTGAGCCAGCAGCAGTTCACCCCAGCCTTTCCCTTGGTGTTTGGGATTGATGGCAAAGTTCAGGATAACCATCTCATCCTCCACACCGTGGTAGAAGATGTAACCGACTATTTCATCGCCAAGAGTCAGCACCCAAGCCCAAGGAAGCAGGAAGTCTGTAAAAGCTTCGGGGGGCCAGGGATGGGAAAAGGCAATCTGTTCGATTGCCTGGATGGCGTCAAAATCTTCCGGGGTAACGGCACGCAGCCTTGGTTCCATTATATCTTACATCTTTTCCGGAGCAGAAATACCCATCAGTTCGAAACAGATGCCCATCACGTGTTTAACTGTGTGTATTAGCATCAAACGCGCATGAGTAAGGTCTGCATTCTTTTGGCTAACAATCTGGTATTTTGCATAATAACGATGCAGCATCCCGGAAAGCTCTTCGAGATAAGTAGCCAAGCGATGCGGTTCTCTGTGGATGGAGATAAGAATCAACAGCTCCGGTAAATCCGCCATTTTTTGGATGATGGCAAGCTCTTCGGGTTTGGTAAGCTTGGAAACCATATCTTTCTTGAAGTGCTTGGGATATACTTTATCTTTACGTGCTTTCTTCATCATGCTGCAAATACGTGCGTAAGCATACTGGCAGTAATAAACGGGATTCTCATTGTTTTGCTTCATAGCAAGTTCCAGATCGAAGTTCAGGTGAGCATTTGCCTTACGGGCAATGAAGAAATACCTTGCTGCATCCTTGCCCACCACACTGATGAGGTCATCCATGGTTACTATCTTGCCGGCACGCTTGCTCATTTTAACCCGTTCACCGCTTTCGAAGAGGTTAACCTGCTGCAGGAATATTATCTCCAGCATTGTATCATCATAGTTAAGAGCACGGAATGCAGCCCTGATGCGGGGAACATATCCATGATGATCCGGCCCGAAAACATCTATCAGCTTGGAGAAACCGCGCTGTATCTTGGTGAGATGATAAGCAAGGTCTGGCACAAAATAGGTTATAGAGCCATCAGACTTCATCAGCACTCTATCCTTATCATCACCATACTTAGTGGAACAGAACCAGATGGCATCTTCTTTCTCATAGGTGCATTCTGCTTCTGTGAGGTAGGATAGCACTTCTTCCACCACGCCTTCCATGCGCAAGGTTTTCTCGGATACCCAACCTTCAAAAACCACTCCGAACTTCTCCAGGCTGCTGCGTTGCATTTCCAGCAACTCGGAGAGGGCGAACTCTTTCAAGTGATCCATGCGATCTTTTTCGGTGAGCATAAACACTCTGCTGCCTTCAAGGGCATTGAGGCGTTGAGCAAGGTGTTTCACATATTCTCCGTGGTAAGCTTCGTAGGGGAACTCACCAATCTTCTCGCCATGCAACTCGCGTAGGCGGAGTTCCAGCGACTCAGCAAGAATATCCACCTGATTTCCCGCATCGTTGATATAAAACTCACGCGCAGGGGCATAGCCAGTGTAGCTCATAATTCTATAAAGCGTGTCCCCAAAAGCGGCTGCTCTGGCACTAACGATATTCAATGGACCGGTGGGGTTGGCGCTGACGAATTCCAGAAGTATCTTTTCCTGATTACCATAATCACTGCGCCCGTAATCCTCCAGCTTGAAAATCTCCCAAAAAGCCATTTGGTACATGCTGGGGGCAAGGTAGAAGTTGATAAAGCCGGGACCGGCAATCTCGAGCTTCTTGTATGCTTTGTTCTTCTTAAGTTCTTTTATCAGCTTCTCGGCTAACACTTTGGGAGCCATCTTGTTCTCTTTTGCCAGTACCAAGGCAGCGTTACTGGAATAATCCCCAAACTCTGTGTTATTAGGAATCTCTACAATAAAGTCTTTCTCGTGACTAAGCTGCAGGGCTTCCATAACCTCTGTAATATTCTTATGCAGGATCTCTTTAATCATATCAAGTCTTCTCCGGGTATGCGGTTCTTAACTTTGGTGAAGAGCTCATCAATCTTGTAATACTCTCTGGTTTGAGGTAGGAAGATGTGCACAATGGTGTCGCCGATATCAATCAGGATCCACTGACCGTAATCTATGCCTTCCTTGCTAAGCACATTCAGTTTATTCTCTTTTGCCATATCTACCAGATAGTTAGCGATGGCTTTATTATGCACATCTGCGCTACCTTCGCAGACAACGATAACATCTGTGTAATCAGCTTTACTTTGCACATCATACACACGGATGTTCTCCGCTTTCTTATCTGTCAGCCAGTTTATGATAGCCTGAAGCTTTGCGTTGTCCCTCACGATATCTTCGGTGTTACTCACTAATATACTCCTCGTAATCACTGCCGACGATTATCTCAAAATCGGCATTGTAATATTCATTTATAGCACTTGTCCAGCGCTGGATTCCTGTCATTTTCTGTAGTCGCTTCAAATCCTGCATATCTCCCTTGCGTACGACAATGATCGATTTATCATAAATTGGCTTGGGTGTATCCCCCAAGCTGATAACTTCAATATTCTTACCGGATATTGCCTCTGCATATTCTGAAGCAAGCTGCTCATAGCCACAGCCATTGGTTACCACCACTTTTATTGCGGGAAGCTTATCTTCGCCGTATTCTCCGGGCACAAGATCGTTGTTTCTACCCAAGAAGAATATTGCTGCAATAATAGCTATAGCTGCCAAGACAGCTATCCAAAGCCAATACTTCTTTTTCGTGGCTACATTTTCCAGAGGCTGCTTGCTTGTCAAATCCAACTTCTTACTCCTTGCCGGATAGCATCTTGGCGAAAGCAGGTTTTAGGCGTGCATAGGCACTTTCGAATGATTCCGGTATAACCCTCTCACCGCTGACCACGCTCATAAAGTTACTATCTCCGTTCCATCTGGGGACAATATGAACATGTAAATGATCGGCAATCCCTGCTCCGGCTGCGGAACCAAGATTGATCCCGATATTGATGCCATCGCACTTATAGAACTCCTTCAATACCTGTTCAGTACTACGGATAAGCATGCTCATTTCCAGCCAATGGCTGCTATCTAAATCACTTAGACAGCAAACATGTGCATAAGGGACAACCATCAAATGCCCGTTGTTATAGGGGTATCGGTTCAGCATTATGAAACAATACTTGGCTCGGAACACAATCAAGTTTTGTTCATCATGTTCTTTATCTAGGTGTCTGCACATGACGCAGTCCACCGCTTTTTCCCCCAGGATGTAGTCCATGCGCCAGGGTGAGTATAGATAGCGAGGTTCTTCTTGGTTACTCATAAGGGGTTTCTTCTATAACGTGTGCACCGAATTCCAGTAACTCATGTTCGTGGATTATCGCATTAACAAGGATGTTGTGACCTTGTAATATAGTGTCATTGCATACGGTGCTGTGCTCCAAATAGCAATTGGGTCCGATAACGGCACCCTTCTCCAGAGTGCATTTTCCTTTAATAACGGTATTCTGGTGTATTTCCACATCCGCTTCAATAATCACATCATCACCTATGAAAACAGTGCCGGGATTATGAATAACCACTCCGCTATTGAGCCATTTCTTACGGATTTTATCCACATAGATATCTTCCAACTCTGCCAATTGTTCCTGGGAATTCACACCGGATACTTCCATCAGGTCTTCAAGCACTACAGAGGATATGGTTTTATGCTGGTTATACAAGATACCCAAGACGTCTGTGAGGTAATACTCACCCTGTTGGTTTTGGTTGGAGGTACCTTTAAGTGCGCTGAAAAGCTCCTTGGAATTGAAGCAGTATATCCCTGTATTCCATTCTTTTATCTGCCTCTGTTCTGCGCTGGCATCTTTGTATTCCACGATTCCATATAGCTTACCATCGGCATCCCGTAGCATTCTGCCATATTTACCTGGATCATCCAAAAAGGCGGTAAGCACGGTACATGCCGCATTGGTGGATAGATGCTCTTGGTATATGCGATTCACCGTCTGGGGGGTTAATAGAGGGACATCACCGCAAAGGATAAGGATATCTTGCTCGCTGTCTTTGAACAGGTCTTCGGTAATGGACACGGCGTGCCCTGTTCCAAGCTGTTCTTTCTGTTCCACAAACTCCAGTCTGTCGTCTTCCTCCAGGCAAGAGATAACTGTTTCTTTCAAATAGCCCACCACCAAGCAGATCCTTTCGCAGTTCATGGCTAAAGCTGTATCCACAACCCTTTGCACCATTGGCTTTTCGGCTATGGGAAAAGTTACTTTGGCACGCTCGGATTTCATCCGCGTACCTTTTCCGGCAGCAAGGATTATCGCTGCAAGAGCACTCATGGTTTTCCTCCACTCTTTAATAAGTGTCCGTATAATTCTGATATTGTTTCATGCAAAACCGGGTGCTTGGCATCCGGGCAAAGCTCATTCAGCAGTTCCAGAGTAAACAACCTGTTATGGAAATCTGGATGTGGGACCTTCAGTTCTGGACCATCACCATCCTCTTCATGGCAGATAACTTCAGCACCTGCCATAAGAATATCGATATCTATGAGACGGGCACCCCACTTCTCTTTTCTAATTCTGCCCATGTTTGCTTCAATACTCAGTAAAGCACTTAGTAATTCTAAGGGGCTAAGGCTGCTTTCAACTTCGAGTACCTGGTTCACAAAGTCAGCCTGGTCTTTATTACCATAAGGAGCGCAGGTGATCAAGCTGCTTTCACGCAGAATAGCGGTACCGGGCAGCTTGTCTATCTCTATCTTGGCAACGGAGACCTGCTTTTCAGGTTCCTGCATGTTTGCTCCCAAGCACAGATAGAATATCATTATCTGCTTCTTTCCAGTTCCACTTCCACCGACCTCAAACTACCCTGGATGGGCACCGAAGGCTTTTGGATGCATATTGTAAGGCTCTGCACCAAAGGGAAATCTGCCATCAATTTATCTGCTATGGTGGATGCGCAAGCTTCCAATAGCTGGAACTGATGAGTCTCCATAATATCTTTCACTTCTACATACACCTTGGTGTAATCAACAGTATCATCAAGGTGTTTAATTCCCGCATCCAGATTATCGTCTGTTCTTAGGATTACACTAACAATGAACCGCTGACCCAGCTTTCTTTCTTCTGCATGAACCCCATGATATCCGTAAAAGACCATCTCATTTAAGCGTATCTTCATATCTTCCCCGCAATCTGGATGTCCAATTTTGCTCCCAAGCTCTTGTCCAGTGCCCTGATGATTAGAAAGCTTATAGTTAGGGCTGTAAATCCTATTCCTATGGAGACAATCTCACTCAGCCAAATAGAACTTATCAGAAAACCTGCAAATAGAAACGCCAAGGGCAGTCCAAATATCATCAGCGATGCCAAAGCTCTACCCGAAGCAGAAACCTCTAACTGAACTCTATCGCCCACTTGAAGGAGAAGCTCGGTGCTTAGCTCCATCTCATCCATAACGTTCTTCATACAGAATCCATGCATGCTGCAGCTTTTGCATCCCCCACCACGTTCTATCTCAACCGTAACCTTGTTTCCGTTTATGGCTTTAACGATTCCGCTATCTTCAATAACTGTCTCGTTCATGCGTTCATCCTGCTTATCACTCGTTCAATTATGGCAGAGCTGGAAATCCCCGGGACAAACTGCAAGCTCTGAACTTTTCCACCTCTGCTGAGTACAAAATCTGCCCCTACAATTTGCTCTATTTTCCAATCCCCACCCTTCACTAAAACATCAGGTTTTAGTAAGGTAATCAGTTCTAATGGGGTGTCCTGAGGAAAAATACAAATGTAATCTATCGCTTCAAGCCCGGCAAGTACTATGCTGCGCTCCTCTTGATTCACAATCGGGCGAGTGCTGCCCTTCAAACGGGCAACGGAGGCATCGCTATTAAGTCCCAAAACCAGAACATCACCCAGTTCTTTGGCACTCTGCAGGTAAAGCACGTGCCCGGCATGCAGGATATCAAAACAGCCATTGGTGAATACTATCTTCTTACCGCATTGGTGCAGTTCCACTCCCAATGATTCAATGTTTTCTATGTCTATAAGTTTTGGATTATGCATTGATGCTATCCCATATCTCGGTGCAATTTGCAGTTGCTGTGCCATGCTTTGCCACCACTACAGCAGCAGCATGATTGGCAATAAGTGCAGCTTTCAGCACATCACTATCAGCCAAATAAGCCAGGCACAGCGCACTTATCACCGTGTCTCCCGCACCGGAAACATCAAAGACTTCGCGAGCAAAACTGGGCAAGTGCTTGGGCTCTTCCCCCTTGTTCAGCACATACAATCCCTTGCTTCCACAGGTTACCACCAAATGTTTGCAATTCAGCTTCGCCTGCAATTCTGCCGCAGCTTCAAAGAAGCCATTGGCATCGCTGTAGTGCTTACCCAAGAAGTCCTGTATCTCTGCGTAATTTGGCTTGAATATATCTACACCTCGGTAGAGGGCAAAGTTCCTTTTCTTGGGATCAACCGCCACCGGCACCTTATACTTCTTGGCAGATGCCAGAATGTGGGCAATGGTTTCCTCACTCAGCAAGCCTTTGTCATAATCTTCAATAATCACCGCATCACATGTTGGTATCAGGGCGTTCACCTGCTCCTTAACCGCCTTTTTTAGCGCACTGCTAAGTTCGGAACAGTCTTCCCTGTCCAACCTCACAATCTGCTGACTCACTGCGCCTATGCGTGTTTTTAGGGTGGTAGGACGGCTTTCGTCCTCAATAATCCCCCCCACGCCTATCTTGTGCTTCTTCAGCAATTTCTTCAGTATCTTGGCGTGATTATCCTTACCACAGATGCCTAAAAGCTCCACCTTAGCTCCCAATGCCGCAAGGTTCAATGCCACATTTGCCGCACCACCCAAACGGTATTCCTCGTGGTTCAGTTCAATCACGGGAACCGGTGCCTCAGGTGATATCCGCTGCACTTTTCCCCAAAGGTATTCGTCCAGCATCAGGTCACCAATAACCAATACCCTCCGCTCTGAAAAGCTGCTAAGTATCTTGCTAATCTCAGTAAATTCTTTGTTACTCATTGGGAACCCCCAGAGGATAGACCCCATTAAAGCAGGCATAACAGTAATTATCCGGCTTCATCACGCAGCCCCTCAAATCTTGGATACCTATATGCTTCAAGCTATCCACTCCGGTGCGAGAGCGTATCTCTTCCAGTTCATAACAGTTTGCCACCAGTTCTTTGGCATCAGGGGTGTCGATGCCATAATAGCAGGAATGGCGCACCTGCGGACTGCCAATGCGCAGATGTATCTCGGCTGCTCCGGCATCTTTTATCAGCTTCACTATCTTGCCAATGGTGGTTCCCCGCACAATGCTATCGTCTATCAGCACAATCTTCTTCCCTTTGAAGAAGTTTGGCAGTACATTAAACTTCTGTCGCACACTTTCGTCGCGTATTGTTTGCTCCGGTTTGATAAAAGTGCGCCCGATATAGTGATTGCGTATTAATCCCAATGATAGGGGAACTCCGCTGGCTTGAGCATATCCGGAACCGATGAAATTACTGGAGTCCGGCACAGGTACAATGATATCGGGATTCAATCCCGCATCATCCTTAGCCATCGCAGCCCCTATTTTCTCCCGCACTTCATATACGTTTTCCCCAAAGTGATAGCTGTCGGGACGCGAAAAGTAGATATGCTCGAAAATGCAATGCTTCTCTTCCTTGCATGCCCTGAATAGATTGGGGTCATTCTCCAGTATTGTAATTCTGGGTTGTTTATCGCTGTTCTGATACACTCTGATTATTCCTGCAGGAGGCACTTCCTGTCTGCTTTCCACTCCCAGAGTATCCAAAGCGCAGCTTTCCGATGCCACCACAACCACACCATCTTGGCTCTTACCCCAAACCATAGGGCGAATGCTGTGTGGATCGCGGAACATATAAAGCTCTTCTCTGGTGCACAGCACGCAGGAGTATGCTCCTTTGATGGTCTTCATCAGGTTGCGAATGGCTTCGGTAATCTCATCTCCATGCCTGATGATTCTATAGGCAAGGAACTTCACCAACAACTCACCATCATTATCGCTCTTAAAATACACTTTCTCTGCTTCCAGCATGGAGCGTATCTCGGCATAGTTCACCAAGTCCCCATTGGAAGCCAAGGCATAGGAAGGACCGGCAAGGGTTTCCACCAGATGTGGCTGGGTGTTGAACTCGGTGGCACTGCCTTTGGTGGGGTACCGCACATGTCCGATAGCGATGTTGCCGGGCAGTTCCTGCAATCTATCTTCGCTGAATACCTCTTTTACCAAACCCATCTTCTTGCGAAGCCTGATTACCAAGCCATCGCTTACTGCCATCCCGCAACTTTCCTGTCCTCTGTGCTGTTCGGCAAAAAGCCCCAATGCTGCCCAATGAGCAGCCTTAGCTGTTCCGAATACTCCAATGATTCCGCACATCAGCCTTTTCCTTTCTTGGTAAATTCTATCTTGTTCTCATTTCCGTTCAGCAGCCTGATAATGTTCTGGCGATGCTTAAAGATAATCATCAGCACCACAGCGCTTATCAGTGCCACCAATGCATAATCTCCGTGGCTTTCCATGCTGATAATCCACATACTATGCAGATGAAACACCAAGGCAGCGATAATGCTGCCCAAAGATACGTAACGTGTAAGTGAGGTTATAAGGATAAACACCCCAATGGCTGCCAACAAGCTGATTGGTGTCAGAGCGATAAACACTCCCCCCGCGGTGGCAACTCCCTTGCCCCCTTTGAAACCCAGAAACACAGGGAATACATGCCCCAAAATCACCAGCATGGCGCATAGTGGCACAACTGCCGAACCGGAAGGCATCAGCTTTGCTGCCAGGAATGTGGCAATAAATCCTTTCGCCATATCCAGCACCAATACCAAGACTCCGGTTG
>CALDSN010000005.1 GCA_937924555.1 uncultured bacterium | reverse complement strand
GAGATCTGATCGTGACTGGAGTTCAGACGTGTGCTCTTCCGATCTGCTAACAGCAGCACCTTTGGCGAGAGCCTTCCCGTGGATAACATCAGTTGGTTCGATGTTGCCATCTATTGCAATGGACGCAGTGAAGTGGAAGGTTTAACTCCCGCATACAAAATCAGAGGGGTTGGTGCTTCCACAGTGGTTACATGCAATTTCAAAGCTAATGGCTACCGTTTACCTACCGAAGCGGAATGGGAACTCGCCGCAAAAGCCGGACAACTATACAACTACAGCGGTTCAGACGATCCCGAAGACATTGCCTGGTTCAGGGATAACAGTGGCGGGAAGATACACAACCCGGCCACAAAAAGCCCCAATGGATTTGGAATATTTGACATGACTGGCAATGTTGCAGAATGGTGTTGGGATTGGTATGATGCCAATTACATTCGCTCTCTGCCGACTTTTATCAACCCAAGTGGGCCTGATACCGGCACCCTGAAAACCATACGCGGGGGTAGTGTGAACAACGGTGAAGGGCGCAACCTAAATATCCTCTGGCGCGAGAAGGGGGATCCTAATCGTGGATACCAGTATGTAGGTTTCCGTTTGGTCCGTAGTAATTAATCTATTTCAATTTGGGGGCTACAAGCCCCCTTTCCATTTGATGAATAAATAACCACTTGAGGTGCAACATGAAGAAGAACGCTAAGTTCAACACTATTCTTGTACATGGCGGGCAACACCCTGATGCCCTGCTTGCCGTTAATCCCCCCATCTACCAAACCTCCACCTTTGCCTTCAAGAATGCAGAGGATGGCGCAGCTTGTTTTGCCGGAGAAAGCGACGGCTTCATCTATACCCGTTTGGGAAATCCCACTGTGCGCATCCTGGAAGATGCCGTGGCAGCCCTCGAAGGCGGAGCCGGAGGCATCGCCGTAGCCAGTGGTATGGGTGCGGTTTCAACCGTGTATATGGCATATCTCGGTGCCGGAAGCCACATTGTCTCCACCGATGCCGTGTATGGCGCATCCCGCAGCGTTTTAGAAAAGCACTTTGTCCGCTTCGGAGTAGAAGCCAGCTTCGTGGATACCAGCAAGATAGAGCTTATCGAAGCTGCCATTAAGCCCAATACAAAGCTGCTCTATATCGAAACCCCTGCCAACCCAACCATCAGCATCACCGATATTGCTGCCTGCGCGGAAATTGCCAAGAAGCACGGTATCCGCCTCGTGGTGGACAACACTTTCTGCTCTCCCTATCTGCAGAAGCCCTTGGACTTAGGTGCCGATATTGTGCTACATTCCATCACCAAGTTCATTAATGGCCATGCCGATGTGGTGGGTGGGGTTATTGTAGCTAAGACTGAAGCTGACCATAAGTTTATGTACAATGTGATGACCAGCATGGGACCAAACATGGATCCCCACCAAGCATTCCTCGTTATCCGCGGGCTAAAAACCCTCTCCCTGCGTATGGAGCGGGCGCAAGCCAATGCACAGATTATTGCCGAATACTTGGAGAATCACCCCAAGGTGGCTTGGGTGCGCTATCCGGGCTTACCATCCCACCCGCAATATGAGCTTGCCAAACGCCAACAGAGCGGTGCCGGAGCTATGATATCCTTTGGCTTGAAGGGTGGCTTTGCCGCAGGCAAGAAGATGATGGACAGTGTCCAGCTTGCCGTATTGGCAGTGTCTTTGGGCGGGGTTGAGACCCTAATCCAGCATCCTGCCTCCATGACCCATGCAAAAGTCTCGGCAGAGGCTAAGCTTCTGGCTGGGATTACCGATGATCTGGTGCGCTACTCAGTAGGCATCGAGGATGTGGAAGATTTAATTGAGGACTTGGAGCAGGCTTTAGCCTAAGGCTTCTGCCTCAAATAGCTCCAAATCATTGTCTGAAGTGTTTTGAATGGTTTGGAGCTATTAGTATGTTTGGTGTTCATGGTGCAATATCTGCAAGTAGGAAAATACCGCATCTCCTGCACACTGCGCAGGATGAAGAGCATCAGGCTCCGCATAGACCGCAGCAGCGGAGAGATTAAGCTCTCTGCCCCGTTTGGCAGCAGCCAGGCTTTGCTGCAGCAGTTTTTGGACAGCAAGCTGCCCTGGATAGAGAAGAACATGCTTAAGCTGCAGAGTAACCTGTATTTGCAGGATGATATCCCCCGTGATGGTGATTGCCAATGGCTGGAAGGCAAGCAATATACCCTGAGATTAGTGCCAAACTCCCTGTTGAACAGAATCAGCATGGAGCATGGCACTATTTTTTTACATTGTGAAAGTGGCTGCACTCCTCAGCAATGCCAAATTCTTTTACATAACTGGTATCGCATCCGCTTGGAGCAGAGAGCTTTGTCCCTAATCGGCAAGTGGAAACGGATTATGGGAGTTGAGCCGGGTAAACTTAGCATCAAGCAAATGAAGAGCAGATGGGGCAGTTGCAATATTCGCAACCACCGCATCACCCTCAACCAACAGCTCTCCAAATGGGGAGATGATGTGCTGGAGTATATTGTGGTGCATGAACTTGCGCACCTACTGGAGGCTTCGCACAATGAGGTTTTTAAGCAACATCTAAGCCACTACCTACCCGATTGGAAAGCACGCAAAGCATTATTACTACAAGGACTTACTGCTAACATATGACGCTCATGCCCTTCCCTTGCTCATCTGTCTCATCATTCCTAGGTGACTCCCTCGTGACTCCCGGGTGGGATGAGGGAATTACCCGGGATTTATGACAGATACGCATGTGGCAGTAAAAGGGGATGAACATGAACGATAAAACAAGGAGATAATATGGCTTCCAAACAAGAGACCGTGGATTTCATTCTGGCACAAATCGCCGGTGCAGGAACAATTCGCGCCAAAAAGATGTTTGGAGAATATGGCATTTATTGCGATGAAAAGATGGTGG
>CALDSN010000004.1 GCA_937924555.1 uncultured bacterium | reverse complement strand
ATATCATGGATGAATGTCTCCACCAGAGGATAGCGATCCAAAAGCTCGGCATATACATCTATATTAGTTGATACAGTGTATGTTGCGCCATCCTTATTAACAGGATAGGTTGATATAGTAGCGCTTATTGCTTTATTTTCCATGCTATAAGAACCTGATAACTCTAAGTTCTGGTTCTGATATACCGCATTAGGAAGCTCGATGTTTAGGGTATTATCCGCAAAATCGGCATCAGCATGCAGCTCTTTGATAATATGCTGTTTATAGCCAAGCATGGGTGAGCTTATCTTGGCACTAAGCTGAGGTTCTTTGATTGTTCCCTGACCCTCCAGGGAAAAATCTACCAAGCCTTTCAAACCTTCTGTAATCATAGCAAGGTCTAAACTGCCCTTTGCTGAAGCAGAATCGAACTTTAGCTTCTTGCCTAACTCACTTATCTGTACTTCAGCTTCAATACTACTTGTGCCAAAACTGCTGCGAGTCAACTGAGCTTTGAGGTTCTTACCCTCAATTTCAGCCCCCAAAAATGGTATCCTCACAGGATACTTCTCCGCAAAGGTGAGTTGAGTACCCCATATTTGAGTCTGAGCCTTATATGTAAAAGGCTTCCCGGCTGCTTGTTGCCCAAGTTCCGCAAACAAGGAAATCTCTGTAGATACGTCGGCAATATCGTTATGGTTTATATAGTTAGGATGATAAGCTTCAAGTTCTGCCTCAACATTGCGGATACATCCCTTATCAAGATAACCCTTAACGTTGAGCTTTCCCTGTTTTCTGCTAACAGCACTAATCTTAATGGAACTTGTCCCGGAGTTCACAACACTTATGTTAAGCTCCGAGAAATGCTCCTTTATTCCCAGATTATCCTTAGAAACGATTTTGAGGGGTATTTCGAGCGATAAATCCAGTGACCCATCCCGCAAGTCCAACCTGGAGAAATAGGGGGCAATATCGGGCAATTTGAAGGGTTTCTTAGCCTTCTTGACCTTGACTTTGGGATGCAGACTGTAGGCAATATGCGGCTGGATGATTTCTACCTGTCTCAGCAAACGGGAAGGTTTGAAACCTGAGACAATGAAACGTAGCACATTGTATTGAGCTCTTATGCGCTTCACTTCCACTACTATACTGCTGTCTGCTGATGTATAGCTAACCCCCTCGGCAAATAATTGTTTATCGCTGAAGTTAAGTTCCTGAATCTCTATCTTCCCCTTGGCAGCTTTTCCCAATTGATAGGCAAGCATTTCTCGAAATCTCACTCTCATCCCCAGCCAATACCAGGAAATGAAAAATGCCGCATTAACCAGCAGCAAAATGAGTATCAAAGCGAAGAACTTCTTGGATCTCGGCATAACTAACTCAAGGGAGAGTGAATCCCCTCTTACCCGTTCTTGAAGTATCTATGGGCATAGGCTTAAGTATCCCTTTGCCAGATTATATGTGGAGCTTGCCAAGCGTGCTGATTCATGGTCATGAGTGACAATTACAAAAGCTTGGCCAAACTGCTTGTTTAGATTAATAATCATCTGCCACACTTCTTCGCTGTGGTCAGGGTCAAGGTTTCCTGTAGGTTCATCAGCAAGGACAATCTTAGGCTTGTTGATCAAAGCTCTGGCAAGAGATACCCGTTGTTGCTCTCCACCGCTAAGCTGGTTTGGATATCGGTTTAGCCGTTGAGATAGCCCCAAGCGTTCAAGCAATTCCGATGCTTGTTTTTGTGCTTTCCCGATGCTTACTCCGGCGATGATCGCCGGAAGAGCTACATTTTCTTTGGCTGTAAGATCCTCCACCAGATAGTGGAATTGAAACACAAAACCCAACTCCTGATTGCGAATCATAGCTGCCTCTGCCATTCCAGCATGCACTTCTCTGCCGCCAATAAGGATTCGGCCCTTATCCGGTTTATCCAACAAGCCGAGGATGTGGAGAAGAGTGCTTTTTCCGCAACCGGATTGCCCGGTAATTGCTACCATTTCTCCTTCATTCAGTTCCAAATTGGCATCAGTTAGCACATGGATGCTTTGATCACTATCAATGTAGCTTTTACTGATCTCATAACCGGCTAAGCATAACATTGATCACTCTCCGTAACTTCAATTTGTTTCATATTCTCCTTCAGGAATTGCGCAATAACTCTATGATTTGCATCTTGTCAATCTGTTTCAAAGGATACCAGATACAGCCAGAGATTAACAACGCTGACACGAGAAAGACCACCATTTGGTTCAAGGGTGAGATTGTCGCCTGAAGGCTATCGATGAAATACACATCACCTTTCAAGTGATACCAGCTTTGTTTCTCCACCAAAAAAGACAGCAGGGCACCGAATAACTGACCACTGATGATTGCCGCTATCCCTGTTAATCCTACCTGTAAAGCCAGTAGTCTTTTGATGGATGCATTGCTGCTCCCCAGAGTTCTGAGCACAGCTATCTCATTGCGTTTATCGAAGATAATTGTGGTAACTGCAGAAATTACATTAATTCCGGAAATCAGTACCAAGAAGCTGAATATTATGAAAATCAGCCATTTCTCCATTGTCACAAGCCTTAATAATCCTGCGCTGAATGTTGTCCAAGGGTATAGAAGATAAGACAAACCTAACTGCTGCTGTAATTGTTCCGCTATGTGTGTGGCATCATCTATAGCTCCGGGCTTTAACCTCAGCTCCAGTTTTGCATAGCTTGGGGTTATATTTAGCAAGGATACCGCATCATTTATCGTGCATATAATCTGGGAACGATCACTTTCGTAGAAGCCAGAGCTGTAGATACCGGCTATCTTATACAGTCTCTCTGAGGGAAACAAACCCATCGCTGAGATTTTATCCAACTGAGGATATACAATCTTAAGGGTGTCGCCACACTTTTTCCCAAGTTCTTTCGCCAGATATTTCCCAACAATAATCTCACCATCTGCCAACTGTGAGCTACCCTCTTTCACATACTTTGCATATGGAAATGGGTTGTGTGCATCGAAATAATAGGCGTTGAGTGATACACCTCGGACACGAGTATCGTTGGCAGCCATAACAGAGTATGTTACTGTGGGGGTCACCATCTCAACTTTATCGTTAGATTTCAATGTGCTTATCAGCTTTTCCGCATCTTCCATGCTGATATAGTCACTATCTGCATCTTGAATAGCAATATGCGGAAAGGAACCAAGAAGCACTTCACGCAAGCTGGATTCGTATCCTTGAAACAAGTTCAAACCTGCACTAAGTATCCCTACTGACAGCACTATCCCTAATATCATAAATACAAAGCTGAAGCGTAACAAGTTACGCTTTGGAGCTTGTAGGTATCGTCCAAGGTAGAACCTTTCCAGATTATTCATGGTCAGTTTTTATTATCAACTCCGGTTTGGCAACATTCACAGTTTGGGCAATGGAAATAGGAATTCTCTTGCCTACGCGAAACCGATTTACGATAAGCTCCGATATCAAACCCATTGAGATAAATTGTAATCCCCCAAGGATTAGCAAGATGCCAAGCAGGAGTAATGGTCTATTGGACAAGGGAAGCCCGAAGAAAAGCTTCAATACAGCAAGATAAGCTGTAACAACTCCTCCCATAAAGGCTGCAATTATCCCAATCCTGCCAAACAGATATAGCGGACTCTTGATGTAATAGGTAATCATCCTAACCGTTAAAAGGTCGAAGAACCCCCGTAAATAGCGTTCAATGCCATATTTACTCTTTCCATACACTCTGGCTCGGTGCTCAACGGCAAGTTCTGCAACCTTAAAACCCAAAGCATGAGCTAGCGCAGGAATATAACGGTGCATCTCTCCATAAAGACTAAGTTCTTTCTCCAAAGGATGTTTATACGCCTTAAATCCACAGTTATAGTCACGCAATTTAAGCTTGAATGTCCTTGCCGTCACATAGTTAAACAGCTTAGAGGGAAGCGTTTTGTGGATAGGGTCGTGCCGTTTCTTTTTCCAGCCTGAAACTAGGTCGTTACCTTCATCAAGCTTCGCCAGAAAGCTATTTATCTCCTTTGGGTTATCCTGCAAATCGGCATCCATGGTGAACACCACATCGCCTTCACTGATATTAAAGCCCGCCTGCAAAGCTGCTGCCTTGCCGAAGTTCCTGCGGAAGCGGATGATTTTCACCGCTTCATCATGCAGGGCGAGTCCTGTCATCACATTATAGCTGCCATCTTGCGAACCATCATCTATGAAGATAATCTCATAGCTACTTTCACCACAATTCTCTACAATCTCTTTATAAAGCTGCTTAAGTGATTCTTCTTCGTTCAGCACAGGGATAACAAAGGATAGCTTCATCTTTGCCTCTTCGCTTAGAATATAATATACAGAATCGTCATAAACAACCCTGCACTAAAGGGAATCTTCAAGTTGTCATCCAAAGGGATACGGCTTAGTTCCGCAAGCGTTGCTGCCAAAGCTCCACCTATAGCGAGAACGGGATTGGGCAGCCAGAGCAAACCGAAGATTAAGCACGAAACGAAACATGCCAGACTTCCTTCCAAGCTTTTCCCCGTTCCCTTAAACTTACGTTTGCCCACACTCATCCCCACAATTGCCGCAAAGGTATCGCCAATAGAGAGAAAAGCCATGGCACAGGATGCAATCACGGGTTCCAAGAATACCACACAGATCATGGACGAAAAAAGCAGGTAGGTAGCCCCGGTGAAGTCGCGCTGTTCATGGCGACGCAGGATCATCCCGAATATACGATTGAAGGTCTTTCGAAAACTCCTGTGCCACAAGCGTTGAAACTCTATCACCATACTGATGCCAAATGCAACCAATAGCAAAGAGAAGGCGATACGCCTGTTGAAGCCCAGAATATACCTGTAACTGAAGGGGATGATAAGCGAGCCTAAATGAATGGATTTCCTCAGGGTTTCACTTAATATCATTTATCCCTCTATCTTAGTTTGCATCAGTTACTTTCTTGCCAACTCAACACTCGCACCACAGATGCGCTTTTCCATAAAATGATGGCATCTCCGGTTCCGTAATGTGGAATCTCCACCCCGGAGTGATCTAAGCTTAAAGTCTCAATTAATCTTGCCCAGTTAACCTGTTTCAGTTTTAATATGGGTTCGCTGTTCATTTGTCCCCAAGGCAGCAGCAGTTCAATCTTCTTCCAATTATCTTCGTTAAGATCCTCAAGATTGGCTTCTGCATCCCAATGCTGCACTTGCTCTTCATTCACTTTCCAGTTCTGCACCAAGAAAGCATTGAAGCACTCCAAAAAGGCATCGTAATTCACCGGATTCATGGTAAATCCTGCAGCCTTGGGGTGACCACCAAATTGCTTCAAATGCGCTTTACAGTGGCTAAAGGAATCCACCATATTAAAACCTTCTCCACATCTTCCCTCACAAACAGTATCCCCATTGTGGTGTTTAAGCATGATGGTGGGAATATGCAGTTTGTTTACGATATAGGTTGCCGCTGTACCCAACAACGAATATGGGATAACATCTTCATCGTCATAGTACACAAAATAGCTACCCACAAAATCTGCGCTGAGAGCATCAAGAAACCCGAAAACTCGATTCAGTTCGCCTTCCCATGTGTTCTTCTGCTTCTCCAAATCCTGAAACAGCTTTGCTTTGGCATCAGAAAGCTGCAAGATAAAGCGCATTGCAGTGTGCTGACCATCAGCCTCCCGTCCATTTGCAATCAGCCGGGAAGTATATTGCAAGAAATTATACACATCAGTCTTGCTGCTCACCCGATTATAGTTACGCAGGAGGAACTCCACTGTTTCATCCTGAACTTCGCTGAAGTTCTCCAACACATGACGCACAATAATCCTATTCAGCCCTACCATGGGCACTTTGTCTGCAAGTGAACCGACTGCGGTCCAGAAATAACTTGCAGGGTCAATAGGATGTTCCCACACTTTACTTAGATACCTGATTAACATCAATGCAACCCCAACTCCCGCAAGGGATTTGAAGGGATATCGGCAATAACTAAGCTGTGGGTTCATGATTGTATAAGCATCCGGGATGGTATCTTGTTGCACCAGATGGTGATCGGTGATAATCACTTCACACCCCAGGGCGTTAAGCTGCTCCACCCCCATCTTCGCTGAGATACCGTTGTCAACAGTCACTACAAGCTTATAGCCACCCTTCCTGACAAACTCAATAAAGCCGTTTTGGATACCGTGAGGTTCCAGATTCCGATTGGGGATATAATAGTTGTGCCTTTGATAACCGCATGATTCCAGAAATTTGTATAAGATGTAAGTGCTGGTTATACCATCAGGATCGTCATGCCCAAAGATAACCATTGGTTCATTGCGGTATATAGCAGTTCTGATGCGTTCTGCCACCTCGCTAATATTGGCAAACAATGCCTCATCCGGCAAACTGTCCATTCCGGCTGTTAAATCCCGACTTTCCAAAGCTCTCGATTGTATTATATCACTAAGTAACTCTCGCTTATTACTGTCGCCTGTATGTTGCTCGTCCGACATTATTCGAATTCCTCCTTAACAGGGATATCCCTGGCAGCAGTGTTATCCTTTGCTTTGGTGATAAAATCAAAGCCTGTGAAGCCCAATAAAAAGAACATTGACCTGTCACTCAGATTATTGGTGGATAAGTTCCCCCTCTGCACATACTGGAAACCCATATCAATTCTGCTTACTTTGCTCAACAAGGGCATGGTAACGCCGCAGCTTAGTGACATTTCATCAATATCATTTCCATCTTTGTCGGCAAAGGCAAGTTGGCGGTAATAACCTCCAACTCGTAGGGGCATTCTTCCCAGAGAAGTTCTTTGTTTATCCTTGTCCGGTTCGTAGGCAAAACCAAGGCCCACTTTCGCTGCATCGCGGTATGCGTCTGATATCGCAGCCCAGTTCTCATAGCTGGCATCAACGGCTATCTTATAGTTCTCAGAAAGCATATAGGTGGTGCTTATATTATACTGCCCCGGCAGTTTATATTCATAATCCACTGCATCTTCCGTAACATGAGTGTTGGCACGGATGGATTCGCCCTTCAAGGTTACCGGCAGGCTTGCATGAACACCAAAACTGATATCCTTCAGAGTTTGCAGCACTCCGATGGTCATGCCGATATTCTTGAAATCCCGGGTAAGGTTTTCTGAAGTATCAAAACTGAAGCTATCGCTATTCTGAGTAAAAGTGAGATTATCATGACCAAAATAGAAGTTTGCTCCAGCACCAACATGAAAACCCTTGTAGTAGGTGCCATATATTAAATCAGCACGGTAGAGATACTTATCGGAGCTTTGCTGCTCCACAACTCCATCTGTAGTAGTTGTCTGGTTACTTACCATCCCCGAAGAGTGAGAATTGAACTGGGCACTTATCCTATGCTTGCCAATTGGTACACTCACATTGAAATACGGAAAGTCCAGCGAATCATCTCGAAAGCTCTTGGTAACACCGTTTAGCTTGGATTGGTAATTATTGTAGCCCATAATCATCCCGGTGCTGAACAGAGTGCGATTGGACATATCACTAAGTGCGGGATTGGCATACCCGGTATTGATGCGGAAAATATCGCTTGCTCCGGTATCACCCATGCCGAGGCTGTATATATCTCTGCCATAATTCTGCACGGGAAATCCTTGATAGGAAAAGATGGAATTCCCCGCCCAAAGAGCTGAGGAGCATATTACTAAGGTTAGGATAAAGAGTTTCTTCATTTCTTGTGTCCTGCTTTATGATGGGTTGCTTTCACCGGATCAGGCGGTATTCTGAAAAAGCGATGCGCATTCTCAAAAGAACAATCTGCAACTTCATTGGGGGTTATACCCTTTACCTCGGCAATTTTCTCTGCCACAAGATGTAGCAGCAGAGGTGAATTCCGCTTCCCCCGATGTGGATGGGGAGGGAGGTAGGGACAATCTGTTTCAATCATAAATCTATCCATGGGAACAATGCGGATAACATCGTCCAATTGTGAATTGGCATAGGTTATCGAGCCCGTGAAGGATATCATCCACCCGGCATCCAAAACCTGCTGAGCAAATACTATATCACCTGAAAAGCAGTGGAACACTGCCTCTTTCACGGATTCATTTTTCAGGATATTATAACACTCCTGATGCGCCTGCCTGTCGTGCACCACCACCGGCAGATCATACTCCACGGCAAGATGCGCTTGGTTGGCAAAAACTTCTCGCTGCACAGGAAAGGGCGAAAGATTACGGAAGAAATCCAAGCCGATTTCGCCTATGGCAAGCACCTTTTTCTCCCGAGCAAGCCGCTTCACCAACTCTGCATCAAAATCTAATGCATCATGAGGATGGAAACCTACCGTGGAAAAAATGTGCAAGTGCTTCTTCGCCAATTCCAGCGAACTTAGCGATGTCTCTTTGTTAAAAGCAATGTTCATGATATACTCAATCCCACTACCAAAACATTTATTAATCAAGCTTTCCCGGTCACTATCGAAATCGGGATGGTCTAAATGGGCATGTGTTTCAAATAGTCTCATTTTCGGTTACTTAACCCCTATTCTATACTGAGGACAAAACAAATCACTACTTCATTTTCTGTCAAGCACCATCCACGGGTTTAATAGACTGCCCCTCCATGCCGGTTACATTGTGGCGTTATGTTGCATCTGTTACATAGCTTTGTTAGTCGTCCAGTACCTTATGTGGGACTTACTTTTTCTGTGAGTTCTTTCTGACTCGATACAGCCTTTCCGTGAAGCCACCCTCTTGGGTAAAGGCATCTGCCTGAGCCTTTATCTGCCTATCCAACATAGAACAGGCGACCCCAATCAGCACCAAAGCGGCATTTGCGGCAATTCCAGAATAACAAAGGGCTTTGCTTGGGGTGGTGGATGGTTCTTTGGAGGGAGTGGACATACTGGGCGATATGGACGGTATGGACTCACCCCTTGGTTTCACCAAGCTACTGTGTTCATCTTGACCACATTGTCCACCCTGTCCATTCAGCTCTCTCTGCCCATTCCGCACTTCCTGCACCCATTCCGCCACCTCATCCGCCGTTGTGCATCTTCTTTGCACCAAAGCCTTGCGTAGCGGCTCATCCTGTGCCCAAACCTTTAGTCCCCGTTGGCGCAGATAATCCTCATAATCCAGCTTCAGTTCTTCCAAACTGGCACGGGCAACATTGGTTAGCTTCAGCTCTGTTTTCTTGGATGTCCCACTGGCTTGGCTTCCCTCGGCAATGTTCTGCACCCCGGAACGTGCAGCCTGCACCATCTGATCCCTTGTTCTGCTGAATTTGCTGATATACCTTTCGCAGAATCGCACCGTTATATCATAAACCAACTGCGCCAGTTGGAAGCTCTTAAGCTTGCGGTATCCTCCATGCTTGGGAAGCAGCGGTTCTTGCACAGATTCTGATTTTGCCATTCGTCCAATCATTCTTTCTCTTTTCCCAGAATATTCATCGTAACTTTGATATGAGCATCTCGTCCATCTTGTCCATCCTGTCTATTGCCTCAACTTGACACAAGCTCGTCTAATCTATAGGAAGACTTAACTCCATGATCTGGCTATGTTTGTCAATAGAATTTTCCCCTTGCAAGAATGCCGGCTCATAACCTCATCATTCCGAGGTAATTCCCTCATCCCACCCGGGAGTCACGAGGGAATCACCTAAGAATGATGAGGCAT
>CALDSN010000003.1 GCA_937924555.1 uncultured bacterium | reverse complement strand
CGACGTCCAACCATCGCCCGAAGCGGTATGACTGGTTCGGCATCTCAAGCTTCCTTACACTTTGAACTGCGTAAAGACGGCAAAGCGATAAACCCTGTACCCTACATAGAGTAAGGAGAAACAAGTGCAGATACTGCGAGACCCAAGCCACGCAAAACTGGAGAAAACGATAGCCAAGCTTCCCTTGAACGATGCCACCATATTACATTGGACAGGCTCTATGTGGGGAATAGGATGCAGACTTTCTTCTCAAATAGCAATAGCAAAGATAAACAAACTGAAGCAGCGTCCCGACAAACATAGCTACATAGCTCTGATAAGTGACATTAGTGTGCTTGATCAGAGCAAGATACCTCCGGCTCTGAAACCATTGATGGAGCAGTATTGGCCTGGGAATTTGACTGTTGTTTTTGCCTATGACGATCCCCAATACCGGGATATTGCTCTGGACGGTAAGGTGGCTTTTCGTGTGCCAACGGACCCGCTGCTTAGAGACTTCATCGGATTGCTTGGTGAGCCATTGATCAGCACCAGCATAAATGTCTCAGGTTTACCTCCGGAAGAGGATTTGGGACGGATAGAGCGCAACTATACTTCATGGTTCGACTTTGCTTTAACTCCCGCGTCTAAAGAGATTAGAAGCGGAACTCAGTATTCCACCATTGTGGAGTATGTTCGCACCGGCGAAGCCAAGAGCACCAGTTCAACTGACGAGCTTAAGTGTCTGCGTGAGGGCTCTATACCCTTCTATGAAATTAAAAAGTCATTTAAACTACCCTTGGTGATGTTCGTGTGTACTGCCAATATCTGTCGCAGTCCCATCGCCGAAAAGCTTTTCAGAACAATGATTCTTCATGATGAGATGCCCTTGGCAACCGACTCATGCGGGCTGATTGAGGGAGGACACAACATCTCCCTCAGCTCAATGCAGCTACTGGTGGAGCGTGGTATAAGCGAAGCTCAGGAACATGTGTCCAAGCAAGCTACCCCTCAGATGATAGCAGCCAGTTGGCTGGTACTTACCATGGAAGAGAGGCAACGAGATTGGCTTCGCGAACAGAATCCAAACACTGCGCATAAGATATTAACTTTGAACGAGATAGTGGGTGAAAGTGGTGATATCAAAGACCCCTATGGGAGTGACCTGGAAAGCTATCGTAAGACCTTCGTAATAATTGAAGATAGGCTTCAAAGATTAATGGAAAAGATAAAGAATAACCAGCTAACATTAAAGGATACAAGTAAATGAAGGATGTCAATATCACCCCAGCAGTGATAGCAGAACATGGGATAAGCCAGGAAGAGTATCAAAAGATACTGAGCATTTTAAAGCGTGAACCCAGCATTGTTGAGCTTGGTATCTTCAGCGTTATGTGGAGCGAGCATGCCAGTTATAAGAACTCTGTATTACTGCTGAAGACATTGCCCAAAGAAGGTGCAGCAATGCTTACCAAAGCCGGTGAAGAGAATGCAGGTGTGGTGGATATAGGTGATGGCTTGGCAATATCCTTCAAGATCGAAAGCCACAACCATCCCTCCGCGGTGGAGCCATATCATGGTGCTGCTACGGGTGTTGGAGGTATCCTTAGAGATATATTTACGATGGGAGCTCGTCCCATCGCTGCCCTGAACTCCCTCAGGTTCGGGAATCCCGATAACCCCAAAGTACGCCATTTAATAAGCGAAGTTGTGCATGGAATTGCAGATTACGGGAACTGTTTTGGGGTGCCCACTGTTGGTGGAGAGATATACTTCGAAGATAGCTACGAGGGTAACCCTCTTGTAAATGCCATGGCAGTTGGAGTATTGGAGCATGGACAGATGGCGAAATCTGCGGCTTCAGGACCGGGGAATGCCGTGATTATTGTGGGAGCTAAGACAGGTAGGGATGGTATCCACGGAGCTACCTTTGCCTCAATCGAGCTAAGTGAAGAATCTGAAGAGAAGCGTACCGCAGTACAGGTAGGAGACCCGTTTCTTGAGAAACTGCTTCTGGAGGCAACCCTTGAGGTGATTCATGCAGGTTTGGTGGTTGGTATTCAGGATATGGGTGCTGCGGGGCTTACTTGCTCCAGTTCCGAAATGGCAGGTAAAGGTGAGGTGGGTATCGAGATTGATGTAGCCCTCGTACCTCAGCGTGAAACCGGGATGAGTCCCTATGAGATTATGCTGTCAGAATCCCAGGAACGAATGCTGGTGATTGTGGAGCCGCATAATGTGGAACGAGTAAAAGACATCTTTGCCAAGTGGGAACTTGATGCGGTGGAGATAGGCAAGGTTACCGACGATAAGCTATTACGCGTGTATTACGGGTCTCAGATGGTTGCTGAGATTCCGGCAGAAACCTTGGTGCTTGGTGGTTCTGCACCCGTTTATCGGAGAGAGAGCGTACGTCCGGCAGAACTGGATGCTCTATTAGCATTTCCCACGGACAACATACCTGAACCAAGCAGCTATTCAGATGTTTTACTGCAGCTTGCAGGCTCTGCCAATCTTGCAAGCAAACATAGAGTATATCGCCAATATGACCACATGGTGCAGATAGGCAGTGTGGTGGAACCCGGCTCTGATGCGGCAGTAGTACGCATCCACGGTACAGATAAAGCCATCGCTGTGGCAACGGACTGCAATGGCAGACACTGCGCTCTTGACCCCTATATGGGCACCATGGCAGCAGTAGCTGAATCTGCCCGCAATGTAGCTTGCAGCGGTGCAAAACCAGTAGCGATTACCAATTGCCTGAACTTTGGTAATCCCTACAAACCTGAAGCTTATTACTTCTTTTCCGAGGCAATAAAGGGAATGGGTGACGCTTGCAGGGCTTTTGATACTCCCGTAACGGGAGGTAATGTGTCATTCTATAACGAGAATCCTGATGGGGCAATATATCCAACCCCAGTTATTGGAATGCTTGGCTTGATGGAGGATTACCGTAAGGCAACAACCCAATACTTCAAGCGTGCAGGTGATAGAATAATCCTGCTTGGTACGCTGGAAAGTGGGATAGGTGGCTCTGAGTATCTGAAACTAATTCATCAAAAAGTGGCAGGATATCCGCCTCAGGTGGATTTGGACATGGAGCGCAGACTTCAGCGTCTAATTCTAAGCTTGATTGATAAACAGCTTGTGCATAGTGCTCATGATGTATCCGATGGCGGATTGCTTTATAGTATAGCAGAGTGTTGTTTTGTCCCTAACGGGCTTTTGGGTGCAAAGCTAAGCTTCTCCTTGCCAGGCAAAGCTTCTCATGTTTACTTCGGCGAAGCAGCAGGACGCATTCTGGTAAGTGCTGCGGAAGCGGATTGTCACTTTATTAAAGAGCTCTCTCGGGATCTCGGCATTGCATACCACGATTTAGGTGAAGTTAGTGATAATCAAGAGTTCTGCGTTAACGATGCCATTAACATCGGTATAAAAGACCTTCACCATGCTTGGTGGCATGGATTATCTCTGTGAGGAGGAGGAAATGAGAATGGACTTTTTCTTTGGTAACATCTTTTGGGGAGTGATGATTATACTCTTCGGTGTGTCGATCTTTCTAAAGGGATTCAACATCAATCTACCCCTGATGAAAGTGTTCTTTGCCATAGTAATCATCATGTTTGGAGTCCGCATGCTCATCGGTGGCGGAAAACCACGGGTGAAGTACTCCAGCCACAATCACCATAAAGCCAACACGGTTGTCTATAGTCGCGATAACCAAGAGTATACCATGGTGTTTGCCAGTGGAGATATTGACCTTAGCGACCTGAAAGCAGACAGTAAGAACCTGGAGATAACCGTGGTCTTTGGCTCTGCCAATGTTATCCTTCCCAGTGACTTGCGTTTTGACATTCAAACAACTGCTGTGTTGGGTGGCATTGTGCTCCCGAAAACGGGGCATTATGGCATCTCGGAGAATCGCACTGCCATCAACCAAGACAGCACCTCCACTCCTATTAGCATAGATGCTTCTGCTGTATTCGGGCGCATGGAATTCACGGTTGTAGATCGTCCCGCAAAAGCACATGATACTGCTCCTAATAAAGAGGCAGCTCCACCAGCCGAGGACTTTTAGGCTGCATTAAGTATCCCCATATATGGCGCGTGTAAGCAGATTATCTCTGGTTTTCCTTGTCATGCTTGTTGCTTTCGGTGGCAAACTGAATGCAGAGAAGCTTGGCTACGCCTTCAGCGGAGGTGGTGCCAGAGGTTTTGCCCATATTGGTGTTCTCAAAGTGCTGGAAGAGGAAGGGCTTAAGCCGGATTACATAGCCGGTTCAAGCATTGGTGCAATCATTGGCGGGTTCTATTCTATGGGCTATAATGCACAGGAGATTGAGCAGATTTGCTTGGGTTTAGACTGGCAATATCTTACTCAAGATTTGCATTTCCGTAAGGACCTGTATATTGGCCAGAAACGGTGGGCACCATATGGGAATGCCATGTTTGAGCTTAGCGATACTTGGGTTCCTCGCTTGCCATCAAGTGTTTATGTGGGGAATAAGATAAACCTAGAGTTGTTTAAGATATTTGCCGCAGCTGCCCAAGTTGATTCTTTTGACCAACTTCCCATTCCCTTTGCTTGCAATGCTACAAATCTGTACACAGGTGAAGCAGTAACCTTCCGTTCCGGCTCATTGATGCAGGCGATGCGAGCCTCTATGTCCATCCCCAGCCTGGTTAAACCCTTTGAGATTGATGGTGATGTTTACATCGATGGCGGGGTATCCCAGAATCTCCCCGGTGAGTTGTTACATGAACTCGGTGCGGATAAGGTTATTGGTTTGAAGGTCAATTCTACTCTTCGCAATAACGAGAATTTGAATAATCTGATAGAAGTTCTGGATCAAACCATCAATATCGGCATCACCAAAACCCTAAATGAGCATCTGGACTGTATTGATCTGCTTCTGGAGCCGGACTTAACATCCTACACTGCCAGTGATTATGACCGCATCAAAGAGATCATTGACATTGGCGAGAAGGCTACTCGAGAGCATATACAGGCTATCAGAGCGTTCAAAGAAGAGTTAAGTACTGAGGCACATCCCCAAAGAACTGGAACAAACAAAAGCTTTGACAGAGACAAAACCAGCTTTGCCATAAAAGATATCATCGTTGAGGGTAATGAGTTCCTCAGCAGTGCAAAAGTGCAGGAATATGCCGGTATTCACTCCGGTAATCAACTGAGTACCCAAGAGATTTACAATGCCTGCGTAAAAGCATGGAATTCCCAGGCGTTCAGCACCATTTACCCACAATTGGTTAGGGTTGCCGAGGATAAATACAACCTCATTCTGCACGTTAAAGAAAAGGAACTCAAGCAGGCTGCCATCAACATCACCTACAGCAGCGATGATAAGCTAAGTGCAGGTGGTGTGTTGGTGCTGAATAATTACCTGTTGAAGAATTCCAAGCTGGTTGCCGAGGTTAAACTTGGAGGACGCAACGAGCTGAATGTGGACTATGTTAAAAACTATGGGGAAGAGTGGGGAGCATACTACAGGATTTTCCCGTACATAAACGAAAAGACTATCTACAATTACACCGATCATCATAAAACGAGCAGTGTAAACTCCCTTGAATGGGGTATGACCACTGGCTTGGGCGTGTTTGCCAAGGACATCATGATCGGCGAGATGTTCCTTTATACGCATAGAACCAGGCTATACAAAGAGATATCCGAGACTCCCTCCTTACCCCTTAATAACGTTATCAGCGGTGTAGGCGTTAAGGCATATCGGGAGACCTTGGATGACTATATTTTCCCCACACGTGGTTCCCGCATCATGGCAAAGTTCAATTTCTCCCGAAACGAAGCTGTAAGTGACTATTCGTATAGCAGTCTGCAAGGCAAGATGGAGGTTTATGTCCCTCTGAATTCATGTGTCAGCAGCTTTGGCAGCATCGACAACGGAACCTATTTGAACTCTCAGGAAAGCATCCAATACGATCCTTTCGTGATTGGGGGAACGGAAGGTTTCATGGGTTATTCTCGCTATGAGGTTAGTGCTCCCTATTATCAAATCTTTACTCTGGGCTTATCCACCAAACCATGCAAGACTTTTGTGTTCAATGGTGGGTTTCAATGGCTGCGCTACTCTGAAGATGAATTGTGGGGAGCAGATAAATCATGGGAATACTGTGGCTTTATGGGCATCGGGTTGCCGAACAAAGTAATGCCTGCTCGTTTGAATTTGTCCATAAATCAGAACGGTGTGTTCAATTCTTTCCTCAGTTTGGGCTACGATTTCGATATTTTCAAATTCTCCCGCAAATAAACTATTCCTGATAGTATCCCAGACGAGTAATCTGCTAATTCTTACTGGGTTGAATTACTTAATTATTGCGGACTCATTGCGGACAAAGAGCGTAATGAGTGCGTAATGACACCATAATGATACCAAGCGAACGATAATGGATATCATAATTATCTTACCTATTGGCACAGGCTTTGCTTGTATAAATACCTATCGGCAAGACCGAAATTTAATAATGAAATAAAGTCTTGATTTGTCTTGACAAGAAACTCAAGCGAATTAGATTGCCACATAGAGGTGATGTATGCAAAAGATACTCATAATGCTATGTCTGATAACGAGCCTCGTAACAGGGGCTTGGGCTATCTCTATATATGATATTCAGTTTACCACCAACCCTGGTAGTGATGGAACATATCCCTCAAACTATGTGGGGAAAGCTGTCACCTTGGAAGGTATTGTTACCGCTCCAAACTATCGTGATGGTGGATATTTCATCAGTGAAGCTTTGAATGGTGCATGGCGCGGTATCCTGATTTTGGATAAAAATCCACGTATTCACAAAGGGGATAGAGTGCTGGTTACAGGCATAGTATCCGAAACCTTTGGTATGACCTGTCTGCAGAATATCAGTCAAAGCAAGGTTGTGGATAGCTCTGTTCCGCTTCCCCGCCCCGTTATTCTTGCCACAGGGCAACTTTCTCAAGCAGGCGAAGCCGAGGCATATGAGGGTGTTTATGCCAAGTTGTTAAATGCCACGGCATACTCCGCAAAAGCACAGAAAAGCAAGCTGAACGTTACGGATGGCTCCGGAACATGCTCTGTCCAAGGTGGGAACTTTGGTAATAGGGACATCTTACTTGCTTCCGGGGGGACCTACACTTCAATCTGTGGGATAGTGACCTTTGGATTTAGCGAGTTTTCCTTGAGTTTAGCAAGCAGTGCCGATATCCTTAGTAATCAACCCAAGTCTGTGCAAAGCAGAAGCTGGGGAAAGATAAAATCAATATACAAATAAGAGAGGTATAGACGATGAAGAAGCTATTGAAAGCCCTATTGGTTATTGGTGGTGCAGCTTTTGCCGCTAATTTTGGCTTAAAAGCCTACAAGAAGATAAATGGAACGGTTAAGTTATCCAAGTCTTTACCCGAGTTTCTAAACAATGTGTATGGAGAGTTGCCGGAAATGAATATCAGCCGCACCTTGAACTCCATGATCATTAAAATCGGCTTCTCACAGGAAGTGTTGGAAAAACACGCTGATATAGACAACACTGTGCAGGAATATATTGATGATTTCTATCCTGAACTGTCCAAGAACTCCATTGAAATAAGCATCTACACCAAAGGTGAAGCCGTTGCTGAGCCAGTGGAAGAAGCTGCGGAAGAAACGGAAGAGAAAGAATAGACAAGATATTAGATAAAGCAAAAACCCGGCAGTGAACCTGCCGGGTTTTGTTATATGGGTAAAATGCTACTTTGATAGTTGAGACAGATTGCTCAAGCGAGAAGCGATATCGCGGTTAAACTCCTCATCGGAAGCATCGGGATTGCGGGTGCTGTTCCACACATCACATGGGGCAAGACCACAGGCAGCACAGGTGGTGAGATGCTTCGCCGCGACACAGGCATAGATTGGGCAGGTGTCTGTATCATAGAACACAGCCCAACTGACCTTTCCAGCCAGTTCGTTACAACCATTACACTCTGTGCCAAAGGAGCAACAGTCGCTTTGGCAGTTAACTCCACATACGCTTAGCAATGTTGTTACTCCACCGTTACACTTTTAGCCAAGTTGCGGGGTTGATCCACATCAAAGCCCTTCAGGTCAGCGACATGGTAGGCAAGCATCTGTAGGGGGATAACAGTCAGCAGGGGTTGAAGGTTAGTAAGCGTATCCGGGATGTAGATTACATGCTCTGATATCTTAGATAGCTCGGTATCACCTTCAGAGGCGATGGTGATCAGGCGTGCTTTACGGGCACGTACCTCTTGTAGATTGGAGTATATCTTCTCGTACAGGGGGTCTTTGGTGGCGATTGCTACCACGGGCATATTCTCGTCTATTAAGGCAATGGGACCATGCTTCATCTCCGCTGCAGGATAGCCTTCGGCATGGATGTAGGATATCTCCTTCAACTTGAGAGCTCCTTCTAAGGCAACGGGATAGTTCACTCCTCTACCTAAATAAAGAGCATTGCTGCAATCCTTAATGCTTAAGGCTATGTCACGAATGCAGTCATTTAAGGCAAGGATGCTTTCAACTTTGGCAGGTATCTGCTCCAGCTCTTTGATGTACTCCATACCTTGCATTGTCGAGAGGTGGTTCATACGTCCCATCAGCACAGACAGAAGAATCATGATGGTGACTTGTGAGGTGAATGCTTTGGTGGAAGCAACTCCTATCTCGCTGCCAGCGTGGATGTATGTGCCGCCATCGCTTTCTCGAGCTATGGTAGAGCCAACCACATTGGTGATGCCTAATACTCTGGCACCCTTGGCTTTGGCTTCTCGCATGGCAGCCAAGGTGTCTGCTGTCTCACCTGATTGGCTGATAACGAAAACAAGAGTATCTTCGGGTATGATGGGATTGCGATATCGATACTCGGAGGCATACTCAGCATGTACAGGAATGCGGGCAATGTCTTCTATGATATACTTGCCAATCAGTGCGGTGTGAAATGATGTTCCGCAGGCAACAAGGTGGATTTGCTTGATCTTGCGGAGTTCGAAGCTTGCAAGATTAAGTCCTCCAAGCCTAGCAGTACCGAGTTGGTCATTAATACGTCCACGGAAGCCATTACCGATGGTTGTGGGTTGTTCGAATATCTCTTTAAGCATGAAGTGCTTGAACTCACCCTTTTCGATGGCAGAGATGTCCCAATCCACCACGGAAATCTGGGGCTTCACACTGTGTTTGTCCAGAGTGGTAATTTCAAAGCCATCTGCCCGTACAATGCACAGCTCGTTATCTTGCAGGTATATTACCCGCTTGGTATGGATAACAATAGCGCTTACATCACTGGCGATAAAGTGCTCGGAATCACTAATCCCAATGATTAAAGGGCTTCCCTTGCGCACGGCAATGAGTTTATCAGGTTCTTTGCGGGAGATAACAACCAACCCGTAAGTTCCTTCCACCCGTTTCATAGCTTCACGTACGGCATCCTCCAAGCTTGGTTCACTGGTGAGGAACTGTTCAATCAGGTGAGCAATAACTTCTGTATCGGTCTCACTATGAAAGCGGTGACCAAGTTCCAGCAGTTGCTCTCGCAGGAGCTTATAATTCTCTATGATGCCATTATGTACAATGGCAATATCACCACTACAGTCAAGATGAGGGTGGGCATTAACCTCGTTTGGTTCCCCAT
>CALDSN010000002.1 GCA_937924555.1 uncultured bacterium | reverse complement strand
CGACCACCGAGATCTACACTCTTTCCCTACACGACGCTCTTCCGATCTGTATATGGCACCAACTACGAACTTGCTATGGGCGATATTGAACTTAACCTCGAAGGCTCACGCTATATGGACTACAGTGCTAAAGTGGAAGGCATCAATGCTTGGTACAAGAGCAGGCACTCCCTCCAAGCCGCATATTCGGCAGGTAGTGGCAAGAGCGCAACCATCAACCTGAGCATTGTGGACGGCAAACAAGGTCCATACTATCTGCGTGCAAACGACTATCAAGCAGGCTTCATCGTGGTTGCAGGAAGCGAAGAAGTGTATGTGGATGGCAGCAGATGGGAGCGTGGTATGGATTACAGCGTGGACTATGCCGAGGGCAGCATCATGTTCAAACGCCTGATAAGCTCCACCAATCAGGTACTGGTGCGCTTCCATTACACGGATGAGAACTTCCCCGTAAGCAGCTTTATCAACTCCTCCAAGCTCCAGATCAGCGACCATCTCAGCCTTAGCCACCGTTTCATCTGGCAGCAGGATGATAAGCAAAACCCTTTGCTATACGACTTCAGTCCTGCCGACAAGGATACTCTTGCCAGTTCCGGAGACGCTCAAGCTTGGGGTGAAGGCGCAACTCTTGTCAGTCCCGGACAGGGAAGCTATAAACTATTTACTGACTCCACCGGGCAATCATACTACCTCTACGCCTATCCGGACAGCACGGCAGACTACAATGTTATTTTCAGCTACGTAGGTTACGGCTTGGGGGACTACACCGAGTTCTCACCCGGCAAATACCGCTATGTAGGCACCGGCTTAGGCTCATGGCTCCCCAAAAAGCGTCTAATCGCACCCGTAAAGCAAGGCAATCTGGATTACAGCATTGCATACAGCTCTTCCGCTTTCAATGCCGGTATCGAAGCAATTGGCACCTTTAACGACAAGAACACGCTTTCATCCAAAGACGACAAGGATAACTACAGCGGAATTGTATATGCCTTCGCCGAACTTCCTTACTCCATCTTTAAGCTGAAAGCAGAGCGGGAACAACGTGCCGCCGATAGCTTCCTCTTCGGCAAGTATCGCAATCCGCAGCTGGAGTTCGATTTTGCCGGTCTCAGTTCTGCCGATTCCCTTGCTCAAAGCGAAACCAACCTCAGCCTCAGCACCGCAAGCTCCGCTTTAACAAGCAGCATCATGTACCGTTACAAGGATATTGATGGCTTATATAGCCAAAATGCCCTGCGCTTCATCTCCAGTTCCCGTCAATGGCACATCCTGCCCGCTCTTAACCTCCGCAGCACTTTTTCGCAGCAGGATTACCGCGATTCCACCCAAGCCAACGGCCAACTGCAATATCACCAAGCCGATGCCCTGTGGACTCTGCGCTCCCTGAAGCTGAAAGCCGAAGCACTGTATAACATCAGCGAACAGGGTCTCTACGGCTCGTCCTACCGCAAGTTTGTCCCATCTTTCAGCGTAGGCAACAACAGCACTGCCTTTGCCCAGCTAAGTTACGCCACCGACAGTTCCGGCATCAAGAACAGCACCTGGACAGAGGCATCCTCCAGCCAGACCTATGCGCTGAAACACATGCTAAATACCTCGCAGCACCACATAGACATAGACTTCACCCATCGCGAGCTTAAACAAAGCTCATCCTCCAATCCCAAGTCCAATTACGACCTCCTCAACCTCAAAAGCAGCCACGACTTCCTCCGCAAAGCCGTGAACCTCTTCCTGAACTACCAGCTTAACCAAACCGAGTTCTTCCCCAAAATCCGCGAACTGCAATACATCGGCAACGGCTTGGGCTTGTATGACAGCACCGGAGTCAGCATTGCTGACGGGGATTATGACTATGTATATATCACTTCCTCAAATGGCAGCCTATCCTCCGAGATTAATACTCAACTAAACCTATACCTCAAGCCTGCCCTGTTCAGCAGCCATCCCTTCTTCAAACGCTGGCATGCAGACAGCTCCATCAACCTGAACGAACAGAGCTTAAACAATGCCAATTGGAAGAGTTATCTATTTCTTCCCGGAGAGGTATTCAGCGAAGATCACACCATCTACGGCAAGCAAACCCTGATGCAAAACCTCTGGCTGGATATCGTCACCAACCGTATCTCCGCCAATCTGCAGATGAATTGGGATAGAAGCCTGGATAAACGCTACCAAAGCTCGGACAGAAGCTCCCATATTACCCGCACCGCCCAACTGGACATCAAGGGTTATAATCCCTACAATACCCGCATCACGTACAGTAATGAACTAAACCGCGATTCCCGTTATTCCTCCGAGCAGATAAACAACAACTTCAGCATGCTGCTGCTGCGCAACCTTGCCCCGCAAACCAGCATGCAGGCAGAGCTTGCCTACATCCGCGAACAAGGCAATAAACAAGACGGCAGCGAAGACTATACCCTCACCGCATACTCCCTCTCCCCCGGTTTTCGCAGCATGTGGATGCAGAAATATCGCATCTCCGGCACCGCTAACATCAGCCGCAACTACCTCGCGGGAAGCAGCTATTTCGGCTTTCTCCCCCAGAAGCGTGAGGGTTGGATATTGGGGCTTTCCACCAGCGGCATCTACCGCATAAACGCCTTCACCAGCATATCTTTGGAGTATCGCTTCACGGATTACCCCAAGGAGCAAAGCAAACACGAACTGAAACTTGAATTTAAGGCAGAATTGTAATGACTATCTCCCTCTCCCCCCTGGACTATGCCATTGTGCTCCCCTTCGTATTCCTTGCCGGTTTAATCGATGCCATCGCCGGTGGCGGTGGACTTATCTCCCTTCCCGCATATTGGAGCATCGGCTTACCCCCACACATGGCTTTGGGCACCAACAAGTTTTCCTCCTGCTTCGGCACCATCTTCTCCACGCTAAACTACCTGCGGGCAAAGATGATAGACCTCCCTGTGGCTTTGGCAAGTGCTGCCTTTGCCCTACTTGGCTCCTGGTTGGGAGCAAGTGCCGCTCTGATGGTCTCCGCTCAAGTGCTGAACTATCTGCTGGTTATCCTGATACCCATCATCACCGTTTTTTCCCTTTCCAACCGTAAGATGGGCTTTAGTGACAATGCTCATCTAGATCGGAAGAGCACACGTCTGAACTCCAGTCACGATCAGATCTCGTAT
>CALDSN010000001.1 GCA_937924555.1 uncultured bacterium | reverse complement strand
CTGGGGGGGATATGAAAAAAATAAACGGAAAAAGCGTTGGAGCATCTGAGGAAACAAAAATAGTCCTTTACACTACGGTCGATAAGCAGCACCGCCTGGAAGTTTTTTTGGAGGACGATACCGCCTGGCTGAGCCAAAAGCAACTGGCGGATTTGTATCAAGTGGGCATAAACACTGTAAACTACCACATAGCTCAGATATACAAAGACGAGGAGTTGGACAGGGAGGCAACTATTCGAAATTATCGAATAGTTCAAACTGAAGCCAATAGAGAAGTTACGCGTATGGTCGATTTCTACAATCTGGAAATGATTCTCGCCATCGGGTATCGGGTTCGCTCTCCCCGCGGGGTCGAATTCCGCCAGTGGGCTACTGAACGTTTGAAAGAATACATTGTCAAAGGCTTCACTTTGGATGATGAACGCCTTAAGGGCAATAACACTCTCATTGATTACTTTGATGAGCTCCTTGCCCGCATCCGGGATATCCGCGCCAGCGAAAAAAGAGCCTATCTGCGCGTAAGAGAAATCTTTGCCCTGGCAGCAGATTATAATCCCCAAAGCGATGCCGCCCAAGTATTCTTTGCCACCATGCAGAATAAGTTGCTTTTTGCTGCCACTGGCAAAACTGCTGCGGAACTAATTATGCAGCGTGCAGATGCAAAGCTGCCCAACATGGGTGCCACAAGCTGGAAGGGCAGCATAGTTAGGAAAGGGGACATAAGCACAGCCAAGAATTTCCTCCAGCCTGATGAAATAGATATCCTGAATCGCATCGTGAACGTCTTTTTGGAACAGGCAGAATTGAAGCTTATCAGAAGGCAGGAACTGCTGACCGCAGACTGGGAGAAGTATCTTATCAAGTTTCTTACAGATAATGAGCTGCCAATCCTATACAATCCCGGAACTGTTTCGCACCAACAGGCTATCAAGCATGCCGAAAATCAGTATCTGGAGTATGAGCGCATACGCCGTGAGCTTGCCGAACAAGAAGCAGAAAAACACTATCTGGAAGACCTGCAAAATGGAGTTAAACTCGTGGCAGCCAGAAGGAAGAAGAAATGAAGCCCTACCCAAAGTATAAAGACAGCGGGATTGAGTGGCTTGGTGTGGTGCCGGAGGGGTGGAGTGTCAAGTCTGTATGGCATATTTTTTCTCTTGGTCGTGGTAGGGTTATTAGTCATGAATTTATAATGGACAACCCCGGAGATTATCCGGTATACTCATCACAAACAGAAGATCATGGCATTCTTGGGTATTTAGATAGTTTTGATTTTGAGGGAGATTATATTACTTGGACAACTGATGGAGCCAATGCTGGTACTGTCTTTAGACGACTTGGCAAGTTCAATTGCACTAATGTATGTGGAACTTTGAAAGCAAAGTATGATGGATTAACTGACAATGCATTTATGGCATATTCATTAAGTAATGCAACAGCAGAATTTGTGCGTTACGATATCAATCCAAAGCTAATGAATAATGTTATGGCTTCAATAAAGGTACCATGTCCATCGATTATTGAACAACATGCCATCGCTTCCTTCCTTGACCGGGAGACAGCTCGGATAGATGCTTTGATAAGTAAGAAAGAGCGGATGATAGAACTACTGAAAGAAAAGCGCATCGCCCTCATCACCCAAGCCGTTACCAAAGGGCTGGACCCCAATGCCAAAATGAAAGACAGCGGGATTGAATGGTTGGGGGAAGTGCCGGAGCATTGGAAGACAACGAAAGTTGGATTTGGATACTCAATTCAACTGGGAAAAATGCTTCAACCCGAGCCAGATAAACCTTCAGACATACCAGTTAAGTATTTGAAAGCAGTTAATGTTCAGTGGGATGAGATTACAGTTGATGAAGATTCTTTGATGTGGGCTTCAATAAACGATTTGTCAAAGTATAGAATACAATGTGGTGACCTTTTAGTCTGCGAGGGTGGTGAAGCTGGAAGAGCAGCCATGCTTGAGTTCGAAGTTGGAGATTTGATTATTCAAAATGCACTCCATAGAGTCAGGAGTTCGAAAAACAATGTACGCTATCTACAATTTTTACTGCAAGTAGCTTCAAACCATGGTTGGTTTGATATTGTATGCAACAAAGCTACAATCGCCCATTTTACAAGAGACAAATTCTCTGCACTACAAATTCCTTACCCCCCAATCACTGAACAGGATTTGATTGTCAGACATATTCAACACCTATGTCAAAACACTAAGCTAACAATAGCAAAGATTATTGATTCAATAACCTTCCTCCGCGAATACCGTTCTTCCCTCATCCACTCTGCCGTAACCGGTAAAATAGATTTGCGAGATTATCATGACTAATTATAGCGAACAAGCTTTTGAAGCCTATATCGAATCCGCCATGCAAAATGGCTGGATTTCTATAGCCAATACCGCTTTTGATGCAGTCTCTGCTTTGTTTACTCAGCAGGTGATAGCTTTTCTCAAAAACAGCCAGCCCACGCTTTGGGCAGAGCTGGATAAACTGAATGGGGCTTTGCTGCCACAGCAGATAATAAAAGCCCTGGTTAAAGAGCGCAACCTGAAGGGAACTTTATATATCCTGCGGCATGGCTTCAAGTATCAGGGGAAAACGCTGAAGCCGGCATACTTCCGCCCTGCGCACACCATGAGCAAGGAAGCTTTGGCACTATACCACAGCAATACATTTCAGATATGCCGTCAGGTGTATTATCACCCCGATAAACAAGAATCCATAGACATGGTATTGGCAATAAACGGCATCCCGGTGGCAAGCCTGGAGCTGAAGAACCCCGGCACCGGGCAAAAGGTGCACCATGCCATCAAACAATACCGTGAGGATAGAGACCCCTCGGCACCGCTGCTCAGCTATAAGAGCGGAGCTTTGGTACATTTTGCCGTGGATACCGATGAAGTGTATATGACTACGCATCTGCAAAAGCGTAAGACATTCTTTTTGCCCTTCAACCGGGGTAGCAATCCCCAAAGTGTGGATTGTGGCAAGGGTAATCCCCCGCATCCCTCCGGGCACAGAACTGCCTATCTGTGGGAGGAGGTGCTATTGCCGGAAAGTTTATTGGAGATAGTGGGCAGCTTCATCTTTATCGAAAACGAGGGCAAAAAGAACGAACGCATCATCTTTCCGCGTTACCACCAGTTGGATGCAGTGCGCAAGCTGTTGGCACAGGTGAAAAGGGACAGTGCGGGTAAGAACTATCTGATCCAGCATAGTGCCGGAAGTGGGAAAACCAACAGCATCAGTTGGCTGGCGCACCGTTTGGCGAATCTGCATACACATGAGGATAAGCTTGTTTTTGATTGTGTGATTGTAATTACGGATAGGGTGGTGCTGGATAGGCAGTTGCAGGATGCCATATACCAGATAGAGCATGCCACGGGTGTGGTTGCCCCCATCAAAGAAGGCAGTAAACAGCTTGCCAATGCCTTGGTGGATGGCACCAAGATTGTTATCACCACCCTGCAGAAGTTCCCCTTTATCCTTAAAGGTTTGCTGCGCATAGCGGGTGCTAAGGATGCGGATGTGCCGGATGAAGCAGCTCTCATCAAATCCAAAGCCTGGCAAAAGAAGATTGCGGGCAGAAAGTATGCAATCATTGTGGACGAGGCGCATAGCAGCCAAACCGGAGAAGCAGCCCGGGGCATGAAGCAGATTTTGGGCGATAAAGCCCTTAAGCATGAGGATAGTGAAGATTGGCAGGATGAGCTGAATATGGTGATGGAATCCCGCGGACAGCAGCCCAACCTTAGCTTCTTTGCTTTCACCGCCACGCCAAAAGGCAAGACCATTGAGCTTTTTGGCAACAGAGGCAGAGCCTTTCACAACTACAGTATGCGCCAGGCAATCGAAGAAGGCTTCATCCTTGATGTGCTTAAGCGTTACACCACCTACAGCACATATTTCAAGATGGTTAAAAAGACCGAGGATGATCCCAGTATGCCTGCCAAAAAGGCAGCAAAGAAGCTGTGTAAATTTATGCGTCTGCATCCCCGCAATGTTAGCCAGAAGACGGAGATTATCATTGAGCATTTCCGCAGCTGCATCATGCCCCTCATCGGGGGCAAAGCCAAGGCGATGGTGGTTACGGACAGCCGTCTGCAAGCGGTGCGCTATATGCTGGCTTTTAATAAATACTTAAGTGAGCATCATTATACCGATGTGCATCCGCTGGTGGCGTTCAGCGGAACGGTGATAGACCCTGAGACGGAATTGGAATACACCGAGCCGGGGATGAATCTGGATTACAAGACAGGTAAGCACATCTCCGAGACAATGCTGAAAGATCGCTTTGGCAGCGAGGATTATCAGATACTGCTGGTGGCAAACAAATACCAGACAGGTTATGATCAACCCCTGCTCTGCGCCATGTATGTGGATAAACGCCTGGATGGGGTGCAGGCAGTGCAGACACTTTCTCGCTTGAACAGGATTTATCCCGGCAAAGAAGCACCTTTTGTGCTGGACTTTGTGAATAAGGCAGAGGACATTCTGGCTGCTTTCAAGCCATATTATACCGTTACGGAGCTGGAAGGTGAATCCGATCCGGCACATCTGGAAACTTTGAAGCATGAGCTGAACCAGATACAGGTGTATAGTTGGCGGGAAGTTGAGGAATTTGCCAAGGTATTTTACAAGCCGTTCTCAGAGCAGAAACGGGGCGATCATGCTGCCCTGCAGAAGCATTTGCAGTGTGCGGTGGAGCGCTATAAACAGCTTGAAAATGATGAGGACAGGGATAAATTCCGCGATAAGCTGAAGGCTTATGTGCGGCTTTATGCCTTTGTTACCCAACTTATTAGCTATACCGATAAGGAACTGGAGATGCTCTATAGTTTTGGGCGCTTTCTGCTTCCGCACATTCATCCCAGCGACAGCCGCGATGCCTACCCGGAAAAAGATGTTGAATTACAGTACTATCGTTTGCAGAAGGTGATGGAAGGGATTATCGATGTTACAGAAGGTGAGGAAGTTAAGGTTAAATCACCCACGGATACCGGTACCCGTAAAGCCATGGAAGAGGATAAGCCACTTTCCCAGATTATTGATACCCTGAACGAACGCTTTGGCACAGACTTCAGCGAGGCAGACAGGCTCTTCTTTGAGCAGATAAAGGAAACAGCTCTGCGGGATGAAGGGGTGCTTAAGACTGCCGCAGCCAATCCTCTGGATAAGTTTGAACTGGGGATAGAGCAGATTATTAAAGACCTGATGATGAAACGCCTGAAAGAAAATGACAAGATAGTAAGCAGATATATGGATGATGCGAAGTTTCAGAAGGTGATATTTGGCATTCTTGCAAAGGATATCTACTCTGAATTGGGCGAGAACCAGATTCCGGGTTAAGGCTTCGTTGGGATCAGGGAGGACATATAATAGCTTTAATATCATTATTATCAATGTATTAGAAAATTCTGGATTCCTTCCTGCGCAGGAATGACATGAGGCTATTAGCTTGTGCATATTCTGTTCCCGGCATTTGTCAACACACTTAACCCCCTGTGGGTGAAATATATTAGCCTGGGGTGCAGCGTTAGCGTAACCCCAGGAACATGGTGTTACACGGAGTTAGCCCTGAAAGGGCGACACAACCGTAGTAATGTCAGCACAAATGTTGTGCTATCCCGCCAAGATTCAACTATCTAATAATCTTCCCATCCTGTTCAAATATCCCAAGTTCAAAAATAAATCCAATTTCTGTCACCAAACTGCAAATCTGTCACCCGCACCATGTATAGAGGGACGAATTGCGAAACCTTCTGTTTGTGCCAAGCACAAGGCAAACAGATGCCACCCTTTGGCATAGTTTTCCTGTGCCGGCAGCACAAACGAAAAGACGCAGTTCGAAATAATAACCCTCGCAAAAAGGAGAAGCAAAATGAAAGTAAGCTTCGAAAATGGTGTATCGTCATACAGCGGAAAGTATGATGAAGTGGTGTATCAGAATTGGTTCGATGGAAGGCTGTGCTATGCACGCAAGTACAAGTACCCAACCCTGGGCAGAGTGCATGAAGAGCTGAAGGAAATCTCACAAAACCTTAACCTGCTATACCAGACGGCTGATTCCCTGTATCTTGCCGATTTGAAGGCGTATGCGGCGAAGAACAGCGTGCAAAACCGTCCGCGGGTTAAGAAGTTCCTGCACATGATGCCCAGTTCCAAGGCTCTGTTCATCAAGTGCATGTGGGATTGGTATCACAGCGACCCCACCCATGTTGACCTTAAAACGGTTACTTTGGCGGATATCATGACCATGGATTCCCCCGTGGAGACGGTTTCAAAGTGCGTTACTGCGGGATATCTGAAGCAGGTAACGGGTTACACCGAGTTCACCCATCCGATTGTGGTGACCGCCCCCTAAGCCAATGCCCTAAAGCAAAAAAGGGTGCAAAGCTAATGGCGTTGCACCCTTTGCCTTTATCCGGAGTACTACAGAGTTACGAAATGTAAATATGGCTATCGGCAATGTTGCGAGCTTTAGGTGTTGTTTACCGGGTTATTCTACGCCAACCTTAAGGCACTGAGCATAAATTGGGCAGCGGTGGCATTGGGGTTTGCGGGGGGTGCAGAGGTTTTGTCCAAAAGCCACCACATAGGAGTTTATGTTGCTCCAATGTTTGGCGGGAAGCACTTTGCGGAGTGCCATTTCGCTTTCCAATGGGGAGGAGGTGGAGATGTAGCCCCAGCGGTTACAGATGCGGTGCACATGCACATCCACGCAGATGGCAGGCAGGGAAAAGGCAATGGTGCGCACAAGATTTGCGGTCTTTCTACCTACCCCGGGGAGGGTGATAAGGTCGTCGATTTCGGAAGGGACTCTGCCACCGAAACGAGAGTTCAGGGCAGAGGGGAGTTCTTTGAGATGCTTGGTTTTGGTGTGGTGAAAGCCCACTTGGTAGATGATGGCATCAAGTTCCTCGAAGCTTAGTTTATCCAAGTCGTCCGGCTTATGCACCACTTGGAATAGCTTTTCCACTGCTTTTGAGGTGGTTTCGTCCTTGGTGCGTGCACTTAGGATGGTGGCAACCAGCACCTTGAACGGCTCTTTGGTTTGGGCTTGGATGAGGTCCACAATGGGAGTCTTAACGGTGTTGAAGTGCTCTCCCAAGCGTGTCATAACAGTATCAATATCGAATTTGCTCATGCAATCTCCCTTATGATATGGGCTATAAAAATATGTTGCCTGAATTGCAGGGGTGATAAATCTTGTCAACATCAAAGGAGTAACGATGTGCGGACGCTTTGCCCAGGTTATTGTGCATGAAGATTTGAAGAAGATGCAGGATGAGTTAAAGCTGATTAACCAATCCGAGCAGATGGTGTTGTCTTTCAATGTGGCACCGGCTCAGATGGTGTCTGCCATTGTGGCAAAGGATAATATCCGCTATCTGGGTTACTTTCGATGGGGGCTTGTTCCCTCTTGGATGAAGGAAGTCCCTGCCAAGGCATTGATAAATATCCGCAGTGAAACAATCACGGAAAAGCCGAGTTTCAGGGTATCCTTTATGCGCCGGAGATGCATTATTCCCGCAAACGGGTTCTACGAATGGCGCAAGACGGATAAACAGCCTTTCTTCCTGAGGGCGGCAAATGGGGATTTGCTGTATATGGCTGGGGTTTATGATACGTGGGAAAGTCCTGATGGCAGCTATATGCCGTCTTTGGGGATAATCACCACTGCCGCGGACAGCACGGTGGGGATTATTCACGAGCGGATGCCCTTGCTGCTAAGCTCCAAGACTTGGAATGCCTGGCTTAATCCGGGAAATCAGGAAATAGCCTCTCTGAAGCCGATTCTGAATCCCGACCACGAGCTTAAGCTTACTATGTACCCTGTAAGTAAACAGGTGAATAATATAAACTTCAATAGTGCTGAGTGCCTTACAGAACTGAAGTCTGAGGCACAGCAGGCTGATATATTTCAACTATTTTAGGGTGTTATGAGATTAGACAGAAAGCATATTTTGGTTGTGGATGACGATCACTCAATATTGGATTGCATCAGGATGAGTTTAAGCTCCGAAACGGATTATAGGGTACAAGTGGTGAATGACCCTGTGGAAGCATTGGATTTGGTGCGTAGCAAGGATTATAACTTGGTAATATCTGATATTCAGATGCCGGGATTAAGCGGCTTGGAACTGCTGGAGACGGTGGTGAATCATGATCCGAACCTTCCTGTAATCCTTATGACGGGTGAAGGGGATCCCGAGAAGATGCGCCGGGCAATACAGCTTGGGGCATTTGACTTCCTGCGTAAACCCTTTGAGATAGCCGAACTACATGTAGCAGTTAAACAGGGCTTGCAGAAGAACATGTTGCTCGTGCAAAACGAGAATTATCGTAATCACTTGGAAAGCTTGGTGGATGATCGCACGAGAGAACTGATGAAAGCCAAGAGCCAATTGGAAAAGCACTATCTTAATACCATCTATGCCATGGTGTATGCCATGGAAGCAAATGATATCTATACTCGGGGCCATTCGGAACGCGTTACGGTAATCAGCGTTATGATGGGCAAATTGATGAAGCTGGATTTGGAAGAGCTGAAGCTGTTGCGTATTGGGGCTATCCTGCACGATTTGGGAAAGATAGGCATTTACAATACACTCCTCAGCAAAGAACAAGCTTTAACGATGAATGAGTATGAAATGGTGAAACAGCATCCGGTGATTGGGGAAAGGATAATTGGACCGATAGGCTTGCCGGGGACGGTGCACGATATAATTTTGCAACACCACGAGTGGTATGACGGTCGTGGATATCCCAATGGACTTAAGGGAGAGGAGATATCGTTGTTTGCTCGCATCGTGGCAGTAGCAGATTCCTACGATGCCATGACCAGCCAGCGTCCTTACCGCATGAATCTTGATCCCTATTCAGCAAGTTTGGAGATAAGAGACAATATAAATGCGCAGTTCGACCCGCAGATAGGGATGATGTTCTACAACAACTATCGCAGCATCATTGCTCCCATGGAGGATGCCCCCGCCACAAAAGAACTGCTGTTCGAGATGTTCTAAAGATTTGGAAGAATAAAGATATAAAGGAGTTAGCATGGTTAAACAGATAAGCGCAACAGAAGCTGCAGCCATGATTAAACCGGGAAGCAGAGTCGCCATTGGTGGCTTTCTGGCAGCCGGAGCACCGGAGAGCATCATTGATGCGTTGGTGGAACGGAAAGTGGATAAGCTGCACATGATTGTCATTGCCTCAGATTGGGAGAATCGCGGGGTGGGCAAACTGGTGGTGAACCACTTGGTGAAGAGTGCACAGGTTTCACATCTGGGCACAAACAAGGCAATTCAGGCACAGATGAACGCCGGAGAGATAGATATTGAACTGGTGCCGCAAGGAACTCTTATGGAGCGGGTGCGTGCCTTTGGTGCGGGTTTGGGCGGAGTGCTTACTCCCACAGGATTGGGCACTGTGGTGGAGGAAGGTAAACAGATTATCCATTGTAACGGTAAAGATTACATTCTGGAGCCTGCCATTGAGTCGGACTTTGCCATCGTTAGAGCGCACAAGGCGGACAAACTGGGCAATCTTACCTTTAGCAAGACCTCTCGTAACAGCAATCCCATCATGGCAATGGCAGGGAAAATCACGATTGTGGAAGTGGACGAGATTGTGGAAATCGGCGAGATTGATCCTGAAGCAGTAACCTGCCCCGGCGTGTTTGTGGACTATCTGGTGCTGAGCAAGGAGGTTTAAGATGGCAAACGATAAAAGAGCAATGATCGGTGCACGCATCGCCAAAGAATTAAAAGACGGTGATTATGTGAACCTGGGTATTGGGTTGCCCACCGAGGCAGTTAACCATATCCCCGCAGGTGTACATGTAGTGTTCCAATCCGAAAACGGGATGCTTGGTGCAGGTCCAAACCCGGAAGAAGGTAAGGAAGATAAGGACTTGGTTAATGCCGGGGGCGGCTATATAACAGCACTTCCGGGAGCAAGTTACTTTGATTCTGCCACCAGCTTTGCCATTATCCGTGGCGGACATATTGATATAACCGTTTTAGGTGCTTTGCAAGTGGATCAAGAGGGTAATTTGGCAAACTGGATGATTCCTGGCAAGATGGTTCCCGGCATGGGCGGAGCTATGGATTTGGTGACAGGTGCCAAGAAGGTGATTGTTGCCATGGAGCATGTTGACAAGAACGGGAACTCCAAGATACTAAAGAAATGCAGCCTGCCACTCACAGCCAAAGCCAAAGTGAGTTTGATTATCACAGATATGGCGGTTATCGAGGTAAAAAAAGAAGGCTTAACCCTCCTGGAAATTGCAGAAGGGCTAAGCGTGGAAGAGGTTGTTAAAGCCACAGAGGCGGAATTGACCGTCCCCTGTGTGGTTAATCGCTTCTAGCGCACATATTCGCGCACTAAATAAGCGTCGTCTTTACTTATTTGGATTACCAGGTGGATGCCATCCTCTTGGTAATCCTCTTCTTTTATCACTGCTATTTCATGTAGCTTGCTCAGCAGGGCTGTCTTCTCGTAGGGCAGCAGCAAGGATTGGCTTATATTCCCCAAAATCTTTGCCTCCATGGTGGCAAGCAGGGTGTCGATATTCATGTCCTGCGTGGCAGAGATGAACACAGAATCGGGATAGCGGCGCACCAAGAGACTTAGGAGTTGGTCATTTAACCTGTCTATCTTGTTGAACACCAATATCTGAGGGATATCTATGGCGTTTATCTGGCTCAGCACGCTGTTCACTTCCTGAATGTAGTATTCGAATCGGTCGTCCGAAACATCCACCAAGTGCAGCAGCAAGTCCGCATCCTGCACTTCCATCAAGGTTGCCTTGAACGAAGCCACTAAGTGATGGGGAAGCTTGGAGATGAAACCCACCGTATCAGAGAACACCACCGGGTTTCCTGTGGAGAGCTTTAGCTGTCTGGAAGTTGAATCCAAAGTGGCAAACAGCTTATCTTCCACCAGCACTCCTGCCTGAGTAAGACGGTTGAACAGCGTGGATTTGCCAGCATTGGTGTAGCCAACAAGGCATGCTTTGCGAGATTTATCTCTTTGCTTACGTTGCGTTACCTTTTGGTGAGTAATACGGGAAATAGCAACGTTGATTTTGTGGATATTGGAGCGGATAAGCCTTTTATCTATTTCAAGTTGCTTCTCTCCCATGCCACGGGAAGCTGTTCCGCCTGTGCTTCTTGCTCCACCTCGTTCTTTATCAAAATGCCCCCACAGTCTTTTAAGGCGGGGTAATTGATATTGCAACTCGGCAAGCTGCACCTGCAATCTGGCTTCTTTGGTGCGAGCATGGTCATGGAATATGCTAAGGATAACCTCGGTGCGGTCGATAACCTTAATTCCGTAGGTTTTCTCGATGTTCCTTCCCTGAACAGGGCTTAGCTCTTCGTTCACGATGAGCAACTCAGCTTGGGCTTGCATCATCTTATGGGCGATATCCTCCAAGAATCCTTTACCAAAGAAAGTGCTTCTTTCGGGTGTGTTTCGTTTCTGGGTGTAGCTGCCTAATACTTCAATGCCTGCCGTATCAGCCAGGCGTTGCAGTTCGTTCAGGGTATCCTGTGTCTCGGCATCTGTTTCGCCTTGTCGAACAAGGGCTGCGGTGAAGGCGGTCTTCTCCACCCGTTCCAGTTTTTCCCAGCTTTCTTGTTCCAGCTCGTAATCATCTAGAACGTCATATTCTTCTATAGTCATATATTCCTTCTATGGGGTAAGCTTTGTCCCCCTGGCATCTTTTCTGCCCGGGGAGCTGTCATACACTTCTATACTGTAGTATATCACAGCAATGTAATCTTTGGGAAACTTGCCATGGAAATAGCTGTGCATCAGGTTCACATAGTGGCAAGCTTGTTTTTCGTAGTCTGTAAGGTTAGGGTCATTGGGGTGGATCAGACGAGCTATCTGCTTCACCTTATAGGTTGGGATATCCAGAAACACCGTTACGCATGCAGGATTTACCATTTGGTTCAGGAAGCTCTGAGTGGTGTAACCCGGTTCGGAATATAGTTCCAGAGACACCATTCTATCGGTGGCAAACACTTCCTCAGCATGCCGATATAGGCTATCCAGCACAATCAGTTTTTCATTCAGGGGGGCTTCCATGCTGCTTTCCAGGATGCCGATAATCTCTGTCATCTTGCTTGCTTTGGGCAGGAATCCCATGCCTTTCACGGCGTTATTCAGCTTAAATCTGCTATCTTTACGAGCTGCTCCATAGGTGGCAACCATGCCGTTATGGGGTCCCGAAAGCTGAGGTTGGCGTGTGCTTTCCGAGCCTTTTTCCAGCATTTCCTTAAAGATATCCAGATATTCAAGGCGTTTAGCTCTGTTCCACTCCCAGTATGCAGGAGGGAAATCAGTCAGAGGATAGCTCTGCCATTTGCCATCCACCTTGGCTTCGATGCGCTTGGCATCCACCGCAGGGACTTTTACGGTCTTCTGCACACAATATCCATTTTTCCAGAAATCCTCGGGGTTTACTGCTTTAACAGCGTTTAATGCAGCAAAGCCGCACACAATCCATAAGGCAAATATTAGAAATAGCTTGTCCATCGTTTAATCCTCATTGTAGCTTAATCATTTTTAAGGTTTCACTCCTCGATACGCTGTTTAACTTGCAGAGGTAGATCCCGGCAGCGCAGAGATTGCCAAGATTATCGCTTCCATCCCAAACAAAGCTCTGTTCAGTGTTCATTGGCGTGTCATTATACAGTGTTTTCACCAGTTGCCCTCTGGTGTTATATATATTCAATTCCGCTGTTTCAGGGTTGGGCATTTTACATACTATATTGGTGCTGTGGATAAAGGGATTGGGGCTATTGGTTAGTCTTACAATAGAGGCAGGAATGGTGGCTGTATAATCCTCATTTGCCACCGAGCCTTCAAAGAATTGCACCAAGCCAAGTTCGTCGTTGTTTGATGCCAACCATTTACTGCCCTCGTTATCCACCGAGATGAAGTTAAACCCCCGATACTTTGGCGCAGCATCGTTGTAGCGTGTCCATAGGTTGCCGAAATATTTTACCAACATGGAGCTACCGCTGTCATAAGCCTCTGCACAGGAGAGCCATTTATTGTTGAATTGGTCAATGGCGATTCCCCGCACACAATTGTATGGCATAGTGGTATTGGTGCTATTATATACTGCCCACATACTGCCATTGAAATGTGCCAGACCATTCTCTGTTGCCACCCACACAATACCATCCAAGTCTCGCACTATCCCATGGATAATGTTGCTTGGAAGTAGAGTATTTGCAGTGCTGTAATTAGTCCAGCTATCATCTTCATATCTGGATAAACCCATAGCATTACCATTGTTACTGCTGGTAACCCAAACCAAGCCTTGGCTATCGCAATACACATCAGTAATCATTCTCCCCGGTAAGGCGGAGTTTTCTTCATTATACATCATGAATGCACCGTTATCCAAACGGATTAAGCAGCCATAATAGGGATCATCCACTCCCAGCCACTTAACATTCTGCATATCTATCGCGATGCTTGTGATAGGAGCGGAATACTCAAACTCCACCGCCCAGTTGCCATCGATGTAACTAACCAGTTTATTGCCCACTCCAAACCATTTTCCATTATTACTGTCGATAGCAACACAATGCACAACTCCATACGGGATACCGCTATTAAGAGGTGTATAGTTAAGCCAGTTGTTGCCATCAAAGCTCTGCAATCCTTTTTCTGTGCCCACCCAAAGCTTTTCATCCAGATCACGTTGCAAACAAGTGATATAGTTTGAGTTCAATCCTGATGATGAGGTGTTAAGTGTCTGCCAGATTTCATCGTTTAGGATAAGGAGTCCATCGCCTTTCAGCTTGTCATTTCCTCCCATCCATTTCTTGTTTTGTCCATCAATACTGATGCTGCCTAAAGCTCCTGATTCGGATATGTTGTAAGGCACATAATAGCTGGTCCAATCTGCACCATTAAAGCTAACCAATCCATTTTCCGTGGTGAACCAAGCCAACCCATCGGTGCTGAAAGCTACTCCCGTAACAGCATTATTTGTTAAGCCGGAGTTGCCGGTGAAGTAATGTGTCCAAGTATTATCGAAGAGGCGTGAAACTCCACCGCTCAGCATTTCCCCTTCATCATTCTGCACAAAATCGTGGCAAACCCACAGCTTTCCTTGGGCATCAAAACCTATATCGTTTATTGCAGCTCCGCCTATTCCGCTATTCGAACTGCTGAAAGTTGTCCAATTGCTCCCATCCCAACGATACAAACCGCTGTTGGCTGTAAGCGTGGTAGAGCCTACCCAAAGTGCTCCATTGGCAGCAAAGGCAAGCGAACTAAGGGTTTTATACATCAATGGGCTGCCCATTCCTCCGATGTTCGTCCAACTGAGCCCATCGTACTTCATCACATAATCCCGGCTCGCTACCCAGATACTGCCTTGGGGATCTTGGGCAACATCATACACTTCCGCCCTGCTCATACTGCTGTTCTCTGGATTGTAAAGAGTAAAATAACTTCCATCGAAACGTACCAATCCATAGGAGGTACCTATCCATTTAACAGACTGATTATCCACATACACGCAATTGATATGGTTATCCGGAATAGCAGAATTAAGGGTGTTATAATGCTGCATTTGTCCGTTGTTGCGGTTTAGCTTAACCAGCCCACCGCCGGTTCCAACCCATATATAATCACCATCCACCGCACTGCAAGTCACCACCAGACCGCTGGTGTAGAGGTTATGGATAGGAGGAATTGCGTTCAGTAAACTGATACTGAGTAGTATGAAAAGAACAGGTAAGATCATAGATGCTTGTTTCATAATATATACTCCCAAGTTTGGGTATCTTCACATGAAGTATGTAAATATCTTTACAAGGCTAAAGCTCTGCCATCCTGTGAATAAGTCAAGAACAATCTTCAATGATGCAGCAAGCATCCAGCTAAACCCAACCGGCAGAATTATATTGACAGCGAAAGCTCCATCAGGATTCGTGGCAACATACAAAATAATAACGGACGGAGTCGCCGTGAACTACCTGAAATTTTTCCGTATCCATTCGGTAAAATCTGCCCTGTATGGTTTTATGACCATGCGAGCACCCCTATGCGTTGATGATGAGGAGGTTTTAGCTAAGCTTTTCGCATTCAGCGCAACATTGACACCTCAATTCTAACAAGGCATTAAGTCCACATTCCATAAGCTTTGCTGCGAGACTCCCGCAACGGCATCACCTTTCCATACACCGCTCTGAGGCGGAGAGAATTGTGACTTGTTATGCCTTGTGCTCCAAACCTGCCCTCGGGCACCAACAAATAAGAAAGAATATGAGGTATAATACTATGCAAGCACTCGGAAGACAAATACTGGTGGAATTCTATGATTGTGATCATGAGATTCTCAAAGACGAGAAATATATAGCCGAAGCGATGATTGAAGCCTGCAAGATTGGCATGGCAACCGTGGTGGCTCACACTTTTCACAGTTTCAGCCCATTTGGCGTTAGCGGAGTGGTGGTTATTGCCGAATCACATGTGGCAATCCATACTTGGCCCGAATACGGTTATGCTGCGGTGGATATTTTCACCTGTGGCGAGACCATCGAACCATGGAAGCTGTTTCACCACCTGAAAGATGCCCTCAAAAGCCAACATGCCAGCAATATGGAGATGAAGAGAGGGTTGTTTGACTTGGGCGAGGAAAAACTGCTACACAAACCAAACGGAGCGTAAGATGAGCTATTGGCATACTGACTTTCACAGCCCACACCGTGGCTTAAGCTTCGAGGTTACAGAGTTGCTATACACAGAGCGTAGCGAGTTTCAAGAGATTAAGATTGTGCAGACTCCGGAGTTCGGCAAGCTGATGCTATTGGATGATGTGCTGATGCTCACCGAAAAAGACGAGTTTGTTTATCACGAAATGCTGTGCCATCCCGCCATGGTAACCCATCCCCAACCCCAACAAGTGCTAATCATCGGGGGCGGGGATTGTGGGACTCTTAGCCGCGTGCTGCAACATCCCTCTGTTTCCCGAGTTGTACAAGTAGAGATAGATGAGATGGTTACCAGAGTATCCCGACAATATTTCCCCCGGCTTACCGAAGCATGCAACGATCCCAGAACCGAGCTTGTTTTTGGGGATGGCATCAAGTATTTGAAAGAGCAGGAAAGCAGCTTCGATATAATTCTGATAGACTCCACAGATCCCGTGGGACCTGCGGAAGGCTTATTCCGCAGCGAGTTTTTGGCAGATTGCCACAAAGCACTTAAAGAGGACGGCATTCTCTGCATGCAGTGCGAAAGCCCATGGATAAGCTCTCTGCAGCCGGTAATCCACAATGTGTATGCTGACCTGTGTAATCTGTTTCCCATTGTTATGCCATACACCGCTGCCATTCAAACCTACCAGGCAGGATTGTGGATGTTCCAGCTCGCCTCCAAAAGGCACCATCCTCTGAAGTTCGATGCCGGAGAGCGCTGCCACACCCGCAACATCAGTGCGCATTATTACAACCCCACCATTCACTGTGCTGCTTTTGCCCTGCCCCAGTTCGTGCACGAGATTTTGAACCCAGCTATTTCCTAAGACAAGCCAATTACCTGTAGCTAAACTGAGGAACAGCGAATTCACTCGGCTTACCGGGCTGTATAAACGCTTCGCCTCAGGGTTGCCATCTGCCGGCAAAAAGAAACCCGCCACAGATGCAGCGGGTCTATATCTAACAGAAGGTTATTCTAAAACTTGCCTTATTCCTCGTTAGGAATAACGCTTACGAATTTCTTGCCTTCTTTCTTGGTTACGAATTGCACTTTGCCGTCGATCAGGCTGAAGATGGTAAAATCTCTGCCGATGCCGACATTGTTTCCGGGATGAATCTTGGTTCCCTTCTGGCGAACGATGATATTCCCGGCAATAACGCTTTCGCTACCGTACTTTTTAACACCACGGTATTTGGGATTACTGTCCCGACCGTTACGGCTACTTCCAACACCTTTTTTATGTGCCATGCTTCATCCCTTCCTTATACCCGAATATCGGTAACTTTAATATTGGTATATTGTTCACGGTACCCTTTTTTAACCCGATAGCCTTTGCGTCTCTTGGTGTGAAAGATAACGTGTTTCTTGCCTTTAGCATGTTCGATAACTTCTGCAACAACTGCTGCGCCTTCGACTACGGGCTGACCTACTTTTATCTCCTCTTCATTACGAAGCAGGAGAACACGGTCGAAAGTTAAGCTTTCGCCGGGTTGCGCCGTATTCAGTAAGGGAACGCGAAGCACTGCGTTTTTTTCAGCCCTGAACTGAAATCCACTAATCTCTACGATGGCGTACATCATTTCTCCTTGTTAGGTTTTGTCTTGAAGGTGCACTCAATTTCTAAGCAGCATATCTGTCAAGCGTTAAGTTCTCTGCCTCTTGTTTTATCCTGCTTTCTAGGGATCATTGCATAATCATTACATGTTTATTACGGATGAAACATGCAATGATTATGCAATGATCACGTAATTCAAATTGGCAGCTTCCCACAAAAAGGGAAGCAACCTGCACAAATCTCTTGCCAAGATACTGCCTGCCATAAAAACTTTACCCAAACAGACAGGGAGTATCCTTATGGCAGAAAAGCTTTATCTGATAGATGGCACCGCCCTTTTATACCGGGCACACTTCGCTTTCATCAAGAATCCTTTAATAAATTCCAAAGGCATGAACACCAGTGCTATCTACGGAGTGGCAAGCTCCTTCATCCGCTTGGTGGAGAGCCTGGATGCGCAACACATAGCCATTGCTTTCGACCGTAAGGCACCCACCTTTCGCCACGAAATGTATCTGGCATACAAAGCCCAGCGTCCCCCCATGCCGGAGGACTTGGTGGCGCAGATAGAGCCGGTGCACGAGTTCTTTCGCCTTATCGGCTTGCCGGAACTGGGGATGGACGGCTTTGAGGCGGATGATGTTCTGGGTACCCTGGCAGCTAAATTCAAAGGCGAATATCAGGTGGTGATGGTTACCAGTGACAAGGACTATTGCCAATTGGTGGATGAGCACTGCACGCTGCTGGATCCCATGAAGGATGTTAGCCTGGATAGGGCTGCGGTGTTTGCCAAGTATGGCGTTTATCCGGAGCAGTTTGTGGATTACCTTGCCTTGGTTGGAGATGCTTCGGATAACATCCCGGGAGTGAAGAGCATCGGGCCAAAGACAGCGGAGGCATTGCTGAAAGAGCATGGCAGTTTGGACGGCATCTATGCAAACTTGGATAAGCTTGCCCCCAAGCTGAAAGAAAAGCTGGAAAGCGAAAAAGAGAACGCCTATCTCTCCCAAAAGCTTGCCCGCATCGAGCAGAATGCACCCATGCAACTGCCTGATTATGAAGCACTGGCTTTTAATGTGCAAAGTTTAAGGCAAGCCCTACCCCTGCTGACAGAATATGAAATTGGCTCAATTAAGCGTAAGATAGAAAGCAAATACCCTCCCCTGCCGGATAGCAAGGGGGAAGAGAAACAGGAGTATCAGGACGACATCTTTGCGGAAACAGTGGAACCTGCTAGGGAGGCTAAGGCAGCAAGTGAGTTATCCTTCACCGCGGTGTTAGTGAACAGCATGAACTTTGTGCAGATGCTGCAGGAACTGAAGGCAGCAAAGGTTATTAGCATGGATACAGAGACAGATTCGCTGGATCCCATGCAGGCATCTTTGGTGGGGGTATCACTGTGCGTACAGCAGGATAAAGCCTACTATCTGCCCATTGGGCATCGCATGGCGGAAAACCTGGCTATAAAAGAAGTGTTGCTGCATTTGCAGGATGCGCTGAAAGGTAAGCTGATTATCGGACATAACCTGAAATACGATTTAACTGTCCTTGGCAGGCATGGTTGGCAGATTGATAATCCGCTTTTTGATACCATGCTATCAGCGTATATCCTTGATCCCGGGACAAATAGCTACAGTTTGGATGATTGTGCCCTAAGAGAACTGGGATATGAGATGATACCAATTGTAAACCTGATAGGCAAGGGTAAAAACCAAATCAGCTTCGATTTGGTTGATGTGAACGAAGCGTGCCGTTACGCAGCGGAAGATGCTTGGGCGGTGTATTGCTTGTATCCCATCTATCGCAAGCGGGTGGATTTCTCCGGCATGCACAAGCTCTTTGATGAGGTGGAACAGCCTCTGCTACAGGTGCTGAGGCGGATGGAAGAGAATGGTGTGTCGGTGGATTGCAGTATCCTGGGGGAAATCTCGCATAAGATTAATCTGGAACTGAAGGAACTGACAGACGATATATATCAGTATGCGGGTTATGAGTTTAACCTTAATTCAACCCAGCAGCTTGCTAAGCTGCTATTCGAGGAAAAGCGTTTGCCCAACAAGAAGAAGACCAAGACGGGATACTCCACGGATAATAGCGTGTTGGAGGAGCTGGCGGAGGACTATGAGATAGCGGAGAAGCTTATCATGCACCGGCAGTTAACCAAGCTGCAATCTACCTATGTGACGGCTTTGCCCAAGATGATAAATCCTGCCACGAACCGCATCCACTCTTCTTTTAACCAGACTGTGGCATCCACGGGCAGGCTATCTTCCACCAATCCGAACTTGCAGAACATCCCGGTGCGAACAGAGCTGGGGCGACAGATACGCAAAGCATTCTGCGGGAAGGACGAGCAGCACCTGATCTTGGCTGCGGACTACTCGCAGATAGAGCTGCGCCTCTTGGCATTGATGAGCAAAGATGAGGCATTGGTGCAAGCATTTAAAAGCGGAGAGGATATCCATAAGCGGACTGCCGCCAAGATATATGGCATCAGCACGGAAGAGGTGAGCACAGACCAACGCAGAGCCGCCAAGACGATAAACTTCGGTATACTATATGGCATGGGACAACGGAAGCTTGCCAAGGATATCGGGGTTAGCCAGCGTGAAGCCAAGGAGATTATCGACAGCTACTTTGCCCAGTTCCCCTCTATTAAGAACTTCATTGCCACTTGCATTGCCAATGCCAGGCAGGAACGATACTGTGAAACCTTGTTTGGCAGAAGGCTGTATCTGCCCAATATCGAGAGTAGAAATCAGGGCTTGAAGAGTGAAGCGGAAAGAGTGGCGGTGAATATGCCAATCCAGGGTTCGGCTGCGGATTTAATCAAGATGGCAATGATAGAGATAGACAAGCTGCTGGCAGATAAACCGCAGATAAAGATGATCCTCCAAGTGCATGATGAACTGGTGTTTGAGGTGCAGGTGGACTATGTGGAAGAGGCACGAAAGCTGGTGCAAACTGCCATGGAAAACGCCTTGCCGGAGGAGCTTAGAGCTGTTGTGGAGCTAAAGACAGATGTGGGGATTGGTAGAAACTGGTTCGAAGCGCACTAAGGGTTAAGCGATTGTTAATCATCGCTATGGTGAGTAAGCCTCTCAATTAAGTGTGACTTCTTGGCAAAGCGGAACAGCCAATGCACAAGGAAGCCGGTTAGGGTAAAGACGATTATCCCGATAAACACCAATAACCAAGGGAAACCTTTCTTAAGTTCAACCGTCATTAAACCATTTTGATTCCACATTGCGCCAGTATCGAAACTCCAACTGATAGTGCGGTTTTTGAGGTCTGTGTTACTGGGTGAAGCATTGGTGGATACAATCTTCCATGGGACATGCAGCTTGTAGTTCCACACAGGATCTTCGGTTTGCATCCGGCTGAAGATATTCTCGAAATCATCATCACTTTCAGGGCTACCCAAGGCAATACGGCGTTTGAAGGTGATGCGACGCCCCGGCTCTTTATTCAGAGTGATCTTACCCCAGAAGTCGGCAGCACCAAGCTGGTCATTGATATTATTGAATGCTTCAACGCTCTTGAATTTGAACTCAATGGTGTAGATTGCATCGGCTCCCTTTCTCTGTATGTCATATCTTTGCAGATTGATACCTGGGAGAGAAGCCTTACGGGTAATCTCTTCAGGGTTCTCGTAGGGGGAGCGGTGAATCAGGCGCAGCTTCGCCCGTCCGGAGCCATCACGATTGAGCCACAGCTCTTCATCGTAATGCACACATCCGGCAAGCGCAAACAGCGACAGGATAAGCAATGCAAGGCGTTTCATTTATCAGTTTCCTTCAGAATATTACCACTTTATGGCATAAAAACAGATGCCTATCTTTTTGGCAAGGAAATTCTTGAGGCTGGGAAGCCAAAAAATTCCTATTGACAAAAGAATCCCACCTATTCAGATTTGGAAATTATAATAAGATACTGGAGGATCAAATGATAGCTTTGCGTCAGTTGTGGCATTGCCCCCTCTGCGGGAATGTGGTAGAAGTCGTTTATGCCGGCGGTGGCGATTTAGTTTGCTGCGGGCAACCGATGAATTTATTGGTAGAAAACTCCGTGGATGCAGCCAAAGAAAAGCATGTTCCGGTGGTGACCGATCTTGGTGATAAGATAGAAGTTAGCGTGGGAAGTGTGCCCCACCCCATGGAAGAGAAGCACTATATTGCCTTGATAGAAGTGATTACCGAGAAGAAGGTGTATCGCAAGGAACTTAAACCGGGGATGGAGCCCAAAGCCAAATTCCCCGTCAATATGGAAAAAGTGTTATACGTCCGTGAGTATTGCAACTTACATGGACTGTGGAAGGCATAGGAGGTAACAATGTCTTTTAAAGAAAGCAGAACTGCCGAGAATTTAATGAAGTCTTTTGCCGGCGAGTCTCAAGCCCGCATGCGCTACGTATATGCCGCTAAAACAGCCAAGAAAGAGGGTTATGAGCAGATATGCAACCTCTTCATTGAGACTGCGGATAACGAGAAAGAACATGCTAAGGTATTCTTCAAGCACCTGCTGAAGAATGGCTTGGAAGGCGAAGTTATCAACATCATGGCTTCCTACCCCGTGGCATGGTCGCCGGAGCACACTCTCAAGAATCTTGAGTATGCCGCCAATGGCGAAAAGGAAGAGTGGACAGAGCTCTATCCCATGTTTGCCGAGATTGCCGAAGAAGAAGGGTATAAGGACATTGCCCTCTCCTGGCGTTTGGTGGCAAAGGTGGAAAAAGAGCATGAAAAGCGTTTCCGCAAACTGTACGACAATATCAAAGACCTTAAGGTTTTCAAAAGAGAAGAGAAGCTGTTCTGGAAGTGTATCAACTGCGGGTACATTCACGAAGGGACTGAAGCTCCCAAGCTTTGTCCTTGCTGTGCTCATCCCCAGAGTTATTTTGAAATACACACAGAAGCTTACTAAATAGAGATAAGGAGGTAACAATGCAGAAATATCAATGTATCGCATGTGGATGGATCTACGATCCTGCTGATAACGACAATGTTCCTTTCGAACAACTTCCCGAGGATTTTGTTTGTCCGGAGTGTGGGGTCGGCAAGGATATGTTTGAACCCTTAGATTAATCCATAAAGTGCTTACCGGGAAGGCTTAATGCTTTCCCGGTAGTTTTTTAACCGCATCCCGCAGTACTGCTGCGAATGCTCAAGCAAGAACCAATATTGAGGTATAGATGAACAAGCAAGAATTCAATGAATTACTCGATTTTGCCGTTGACCGGGAAAAGGAAGCGGTGGAGTTTTATCGTGAGTTGCAAAAGGAAGCCAAATTCAGTGACCAGATACAAATGCTCAAAGAGCTGGAAGCCATGGAATTGGGGCATATAGTAGTGATAGAGAAGCTGCGTCAAACGGGTGCCAAGCCGGAGGATATACAGCGTACCCCCAATCTGATGATCAGCGAATACATCACAGCCGATCCCGAAACCCTGGACCTCAGCTACCAAAGCATCCTCATCAAAGCCATGAAGCGTGAGGAACTATCCTTCAAACTCTATTCTGAAATGAGCGTTAAATTCCCAGATGAGGAGATCTCCACCCTGTTTCGCCGTCTGGCATCAGATGAAGCAAAACACAAACTGCTCTTTGAAAAGCTGTATGACGATTGGATGAGTGCCGGCAATTGATTCTTTGCCTCGATAGTTCTCAAAACTCCGGCTCAATTGCCATTATCTCCGAGGAGCGGGTGCTATATTCTGCCCAGTTTGACATAAAGATCACCCACAGCGAGACCCTGATGCCGGCAATTGACCATGCCCTTACCTTCTGTGGCGTGGAAAAAAGCAAGCTAAGCTCCGTGTATGTGTGTCATGGGCCCGGCTCTTTCACCGGATTGCGCATTGGTCTTGCCACAGCCAAGGGGATTGCTTTCGGCTTGAATATTCCGCTATTTGCTTTTTCCTCGTTGCTGCTTGCTGCGCTTCCTTTTGCCGGGTTACGGCCTAATATCCTGGTCTGCATAGATGCTAAGATGAAGGAAGTTTATGCCGCACATTATGATAGCGATCTCAATGAGCTAATGGCTCCGTGTGTGCTCAGCCCCCAAAAACTGGCAGAACTTGATTTGGGGGAGTTTATCCTTTGCGGTTCTGCTGCACCGATTATGGCTCCGCTGTTTTCGGAGCGTGGGCAAAGCATCATTCACCCCAGTCCGTTGCAGTACATCCCCAATGCTGCCGCTCTTTATATGCTGGGTAGATTACTGCCTAATCAGCTTATTGCCAGCGATATTGCCGAGTTAGAGCCACTTTATCTCCGGGAGTCCACCGCACAGATTAGGGCAAACAACAAAGCATAGACCCAATTCTCTACCTTGAACAGCCTTCAGACATCATGGTCGTTTCAGGCTAGTCCCTTGTTTGTACTACGGTATCATTGCGGACTAATTACGGACAATCTCCGTATTGATAGCGCAATGATAGCGTAATTCCCGCAGGGACGAAGCGATACAGTTCCAATCCTGTATGTAGGTACAAATATGTAAGCTATTGATACAAGAAGCGTTTTATCTTCTGAGTGGGGGTCTTCTCGAAAGGCTCTTTCTGCTCAATCAGCTTATGGATGCGGGAGAAAGAGGACACATTGTTATTCAAGTGCTTGCGGATATCCTCAAGGTACTTGTTCAGGAACTTCTCTGCTTGCACGCTGCTCATTTTGGAGATGCCATACTGCTTATCCAGAGTTTCATAGTTCAGGAACACTCTTCCCACGATGCTACCACCGGATTCCATCACCAATGACTCCAGCACATTCTCGTTCTCATTCAGCTTGGCTTCCAGCTCTTCCGCATAGATATTGTCCCCATTGGGACCGATTATCACGTTCTTGCAACGTCCTTTGATGTACAGGTAGTTCTTTTTCTTCAGGATGCCCAGGTCGCCGGTCATGAAGTAGCCGTCTGGGGTGTAAGCCTTGTCGGTGCGCTCTTTATCGCGGTAATAGCCTTTCATCACGGTCTCGCCTTTAATCTGGATTTCGCCTATTCCGGTAACGGGATCGGGATCGGCAATACGCACATCCAGAGTGGGCAGCACTGTGCCGGTGGAGCGGAATTTCACTACCGCAGGGGTGCATCCTGCAATTAGCGGGGAAGTTTCCGTTAAACCGTAGCCAATGGCATAGGGGAAACCGGCTTCAAAGAGGAAGCGTTCCACTTCGGCAGAAAGCAGCGCTCCTCCGATGCCGAAGAAGTGTATTTTACCGCCGAAGGTCTTCATCAGTTTCTTGCCCGCAACCTTGTGCAGGGCTTTGCGGATGAAGGGCACCTTGTACATTTCGCGCATCAGCAGGTTCTTGGTAAGCTGCGGGTGTATCTGCAGCTTGAATATCTTTTCTATGATGAGGGGAACGGTTAAGATCATGGTGGGCTGAATCTTCTGCATGGCAGGTATCAGCACTCTAGCCGTGGGAGGCTTATCCAGATAATATACGCAGGCACCTTGCATCATGGGGATGATGAAGCCGATGGTGCATTCGTAGGTGTGCGGTAGGGGGAGCACGGAGATAAGCCTATCCTCGTGAATAAGTCTCTGGATTTTGAGGGTTAGGAACGCATCTATCACAATGTTCTTGTGGGTTAGCATCACACCCTTAGAGCTTCCTGTGGTGCCGGAAGTGTAGATAATGGCAGCGAGGTCATCCTCTTGTATCTCGGTGTTGATTAAGCCAATCGCTTTCAGGGCTTGGCGTTTGAAGATGTGGAACTCACGCTCACGGCTCTGGATGAAGTCCATCACCTTTCCCTGCGCGATATGAGGCTCGATAGGCTCGAAAGTATCAATGTTTATCAAAATGAGGAAGGGGTCTAAATCGCTATAACCTATCTTCTCATATTGGGTGGTGGAAACAAATACCATCTTGGTGCTGGAGTGGCGAAGGA